>CAZOGN010000010.1:4227-50074 GCA_964579655.1 uncultured Lachnospiraceae bacterium
CACCATTAGCAATATCCCATATACCTTCAAAAAGAATATCACTTACATTCATTGAAAGCATATATACATCTTTGGTAATTTCAATTCTTCTCATTTGTTATGCTCCTCCTAGGTGGCTGGCACCATTACTATTTTATAAATTATTAACATCCCGTGCTAAAATTGCATAATATTTCATATCAGTAACACCCATGTTACATCTATCACTTTCTCTTGATTTTCCTTCACAAACCATACCACATTTCTCCATTACTAAACCTGAATTAGGATTTGCAGTTGAATGGCTTGCTTCAATCCTGTTAACTCCAACTTCATTAAAAAAGAAGCGGATGAATTTTGAACCATTTTTATATCTGGATTACTATCAACTACAGATATGGTTCCTATTGGTTGACCAATTGACTTTAATTCTATAGCCCATAGATAAAATTCTTTGTTATTATATTGAGAAATCCAAAATTTAAGGAGCTGTTTCGATACTTCTTCATTTTGATGACAAGGCCAAGTTAAATATTTTGTTACATTAGGGTTTGAGGCCCAGTTATTAAACATTGAATTTGAATCTTCCATAGTAAATTGACGTAATAGTAATCGCTTAGTTTCTAGGCTGATTGTTCCAGTGTTATTCATATTTTATCTACCCATCCCTTCAACGTTTATCCTAAGTATACTTATATAGACAAACTTGTAAACTTTTTTGCTTAAAACCTTCATGCTAATACAATTCATTATGTTAGCATGAAGATTTGTCTCTCAAAGTTGTAAACACAAAGGGACGATTTTTCTATTTTATCCTTTCGATAGAGTCAAACAGCTCTATTTTCTTAACAACTTCTTTTTTCACTGCTTCTACTTGTGCATCAATCAAATCAGTAATTCCAGTATTAATATTATTTAAATCTTTATATTCCTTGACTACCGCTTTTGCGGCAGCAACATTAATATCTGTAAATATATTTACTTTACTTATTCCTTCATTGATTGCCTTTTTAAAATCATCGTCAGTCAAACCTGATCCTCCGTGGAGTACTAAAGGAATATCTATTGTATTTGCAATGGTCCTTATTCGTTCAAAGTCAAGTTTAGGTGGGAGTTTATATGCACCATGTGCTGTTCCTACTGCAATTGCAAGGGCATCTACACCAGTTTTTTTTACAAAATCTTTAGCTTGTATTGGATCAGTATAAAAGGTTTTTGGATCTTCAAGATAGGAAGTTCCTTCTAATGAACCTTCATTATCACCTATATGACCTAATTCTCCTTCAACTGTTGCTCCATAAGAGTGGGCTATCTCAGTCATTTCTTTCATTTTGCTTACATTATCTTCGTATGAATCTGTTGAACAATCATACATAATAGATGTAAATCCTAGATCTAGTGCCTTAATACATGTTTCTTTATTAAGACCATGATCAAAATGCACAACAACTGGTACCTTAGCTTTCTTAGCCATAGGAATTAAAAAGTATGAAATTTCTTCTAAGGAGCAATAAGGTAAAAGTACTTCTGCGGTTCCTATAATAACAGGCGAACCGGTATCTTCTGCTGCAGCAATAATGCCACGGGCAAGCTCTATATTTACAGCATTAAAAAGACCTATTGCATATTTGTTTTTTCTTGCGGGATATAATACTTCATTCATATTAACTAGCATTTTTCCCACCCCTTTTGAATCATATCTTCCATCTCTGGAATTGTCTTAAGACCACTTAGTGCATCATATTGGGTAACACTTAAAGCTCCCGTTGCAGTAGCTAATTGTAAACATTTTTCTAAAGAATATCCCATATTTATGGAGGTTAGAAAGGCTGCAATTGTTGTATCACCAGCACCTGTGCCTGATAAAACTTTTTCTTGTTTATAACTTTTTTCAAATCCACTTCTATCGGCCCATTCAAGGGGGTCTTTAATAAAACCATCAGCAATATTCGATATTGTTTCTAAATTAGACGTTCGATAATAAAGTCCAGGAGCACCGCATTTAATTAAAACAATTTTTGAACCCATTTCAATTAGTTGCTTCCCTAGTGGGTCAACATCCTCTTTTATAGAAATAATTTCTGTAACATCTCTACCTTGTGCTCGTTCTTTCCATAAGGAGAAAAGTTTTGCATCTAACATATAACCTATTTCTTCAGCACTTGGAGCAAATATATCAACGTAGGGAAGTAATCTTGTAAGGATTTTTCTCCAGTCTTGTTTGCCAGCATCAGAATTAGCATCAACTGCAGTCATATCAAGAGAAGTAACTATCCCTTTCTCTTTTACACGTTTAAACAAACGAACCAATTCTTCTCCTTGATTTTCGTACATTCGTTTCATTAGTGGCGGATAACCAAAATGAAATAGTCCCACATCTTCAAATAAATCATCACTAAGGTCCAAGTTGCTAAAAGTTGCATTTGCGCCAGGATGGTGAAGAAAAATACGGTCTATACCAGGAGGGGAAATAACAATTGAATAAGAGCTGGTTGAACTTGTATCAATAATCATCTTATTGTCTACATCATATTCATCTAGTATATTATTAATAATATCTCCAAAAGCATCCTCACCAATCTTACCTACAAGTTTCACATCTGAACCAAGTATTTTCATAGCTAAACCTGTATTAGCAACTACACCACCCGTATGAATGTCAGCAGTGTCCATATGAATTGTTTCTCCTGCTGTTAAAATTTTGTCAGATTTCCCTGTGTATTCATTAGAAAAGATGGGGGTAATATCTAAACATATATGACCAGCTATAATAATTTTCTTCATAACTCTCCTTAAAATGTAGATTGTTTTGTTTTTCTAAATATAGTAGTCTCTCTAATATTATAATAGGATCTACTTCAAGTCAATATCGTAAAGAAGGTATAAAAAGAGCGAAACCATGAATTTATCCATAGTTTCGCTCTGACATATACTAACCTTAGAAGATAGTATATAAATATTTATTAATATGATATAGTAACTACTGGCTTAATTAAATCTCTTGGTTTATCTTTCATAAGTTGTACAGCTTCTTCTACCTTATCTAAGCCTTCAAATTTATGTGTAAGCATTCCAGAAACATCAACTCTACCATTAACCATAAGGTTAAGAAGACGTTCTGTACGCATACGACCTGCAGGCATTAAACCACCAGTGATTCTAACATGACCCATTCCTACAACCCAGTCTTCTCTAGGTATTTTTATATTGTCACCACTACCTAAGTAGTTAACGTTAGAAATGATTCCACCTGCTTTTATAGATCTTACAGCTTCTGCAAATGTATCTACATCTCCACCAGCAATAATTACTTTGTCAACGCCTTTATTATTTGTTAATTCCATAACTTGCTTATCAATAGCTCCATTTTTATAACTTATAATATCAGTTGCACCATATTCTTTAGCAAGATTAACACAGTTTGGTCTGGTTCCAACAGCTAATATTCTACCAGCACCCTTTAAGGCTGAACCTTTTACAGACATAAGTCCAACTGGGCCTATACCTATAACTAATACATCTTCACCATATGTGATTTCAGCTAGTTCTGCTCCATGAAATCCAGTAGGTATCATATCACATGCCATAGCTGCTTCACTTGGATCAAGTCCTTCTGGTAATAAAGCAAGGTTTGCATCAGCTTCATTTACATGAAATAATTCAGCAAATACACCATCTTTAAAGTTAGAAAACTTCCAGCCTCCTAGAGGTCCACCTGAATGCATAGCATACCCACGTTGAGCTTCAAGAGAACCCCAATCAGGTGTAATAGCAGGTACAACAACTTTATCTCCTGCTTTAAAATCTTTTACCAATGAACCAACTTCTACTACTTCACCAACTGCTTCATGGCCAAGAATCATATCAGTTCTTTCACCAACTGCACCTTCATAAACTGTATGAATATCTGATGTACATGGAGCCATTACGATTGGACGACAAATTGCATCCAATGGTCCACATTTTTGTACTTCTTTATCTACCCAACCGGTTACACCGATTTTCTTCATTGCAAAACCCTTCATTATCTAATTCCTCCTAGTATTTTAAATTATGTCTGTTAAAACTTTAACCAGTTACGTTATTATTTTAACAATCTCAAACTATAAAGTCAAGGGTTTTTATGATGTTTCATTTCTTTCAAATTGTGCCATTATATGGGATTGTTAGAGTTTTGTTTTCGCCAAAAGGCAAAATAATCTGCAAGTTAGGAAACTGCCTAGATACTCAACTTAAAACTTCTTTTGTACGACTACGATGTTCAAGAATATCAATTCCTTTTAAGAAGTCTTCAAAAACTTTCATATTTAAAATTTCCCGACAAATATTTAACACTCTACTCGTTACTAGTACTGGTCCACTTCTCTACCATCCTTAATTATATCGTTGGTAGTATCCTCACTGTGAAAACACTCAAATGATTTATTTGTTTCATGACCTGGTTGAAAATAAAATATCTTACCTGCACCACGATACCAACAACAACCAGAACGAAAGATTTCTCCTGAATCAAACCAGCCACCAAATATTAATTCATCAGGCACCTTATTATATTGTTATTCTTAACACTTTGATTCTCCTTTTATGTTCCACAAAATGTTCTGTAGGGACTTGAATAATTTGTAGGTAGTTTTGTATATTCTTCTTGTTCTTTTGTATAAGCATAAGGTTTTTTAAGAGCATATAGTAGATTGTTCATAACACCATGAATAAAACCAAGTAACTGCCAGTTTGCAATTAACCAGGCCTGCTTATTAATGACTTTTCTTAAGAACAATAAGTATTTATCCTGACTAGATAAAATGTTTGAAAAATGTCTTTTTATTGTATAATCGGCTAATGACTTTAATACTTCTTTATTAGAAAATGCAGAAACATATTGAAAGGTTCCAACTCTAATATTACTTGATGCAACTCTAGTTAATATTGCCCCTGTAAGAGCGCTTACACGATAAACATTTTCTCCGCTTGTAACAACTGCAAGACTGCGAGTTGTAGGTACTCCAAGATTATACATAGCTTCACTAATAATATATTCTCTTAGCATTGGACCTAGAGCAGCTCTTCCATCTCCTCCTCTAGAATATTTAGTTCTGCCAGATCCTTTTAACTGAACATCAAATCTTTGACCATCTGGAGTGATTTGCTCTCCAAGAAGTATGGCTCTACCATCACCCAAGTTATTAAAATAAGCAAATTGATGTCCTGCATAAGCTTGAGCAATAGGAAATGCTCCATAAGGAATTGCATTTCCTGCAAAAATTGCTGTACCGTCATTACTTTCTATAAATTGATTATTAAGTCCTAAGGATTGTCCCAAATCCTTGTTATAAATAACAAGCTTTGGTGACTTTACAGGGACAGGATTTTGCATGGAATAGAGACTTTCTGACAAATCAACATAGGTATTATTGAAGTTCCATCCCATATCCATACTTTCTTTCTTAGTTGCTTTTATTTCTTCGTTTATTTTCATATTTAAATTCCTTTACTATTATTTTAATATAAGTTTTCTTTATAGTATTTACTATTATATTAAAATAAAACAAGTTGAATTTAACTTATAATTAATTAGGCAGTACTTTTAACAAGTTTTCTAATAATTCTTTCAAGGCTTGCTCTGGTAAAGCTACATTAATTCGTTCAAAACCACTTCCTTCTTCACCAAATATATATCCTTCATCAGTAAAGAATTGATTTGCATGTAAATAATCTTCTAGTTCTTTATCTTTCATTTCTAATTCTCTAAAATCTAACCATTGTAGATATGTACCATGGCTTATTGGTGCTTTGATTTTAGGGTAATTTTCCTTGAAAAACTCATTAACTATTTTTTGATTATTAAAAACAAGTTCTATTAATTCATCTAACCATTTTTCGCATTTATTATAGGCTATCTTGCTTGCTTCAAATCCAAATATATTGCCAGCCTTATAATGTGACTTTTCAACTTCCTTAACAAATTTATTTCTTAATACTTCATTAGAAATAATAATGCTTGATGTTGATAGACCTGCCAAATTAAATGTTTTTGATGCAGCAGTGCAAGTAATTAAAAGGTCCCTAAGTTCTTCATTTACTTTGTATAATATAGTATGTTCTTTATCTGGATGTACAAAATCATACCAGATTTCATCAGAGATTACATATAAATTATATTTTACAGCAATTTTTGCAAGCTTTTCTAATTCGTTTTTAGTCCATACATTACCAGTTGGATTGTGAGGACTACAAAACAATAGAATTTTATTTTCTGTCTTACTTGCAGCCTCTTCAAAAGCTTCAAAGTCTATAGTGTAATTACCTTCATCCTCTATTAGAGGTATATTTACTTCTTTCCTATTGTTAATAGTAATTGCATTTCCAAAGGGATAATATACTGGTCGGAATATAATAACTCCATCTCTTTCGTCAGAAAAAGCACGTATTGCTGCATTAAATGCTGATACGACACCTGTAGTATTGACTATCCAGTCCTTTTTTATGGTCCAATTATGTCTTTTTGCCTGCCAGTCTACAACTGCTTGTAGAAATTCATCAGTTGGACCAGTGTATCCTAGGATAGGTTTGTTCTCTAAAAAACTTATAAGGCCTTCGTATATCTCTGGTGGATTATAAAGTTCCATATCAGCAACAGATAATGGCAATACCCCCTCATCCACCTTTGGATTCCAATTGTACATCTGCTCCCATTTATGTGAGCCAGTTCCTTGCCTGTTTATTTGCTTTGTAAAACTATATTTTTTTTCACTCATATAATGCACTCCTTTACTTAAAAAATTTATTATGAGCATTTAATAGTATTATACCAAAAATTAAGACTATAAGTATGTAAATTGTGATGGATACCTTAATGCTAACATGGTCAATGTTATTAGTGCCAAAGTATAAGTGTATGGTCTATGTTGAATAGCTTAATAATTGTCAGCTTAGATTGTAAGTTTGGGCTGATAAAAGCCAAATTTTTCTCAAATTTATCAGCTAAGCTCAAAACTAGCTACTTTACCGCTAATACAATTCATAATATTAGCACAAAAGTATAACAATATATAAGAAGTGACCAAGCCTATTACTTTACCTGGTCACTTCTTATGGTTTATAATTTAGTTAAATACTATCTTATTAGTTTTTAGCAAGTCTAATTACATTCCATGATAAATTTGAAAGATTTGCTGTAAGGATTCCATCATCTATTTGAGCGTTTCCATTATTGTTTGGTATAATATTGTTAGGGTTTTGCTCTGTATTAGTAGCCTTTACATCTTTATTATGCATAACTACATGCTCAATAACCTTATAATCTTCAAAGCCTCTAACATCACATTGTAGTTCTAAACTTTCATTCAAGTCCCTATTTAATGCAAATATGACTAATTCATTTTTTTCTTCATTAAGAACAGCTGCACTATCAAGCATAGGTACATCAGTGAAATTTTTACTATCATACTTTGGTGAAGAAATTATAGGCTTAAGTGAACAACCACGGCCATAATTAGAAACATGCATAAACGGATAAAAGATAGTTTGCTTCCAAGCTCCTTCATCAGAAGTCATAATAGGAGCAATAACATTTACCAATTGTGCAAGACATGCCATCTTAACCCTGTCTGCATGTTTGAGAAATGTAATTAACATACCTCCTACAAGTAGGGCATCTTCAAAATTGTAGACATCTTCTAGTTGTGGTGGTGCAATAGTCCATCTATCTATCTTCTTGTCAGACTCTTTAGAATGATACCATACATTCCATTCATCAAATGAAAGCATCATAGTTTTCTTAGACCTGGTCTTTGCCTTAATATAATCTGCTGTGGAAATAACAGACTTAATAAAGTCATCCATATCCAAGGGATTAGCCAGATAATCAGCCGTATCATTATCAGGATTTCCATAATATTGATGAAGTGATATATAATCAACATTCTCATAAGTATGCTCTAATACAGTTGACTCCCATTCTGGAAATGTTGGCATGCCCTTGCCTGAGCTTCCACAAGCAACTAGCTCAATGCTAGGATCTACCAACTTCATTACTTTAGCTGTCTCATTAGCAATCCTGCCGTATTCTGTAGCTGTTTTTTGACCAATCTGCCATGGACCATCCATCTCATTACCCAAGCACCATACTTTAATATTATGAGGATCAGAATAACCATGAGATATTCTTAAATCACTCCAATATGTATCCTTAGAATGATTACAGTATTCAACCATGTTTCTAGCCGCATCAGGGCCACGTGTGCCTAAATTTACAGCCATCATAACTTCTGAGCCTGCAGCTTTGGCCCAATCTACAAATTCATTTGTTCCAACTTGGTTAGTTTCAATTGTTTGCCAAGCAAGTTCTGTTCTCCTTGGTCTTTTTTCAACTGGTCCAATTCCATCTTCCCAGTTGTAACCAGACACAAAGTTTCCTCCAGGATATCTCACAATAGGAACATTTAATTCATTTACTAACTCTATAACATCTATTCTAAAACCATCTTTGTTTGCCTTTATATGTCCTGGCTGGTAGATACCGCCATAAACAGCTCTTCCTAAATGTTCAATAAATGAGCCGTAAATTCGCTTATCTACTTCCCCGATCTTATATTCCTTATCTAAAACCATTTTTGCTTTTTTCATTTTGTTATAGACCTCCTCTTAATCACAATGTAAAGTAAAGGAAAGTAAACTTGGTTTTCCTGTTCCTTTATAAGTTAAATAAATTGCATGTATGCCATCTTCTATTTCTATAGGGGAAGAAGATTCCTCCCATATGTTGGTGTTCTCTATCGGAATTTCTGCTAATACTGGGCCGTCCCATGATGTTTTTACTTGGAATACCCCTTCTCCATAAGCACGAGTCTTTATAGATATTCTATTAACATTTTTACAATCAAAATATTTAAAACCAGCTGTTGCAGAATCTGTAATATTTGCAATATATCCTGGCTCTTCATCTCCATCTTTACCATCTTGCATTATCTTTGGAAAACGGTCATCACCTACATATACTGAATCTTCATCGGTAAATAAGTTACAAGCAAGATATGCAAAGTATTCACCTTCGCCTTTTAGCGGTCCTCCATTTAAACCACAAGAGGTTATTTCAACTTGTTCTATTACTCCATCTGGTGAAATTGTAATAGGCTCTGCACATCCTTGCCTACTATACCATGTTCCGTTAGTATGCCTATGATAAAATATATACCATTTGCCTTCAATATCAACCATACCTCCATGATTGTTAGCGCCATAAGCCATTGGTTTGTTTGCTGGCTTGTATGTGTCTATATGAAGATCGGCATTACTTACAATCACTCCACCATATTTAAAGTCTTTTGTAGGGCTTTTACTTGTGGCATAACATAATTCATGCATAGAAATAGAGGAATATATTAAGTAATAAGTATCATCTACCTTACGAATAGAAGGGGCTTCAAAATATTCAAAACCTTCAAAACCACTTCCCTTACTATAGGGTGCACTTGGAATTACACAAACTGGATCTTCTATTATTGTAAGCATATCTGGACCAAGAACCTGTACCATTGCTCCAATCCTTGATTCATCTTCTTTTGGACAAAATCCTGTATATAAATAAACCTTATTATCCTCAAGTAAAACTGCTGGATCAAATTGAGGTTGATCATCAGGCCTATCTCCTAACCTTGTTCCATCCTCATAACGAACATAGCCATAAAACTCAAACTTACCACTAGGACTATCACATACAGCTACTGAAACAACAGATACCTTATCCAATACATAATACAAATAATATCGTCCATCTGGTCCTTTAGATACATCAGATGCATACAGACACATCTTACCTTCTTTATTAAGCGGATCGGCTGTTTTAGGGTAGATTACTCCTTCATATCTCCAGTTTCCTAAGTCATCTACTGGTGCAGACCAGCAAACATAATCTCCAAGGCAAAAAACATATCCATTAAAATAATCATGAGAACCATAAACATAAACTCTTCCATCAAAAACATAAGGCTCACCATCAGGTATATATTCCCATGACGGTAGATATGGATTAAAGGCTTGCTTTTTCATTATTCATTTCCTCCTGATAATTTGTCTTTAACTCTTTGAATCATAAAATTCATAAACTTGCTATCATTTTCTTCTATACATGGTCCATTAGTAGTGAAAACCATACTATGACGGTCTTCTTTTGTATAAGGAACCCATTGTAGCATTTTTTTACCATCAGAATCTAATCCGTTAGGATCACCATTTTTTATAAAATTGCAAAAATAGTTACACATCTGACGAGCAATATCATAATGAGCTCCTGAAAATGGTCTCCAGCTTTTCGCTAAAGTTTCAAAAAAGAACCATAGGTCTACAGAGTGAAATGTACCCGGATTATCCCATCCTGGTATATCTACATCGAACCTATAGTAATAGTTGTTTGAATTACCATATTCATTATTTTGTAAAAAAAGACTTTTTACAGTGCATTCGATACCACTAAAACTGCCATAATTTAAATCCTTACTTATCCTAGCTTCATCGAAAGATAAAAAATCATCTGCCTGGTCTCCAAATATTTCTTTTGCTTTGTTTAAAAACTCTTCATTAGAATTTGCACTAATAGAATTTAAAAATTCATCAGAAGTACTGCCAGACATTATAGGAACTCTAGCATGCTTGTTATTCATATAAAGTACAAGTGGGTCATCTAAACAAAACTTACCATCAATTACTGTCATCATAAAGCCGTTTTTCTTCATAAATTCAGAATATTTATCCCTAATATATAAGGCATCTAACCTTCTTGCTTCTTCCAAGTTTTTAACACCCATGTATTCAAAAAAATTGGCTCCTGCTTGTTCAGCTTCTGAAAGTGTTTTAGGTTTAAAGACACTAATACTCTCATATGGATCATATATCATAGCACTTTGAATAACAGCTTTTTGAAATAAACCAAAATTATCAGGACAAGTCATCTGTGATAGGACACTTCCACCTCCAGCAGATTGGCCTGCAATTGTGATGTTATCAGGGTCCCCGCCAAAGTTATGTATATTTCGGATTACCCATTTAAGACCAGCTTGTTGATCTAAATGACCAAAATTAGTTGGTGCATCGGCTTGCTGGGCTGTAAGTTCTTCATGTGCTAAAAACCCAAATGCATTCAACCTATAATTAACAGTTACAACTGTAATTCCTCTTCTAGCAATTCTTTCCCCATCAAACTCCATTTCGGCAGTATAACCCCATTGAAATGCACCACCAAAAAACCACACTAATACTGGCTGTTTTTCATCTACACTCTTGGCACTAGTCCATATATTAAGGTATAGGCAGTCTTCGTCCATGGGAATATTAGAATCAACATGCCATTCCCTACAATATATATCATCCCCTAAAGCAGGAGTATCTTGCATGGAAATTGGAGCAAATCTATATGCTTCTAAGGTATTATTCCAATTAGGGCAAGGTTGTGGGGCACGCCACCTATTTTCGCCTACAGGAGGTGCAGCAAATGGAATGCCTTTAAATGCAGTAATCCTTGGATCAGCTGCTTCTATACCTCTTACTTTCCCATTTTCAGTAACTGCAGTCCTAATCATATAATATTCCTCCATACACTTATGAATTTTATTAATTTATTTATTTAGTAAAACGTTTAACCACCACTTATATAATATCCATAAGTTGATTTAATGTCAATCATTTAAAGTGAATTGCTTTATCAAAGTTTCCCTTATAAAAATCATCTTTAGTAATACATCCCAATCCAATCTCGTTCATTATTTCGCCATTAGGTATCGAGTAATATATGTCGACATAATCTCCTAAAAACATCTCTATTAAGCATATGTTATTATTATTAGCTGAACCTATATAATAAGATTCTTTAGAAACCATCTCATAATAATAAAAGTGAGAATATAAGTATTCCTCTTCATCTACATCTTCTACCTCATTTTGTGGGTAACCCAAATAAACTATTCATTCACCATCTGCATAGCAACCACCATATAAATTTTCTTCAATTATTAGCTATAATGTCAATCTAACTTAATCACTTTATCAAAGTTGCCATTATAAAAATCATCTTTAGTAATACATCCGGTTTTTCTTACGAATATTGATATTGGTCCATCAGATTGGGTGTAGTAGGATATATAAGCATAATCTCCGGAAAAAGTATATATATGAGAGAGTTTATTTGTAGTAGTTGAACCAATATAACAATTTTCTCTAGAAATCATATCGTAATAATAAAAATGAGAAGGCACTTCTTCCGTAATTTTTATATCTTCTGAAGGACTGCTTTTATAAAGTACATGATAAACTAATCGTTTATCATCTGCCCAGCAAAAGAAATGTGAGTTTTTTTCAATTATAAGTTCTTCTTTTTCTTGATTTAAAAGGTTAAAAGCATAAATTTCCTCACTTTCTTTGTTTTTTCTTATAAAAGCATAATTATCTCCGAACTCTTCAAAATATATATCCTGTCCTTCAAATAATATGGATTCCTCCTCGGTCTTAACATCATAAGAGTATAATCTATCAAAAGTATGATCAGATGCATAATCAAGATCATAAGACTCAAAATCTTGAGTTTTATATTGTACATCCTTAAATGTATAAAGATAGTAGATTTTATCCTTATACATATGAACTTTTGAAATATAACCATCATTTTCAGCTTTTTCTGGTATGAAATCAACCTCTTGCTCTTTAAGATTAATAATTGTTACTCCTGAAATAGGCTTTTCTAACCTTGTTATTTCTTCAGAATCAATATCTTCCAATTCATAATCTTTACTGTATCCCATAATAAGATAGTTGTCTAAAAACAGAGAGTTAAAGCTAAAGTTAAACTTATCTAAAGAAAGTATTTCTTTTCTGTTACTTCCATTAATATCGGCTTCGTATAGAATAGAATTAAAATCTTCATCCTCCAGTACAAGGTAAAGCTTGTCATTATGAATAGCTGCTAAAGGAACGTAATAATCTTCTAAAAGAGCATTACATTCTTTATTATTATGTTTACACTTAGGTTTGCCACATAATATTGTTTTTTCTCCAGTAGCTGCATCACAGAACTGTAAAAGATTATTCTTATTAAGACTAGTAGCACCTAATTCAAAATAAGAAATTATACCCTTATCTCCTGCTTCCAAAATATTTTCTTCTTTTTTATCTTTTTTAAAAACAACTAAAAATATAACTGAAATTATAATTATTACAGCTAATAAGAAAATTATTATTTTACGGTTTTTACTCATATATTCTCTCCTTATATATTAATATTTTTTACTGATTCACGAACTACTAATTCACAAGGAATTTTTATAGTTTCTACAGTTTCATTTGTTTTATAATTATTCTTGTCTTTAATTTGATTAAGTAATATTCCAGCAGCTTTATCTCCAATAGAAGAAAAATTGATTTCATTTGTGCTAAGACTAGGTCTTAAATATTCGGAAATTTCCTTATTATCAAAACCTACAAGAGATATATCTTCACCAATCTTTAAATTATGTTCATAAAGATAATCATAACATCCTGCAGCCATTGTATCATTCATACAAAAAATTGCACTTACACCCTGCTTTATCAGATTACTTGTATTAGTATAGCCAGATTCTCTTTTCCAGTCTCCGTATTTGATTAAACTAGGATCATATAAAATTTGTTCTTCACTAAGAGCTTTTTGATATCCTACATTACGATTTTGTGTATGAAGATTATCTGCTTCACCGGCAATTACACCAATTTTTCTATGCCCCATAGAAATTAAATACTTAGTTACATCGTATCCACCCTTTTTATCATCAATAATTACAGAAGTAAAGTTAGAGGATTTGGATAGGGAATAAGTTATTATAGCAGGTGTTTCAAAATCATCAGGAAAACAGTCTACTACCCTACAATGACCAGCAATATATACTATACCCTCTACCTTTAATGATAGTAACTCTTGAATTGATGGTTTTAGAATTGACTGAAATTTTTCTTGATCATCATACCATGTGTCCTTCCATTTTTTATAAAGACGCATATTCAGTAATACAGTGCGAAAATTGTTATCATCACAATATGCCATTACAGATTCAACTATAGGAGGAGTACTAAATTCACACAAGTCCTCTACAATTATTCCAATAGTATTAGACTTCTCTTTGCGTATTCCTTGTGCAAAATAATTGGGTTGATAACCAGTCTTTTTCACAACATCAAGAACTTTTTTTCTGGTCTTTTCACCAACATTATGCTTATCATTTATAACATTTGATACGGTAGCAACTGACACCCCACATATTCGGGCAATTTCCTTTAAATTTACCAAGATCATAACTCCTTTACCATGCTTTAAGAACAAAGCTTCTCGAATTTATTTTCATCTTTGTATAGTGCAACACAATTCCTGCCTTTATCTTTTGCATAATAAAGTGCCTTATCTGCATTAGAAACTGAATCAAAAAAATTTTTTCCATCGTATAAACTAACGCCAATGGATACTGTTACGCCACAAACCTGATTATTATTAGCTTCTATTTTTTTCCTTATTTCATTTGCCTTTTTTAAAGCGTTTTCCTGAGAACACCCTTTCATAATCACAAGGAATTCTTCTCCACCCCATCTTATTACAATATCATCGGACCTAATAGATTCTTTAATTATATTTGCAGTATTAATGAGAACATTATCACCTTGATCATGTCCATATGTATCATTCACTTTTTTAAAATGATCAATATCTAAAATTAAAAAAGTAGTTTTTTCTTTGTTATTATTAATGAGTTTTGGTGTTCCCTTTTTTAATATATAATCAAGCTTATTACGATTAAATATTTGTGTAAGTGGATCATATACAATTGCGTCCTCAAGTTTTTTCCTAGTATCAAATTGATCACGATATACCTTTTCCATATAATATGAGGCAAAACTTATGGCTATAACGCAAGGAATTCCTAGAGACAACATTATATCTAAGTTTTCATAATGATTAAATAAATTAGAAATCAAAATATTAGTAATCACAAGACTGTGTGCAAAAACATTAAAGTTAAAAGGGGCACAAAAACAAATTGCAAAAAACATTAGATGCATTATTATAAATCCTTCGCTTGCATGCTGTTTGTTAGGTAGAAAATAAATCGCCCAAATTGTACACCACATAATGCCATGTACCATTAAATAAGAAGCAGGAACAAGAATCCTATAATCCTTTAATTTGTTCTGTAATATTATATAAAAAATTAGTGGTATTAAAATAAATGTCCGTGGAAGCAAAGTCTCCCATGCAAAGCGACCAAATAGCTGACAATCAGATACAAAATAAGTCACTGATGCAATTGAAGCCACTATGATTGCATTTGTCGTAAATTTTTTATAATAGTCATACTTGGATTGATAAAAAACTGCTTTATCCTTAAAATTTAATTCTGTATTCTCCACGGCAATTTTCCTCCATAAAATTATAGTTTTAAGATCAATTTATACACTCCTATCTCACTAATATAGGATGTAGTATTTATTATCATTATAAGCCTAAAAGGCATAAATACAAACAAATAGAGCATAATTTGTACTTATGGCCTTTATCACTAAATTTTTTTGTGAAATTACAGACTATCTCCAAAGTCTTCTCTAAATTTATTCATAAGTAAGCTTTGCCAGTCATTAACAGGTGCTAGTCTTCCAAAGAAGAATCTTAATACCTTTGGTTCCTCAACAAATTTTAGACCAGCAATTAGTTTTCTATTTTCATAAAGCCATGTAATTCTGTCTACAGCATACATAATCTGAGACATGGTAAAGACTCTACGAGGTAATGCCAGGCGAACTAGTTCCATATTGGAAAGTGTCTCTGACCCATTTTCGTCTCTTTGTTCAGACATGGTACCTCTTTCCATACCTCTTACACCACTTGCTATATAAAGAGCAGCAGCAAGAGCGCCTGCTGGATATTGTTCCTGTGGAATATGATCCACAAAGTCCATGGCATTAATATGGCATCCTAGTCCTCCAGCAGGAGTAACAACGGGAACCCCACGTTTCTCAAGTTCTTTACACATAAATGCAATAAACTCAGGCCCTTGATTAATCATATCTTCATCCATGGTCTCATCTAAACCTACCGTTAGGGCTTCCATTTCACGAACAGACATACCACCATAAGTCAGGAAACCTTCATATAAGGGAATAAGTTCTCTCATTTTATCGGCTAACTCAGGCTTGTCGGTACAGATTCCACCACCTCGGGCGCATCCTAGTTTTCGTGCTGAAAAATAAGTTATATCACATAGGCCTGCCATAGCACGAGTAATTTTTTTAATACTCATGTTCTTACAGCTTTCTTCACGTTTCTTAATAAAATATAAGTTGTCAGCCAAAAGACTGGCATCTAATACTAACATAAGACCGAAATCATCACACACCTTACGTACTTGTTGCAAGTTCTCCAATGAAAAAGGTTGTCCACCAATTAGATTAGTACCTGCTTCCATACGTACGAAAGGAATGTTTTCTTTACCTTCCTTATTGATAAGATTAATTAACTTATCAATATCCATATTACCTTTAAAAGGATGATTGCTAGTTATCTTAAGTGCTTCATCTGTGAAAACCTCTTCCACTCTTCCACCGTTTATAGTGATATGGGACTTGGTAGTGGTAAAGTGATAATTCATAGGAATAACGGATCCTTCTTTTATAAAGGCCTTGGAAATAATATTCTCACAGGCACGACCTTGGTGTGCTGGAAGAAAAAACTCAGTAGCAAAAATTTCTTGAAGTTTTGCCTCTAGTCTAAAGTAAGTTTCAGAACCAGCATAACTATCATCAGCTACCATCATAGCTGCTAATTGACGGTCACTCATGGCATTTACACCACTATCAGTAAGCATGTCCATAAAAACATCTTTGTTATGTAATAAAAATGTATTATTTCCTGCTTCTGAAATTGCCTTCATACGGTCTTCCACTGCTATTAAATTTAACTTTTGTACAATTCTAACTTTATGCATTTCTAAGGGAATAGCTTCACCTTGAAAAAATTTAATTTGTGACATGTTTATATCCTCCGTTTATCTTATATATTATTTTCAAACATATCGCCATTTTAACGCATTAATGCAGAATAGTAAAGATGTTTTTTAAAAAAAATAAAAGCCTGTAATAGTATGGATAAATCCTTCATCAGCTTGGTCTAAGCATGGATTTTAATTAATCTATTATAGGCTATATATAGTTATTATCTTTGTTGAATTTTCTAAGTTTGTTTTATTGTATTTTCTTAAGAGTTTCAGTAAGAAGATCAAAGTGCTTACCCTCATAAAACTCTATCTCACCTTTATCACATGCTTCTGAAATCTTTGGATCAATTGGTATTTTTGCTAAAACCTTCAAATTATGTTTCTTAGCAATTTCTTCTATATGACTCTCACCAAATATCTTATAGTCCTTATCGTTATCAGGACATTTAAAATAGGACATATTTTCAACTAGACCAAGGATTGGTATATTCATCATTTCGGCCATTTTTACTGCCTTAGATACAATCATGGATACTAGTTCTTGTGGTGATGTTACTACTATAATTCCATCAATAGCTATAGACTGAAATACTGTAAGAGGAACATCACCAGTACCTGGTGGCATATCTATAAACATAAAATCTATGTCAGTCCAGATTACGTCAGTCCAGAATTGTTTAACCATATTGGCGATTATTGGTCCTCTCCAAATAACTGGATCAGTATCGTTTTCCAATAGTAAATTAGTGGACATGATTTCTATTCCGGTTTTACTTATAGAAGGATTAAGACCAAGCTCACTTCCCTTAGCTTTTTCATTAATTCCAAAGGCCTTAGGTATAGAAGGCCCAGTAATATCTGCATCAAGAATAGCACACTTATAATTTTTTCTATTCATGGCTACTGCAAGCATTGAAGTTACAAGTGACTTACCAACTCCACCTTTACCACTTACAACACCAATAACTTTTTTAACACTACTCTTTTCATGAAGTTTTTCGGAAAAATCAGCTTGTTCTTCTTGTCTATCTGAACATTCTTCCGCACAACTATCACAACCTTGTTTACAATTTTCACTCATAAAATTAGCTCCTCTGTAATTTATTTATATTTACATATATTATAAGGTTTAGAGAATCAAATTGTCAAATGAATTAAAAATTTCTCCAGATATATCAAAGATTTCATCTGTCTCTATACGTCTCCCATCTTGCATAATGACTGCTCGTTCATAGTGATCTATTTTTTTAACAATGCCACAAGCAGTAAGATAAGATCCTCCAGCCTTATTTTCATCGGGTTGAAAATAAGTTATTACAAGATCAGGCTTATTAGATAAATGTTCTTGAATTACCCTTAACTTTTCATCTAGTCTATTTTTTGCATTCTCATCTAAGTCAACTTTTTTATCCGTTAATCGTGCTGTCTCTTTAACAGCTTCATCATAACCTGTAACTGCAGCAAAAGGAGAAAATTGTGCTGCACGTTTTTCTCTAGACATAGGGTGATGTGTTGTAGACCTGTGATGTGGTAAGTTAATAATATCATCATACTGATGAATATCCTTAAAATCGTTTTCCACTTTACTCCTCCTTATTATCTTACAAGTGTTATGCCTTGTGTCCTCCAATTTGTTTGTTTCTTTCTCTTGCTGTAGCTCCTTCTTTTAAATTTATACCCTTTAATATAGCATTTTTACCGTATTTTTTCTTTATGTCAATTACAGCATGTTGCATCTTTTTTTCAAGCTCTAAAGTAACTTCCTCTTCTTCTTTTTTCTTATGTTCTATTCCATAATCAGTAAAGAGATTAAGTTGTTCAAAGTTTTCGGTCTTTTTTATAGAAGCTTCATAAACAACATGATTTGCAGTAAGATTTATTCTTCTAATAAATAAATTCTTATCAACAATTCGACTGTATAAGTCCATAACAGCATCTGTAATTAACTTGCTTGATGATGTTAGACCATTAAGATTAACAGTTCCATGGGCATGTTTTGGAATTAAACGTCCATAGGGGTCTTTGGTTATTTTACCTTTATATTTTTTCTTAATATCTGGGTCGGTTAAATTACAGATATCATAGCCTACAGTTAAAACCACTTGGTCCGTTACAAGTCCTTTATCAACAAGATCTAGAACTTGAATATCAATCATTTCCTGTACAATTATCTCTGCTTTCTCATAACTATATGGACTTTGTAAAACCTGTCCAGATCCTAGACTGTTTACACGAGGTTTATAAGCCTTGATATCAGCCATAGTACAGGATTCAAAGCCCCAAGCATGATCAATTAGTAGTTCGGCATTTATTCCAAATAATTTGTAAAGTAAATCTTCCTTGTAAAAATCATTAACCTTACCCATGGAACATCTTGCCACATCTCCCATGGTATACATACCGTGTTTTTCTAACTTTCTAGCATATCCTTTACCAACTCGCCAAAAATCCGTTAATGGACGATGTGTCCAGAGAATTCGTCTATAAGACATTTGGTCTAATTGGGCAATTCGAACCCCATCCTTGTCTGGCGCTATATTCTTTGCTACAATATCCATGGCAATTTTGGCAAGATAAAGGTTGCTTCCAATTCCTGCTGTTGCAGTAATTCCAGTGGTACTAAGAACATCCTGTATCATCTTCATGGTAAGTTCTCTTGCAGTCAGATTATATAGTTGCAAATAATTAGTCGCATCTATAAAGACCTCGTCTATAGAGTAGACATGTATGTCCTCTGGTGCAATGTATTTTAAATAAACATTATAAATATTAGCGCTATATTCCATATAATAAGCCATTCTCGGTGGTGCTGCAATATAATCCACTGATAATTCAGGAGATTCTTTTAAATCATTATCATTATAGGATGAAGCAGTAAATACGCGACCAGGTGCTTTCCTAATTCTTTCTGCATTTACTTCCTTTAGCTTTTGAACAACTTGAAAAAGCCTTGCTCGTCCTGAAATCCCATAGGACTTTAGAGGTGGTGAAACTGCAAGGCAGATAGTCTTTTCTGTTTTACTTGCATCAGCAACTACTAGATTAGTAGTCATTGGATCTAAATTTCGTTCAATACATTCAACAGAGGCATAGAATGATTTTAGATCAATTGCAATATATACGTGATTTTCCTGATTCATGAATAAGCCCCCTTTATGTATATATTATAACATATTCAAACTAAGGGAACAAGTGTTCTGAAGAAGAATACACATTCGAAGATTAGGTCATTTGCATATCCTTTATGTCACATCATAAATTCGCTGTATTATATTAGCAAGTCTCCCTTTCCCATAAAAAGTGTAGTTACTCCTTTTAAAGGTATCTGCATATATCCACCTCCATAGTAAATGGGACCTTTTGAAACTTGAAGTTTATTATATACAGATAGTTTGTCAAAAATACTCTTATCAAACAATTTTCCTTCAAAAAAAGATTTGATAAAAATCATAAGATCATTAGCTGTAGTAATGCACCCACCACTAGCACGGCTACTTATAACAGTTCTTGGTATACTAACAATCTTATCTCCATACATATTATTATATGAAAAATCTCCACTTGTATCTTCTATATATAGCATGCATTCATGAATATGTTTTGAAGCTATTGTTTTATTGAAAATATTATCAAATTTTTTAGTTATCATTAGTTTTATCTCCATTTCCGCTTACAGGAATTATGTCACCTAGGTATGTGGGTTCTGGTTCAATCATAACATTAAAGAAATCTTTCACACGAGCCAGAACTTCACGTATGTCTCTTCTTCCTTGCCCGACATATTCTCTAGGATTAGATGGGACACCATATGCTTCAAGCCCTAACTTTTCAGCAATATACAAGGCTCTATAAAGATGATACTCTTGACTTACAATTATAATTTTATCAGCTTGAAAGATATCTCTAGCCCTGTAGATACTTTCATATGTAGAAAAACCTGCGTGATCCATAAATATTTCTTCTGAAGGAACCCCTAAATCAATAGCATATTGCTTCATTGTATTAACTTCATCATATTCCTTTTGCCCATGGTCTCCACTCATTATAATTCTATTTGATGCTCCTATGTCATATAACTCTATCCCATGTTTTAAGCGGTCTTCTAACATGTGACTTGGTCTGTCATTATCCCATACCATAGCACCAAGAATTAGTATACAATCTACATCTTCTAAATTAGAGGCCTCTTCTTTTGAAATAATATTTTGATCAGTTGATTTTTTGACATAAAAATTAATTGCAATAATCGAAACAAGCCCAATTATTCCTAGCATAAATATTGATATAACAAATCTTTTAGTATGTTTTGACTTTAAAATTTTGGATATCATTTGATTGTTTTCTCCTATTTATTAGTTTGTTGATAAATTATATAACTTGATATTTTAAATTTCGACTTATCTTTTGGGCAATATTAAATGAATATCTACCTGCTTCTTGGGGATAAGTCCAGGCAAAACCATCATTTCATTTAATATAAACAAAGGTATTTCATCAATTGAGGATCGGTGTATTTTAGGAATAATAAGAACATGCCCTTCATTAATCGGATCAATATCCAAAAAAGACATAAGATTATCTGATTCATATATAAGAAAACACTCCTTTTCTTTGTTTGTTATTTTACAAAAATCACATTCTTTCATAAGTCACCCCTTTATTTTTTAAATAAAAAATGTTTATATAAATCCATCATTTAAGCAACTCTACATATGTAGTAAAAATACCCAGGGGTAAGTTTCTCTAACAAGTCCATTATATCCAAGCTTAATCTTGCCAATTATTAGATAAATTATATCAAACTTACTTTTAAAAAACAATTAATAGTAGGATTTAAGTATGTTTTATACAAAAATAATAGTTGGTAATTACAAGTAAAAAACGTTTGACTTTATTGGTTTAAAGTGATATAATTTTTTCAAATAAAGATGATCAAAAACAAGTAAGAGCAAGACAAGCGTTGTGAGACGTTTGTAAACTGAGGTGGTACCACGGAATCATTCCGTCCTTTAAATGCAAAATTTAGATGACGGTTTTTTATTTTTACAGAAAAAATAATAATAAAATCATATAACTAAAATATCAAGGGGGAAATTTTTAATGCCTATTACAGAAATACTTACTCGTAATGCAGACTTATATAGTGATGAAGTTTGTTTAGTTGAAATTAATCCAGAAATTGAAAATACAAAAGCAAGTTGGAAAGATTTTGATCTTGTAGAAACAGATCCATCAAAGAAATTCCGTAGAGAAATGACTTGGCGTGAATTTGATGACAAGGCAAATCGTTTTGCAAATTTCTTAATGGATAGGGGCTTGGAAAAAGGACAAAAAGTAGGTGTTTTACTTATGAATTGCCTAGAATGGCTACCTATATATTTTGGTATTTTAAAAACCGGAGCCCTTGCTGTTCCAATGAATTATCGCTATACATCAGATGAAATTAAATATTGCCTAGATTTGGCAGAATGTGATGTTTTGATTTTTGGTCCGGAATTTACAGAAAGAATTGACGCTATAAAGGATAGTATTCCAAATGTTAAACTTCGTCTTTATCTTGGACAAGATTGTCCATCATTTGCAGAAAACTACTACTCTTTAACATCATGTTATTCTTCTTTAGCTCCAGATATAAAGCTTACAGATGTTGATGATGCTGTAATATATTTTTCATCAGGTACTACTGGCTTTCCTAAGGCCATCCTACATAAACATAGTAGTCTTATGAACTCAGCTGAAGTTGAAATGAATCATCATAAGCAAACAAGAAAGGATAATTTCCTTTGTATTCCACCATTATATCATACAGGCGCAAAGATGCACTGGTTTGGTAGTTTTCTATCTGCAAGTAAGGCAGTATTACTTAGAGGTGTATCTCCAGAATGGATAATAAAAACGGTATCAGACGAAAAGATTAGTATAGTCTGGCTTCTTGTACCATGGGCACAAGATATATTAGATGCCATTGAAGATGGACGCATAAACTTAGATGATTACGAACTCTCCCAATGGAGACTTATGCATATAGGGGCACAACCTGTTCCGCCAAGTTTAATTCGTCGCTGGCAAAAACATTTCCCTAACCATGAATATGATACAAATTATGGTTTGTCTGAATCAATAGGGCCTGGATGTGTTCACCTAGGTATAGAAAACATACATAAGGTTGGAGCAATAGGAATACCCGGTTATAAATGGAAGACAAAGATTGTTGATGACAAAGGCATGGAGGTTAGCCAGGAAGAAGTTGGTGAACTATGTATAAAAGGCCCTGGACTAATGGAATGCTATTATAGAAATCCTGAAGCTACTGCTAAGGTACTTAAAGATGGATGGTTGTTTACAGGTGATATGGCAAAAATGGATGAAGATAATTTTATATACCTTGTAGACCGAAAAAAAGATGTTGTTATTAGTGGTGGAGAAAATATATATCCAGTAGAAATCGAGAACTTCATAAGAACTAATGAAGCAGTTAAAGATGTTGCTATTATTGGTGTTCCAGATAAACGTCTTGGAGAAGTTACTCAAGCAATTGTTGAGCTAAAAACTGGCTTTTCATTAAGTGAAGAAGAAATTAATGTATTCTGCAAAGCCTTACCACGATACAAACGTCCACGTAAGTATGTATTTGAAGAAATACCTAGAAATCCTACAGGAAAGATAGAAAAAGTTAAGCTACGTGAAAAATACTGCGGTGTTAACCTTGTAGAAGCACAAACTGAAGGTTAATATAACGAAAGAATAGAGATTATAAAATCAAATACGGCTATAGCAAGGAGAAACTCCTGCTATAGCCGTATTTGATTTTATAAAGTAAAGATTACTCCCAAAGATAGCTTGTCATTGTTAAAGATCCAAGTTCACACGATTTATTAAAAACACTAACTTTATCATTTTCTCCTGAGGCACCTAGTGCATATAATAATGGGTAAAAATGATCTGTAGTTGGTACTGCAAGAACTGCAACATCGCCTAATTTTTTATATTCTAAAATGTTTTTATGGTTTTTATTAATTATATTCTCATGAATAAAATCATCAAACTTATATGCCCAATCATAGCCCTTACTTCCTAAATGCCAATCGACTAGCCTTAAATTGTGAACTATATTTCCAGAAGCAAATATAAGAATTCCCATTTCTCTTAAAGCGCTTAATTCTTTTCCTATTCTGTAGTGCTCTTCTGGTGAGGCATAAGCATCTATACTGATTTGAAATACAGGTATATCCCTATCTGGATACATATGAACTAAGACTGACCATGTTCCGTGATCAATACCCCAAGAATTATCATATTCAGTTTCTTTTGAAATTAATCCTTTAGAAATATTGGCAATCTCAGGAGAACCTGGTGAATCATAAACAATTTCATATAATTCTTTTGGAAAACCATACATATCATATATGGTTTTTGGGTATTCCTCATTTATAATTTTACTACCTTTTACAAACCAATGCGCAGATATAGAAACTATGGCCTTAGGTTTAGCTATACGTTCAGCTATGGTTTTCCAAGTCTTTGAATATTCATTATCTTCAATTGTATTCATAGGTGAACCATGTCCAATAAAAAGAACTGGCATTCTTGTCATAATACACCAAACCTTTCTTTATAAGAGAAACACTAAATCGATATCAGTTTATAGTTCTTCCGCATATTCCACACCTTCACCTTGGCTTATAAGCTGTATTATAGATGGAGGAGTCATATTAGCCTGTGACTTTAAGGTGACGACCATAGCAATATTTTCATTTTTTGATATTTGTTTCTTATCTATCAATAGATCATCAATCTCAAAATTGTTTTCTTCTAAAAATAACACAAAAGATGGTATGTTTGTAATGCTTTCAAATTCAACATATACTTCTATATACTTTCTTTTTGATAAAATGATATTATCAATATTGTTCATTCCTCGCATTGTTAATAGCACACCTATACAAGTTATGATTGCCCCAGAATAAAACCCAATACCTATAGCTAAGCCTATGCATGCTGATGCCCATAAACCAGCAGCAGTTGTTAGCCCTTTAACATGATTACGTCTTGTAACTATAATAGTACCTACACCCAAAAAACCTATACCACTAATAACCTGAGCCCCCATTCTAGTTGGATCTATATTAAGATGGCTATAAGTGTCACAAACATATTGATTTGTTAGCATTACTAATGTTGAACCAACAGACACTAACATAAAGGTTCTTAGTCCAGCAGGTCTGTTTTTGAATTCCCTTTCCAAGCCAAGAATTCCACCTGCTATCATTGCTAGTACAATTTTAAAAGCAATGGCAACAATGTTATTTCCATGCAAAAAATTATAAATCTGGCTTAAATGTTCTAACATTAATTTTAGTCACCCCCTAAACTGCATTTTATTCTATCCTTATACTATTATAACAAAGAAAAGAGCCCTATGCCTAGCCTTAGAGTAAATTACATTAAAATATCCTCTAAAACTTTAACATAGGGCCTATAATACATAGTCTTTATCCTTGAATCATATACTTTATAAGTTTTTCTCGATCTTCTTTTTCATGTATAATAATTTCTATTTCTTCAATTGTACCGTCTGAAAACACATTAGCTAAGGATACGTATTGTGATAACTTAGACTTTAAATTAAGTTTATCACCTTCGCTTGTTACTAATTCAACTTTTCCTTTACAGCCATCAATTACATCAAAAAATCTTTCTATATCTGTAATATTTTTAACTTTCATTGTCTTCACTCCTTTGTGTGATTTATTGTTATGTATTAAACCTTGTTACTTAATTGTATCTGTTAAACTAAATAAGTCAACCATTTATAGCAAGATTAAGGAACATATGTCTAACTTATAAAATACTTTGAAAGCCTGATTTCATAGCCATTTTTCTAACAAATGGTTGATACATAACTGGTAATTTTAACTTTTTAATCATAAGATTTGCTTTAATATCTTTTACATTCTTTTTATATCTTTCTAGGAAGTCTTCTCTTCCATCTTCCAGACTATGTGCTAGGTGTAAGGAAGTTCTTAGTGCATAACTAATTCCTTGGGCTGAACTAGGGCTAATTGCTCCAGCAGCCTCACCTATAAGGGCAATGTTATCTTCTCCCACATATAAATTGGATGATTTGTTAGGTCTATAAATATATGCACCTTCTGTTTTGATTTTGTTTTGAAAGCTAAAACCATAATCTTTTAATTTGTTTTTTAACTTTTCAAACTTCTTATGGGCATTATCATTTGGTCTTAGAGCTGACCCTAAAATAATATAATCATCTTTTGGTATAGTCCATGAGTAAAAGTCTGTAATTTCTTCGTCAAAAATTGCCCCATAGTAAGGCATAAGATCTTTGCACTCAAACCACTCTTGAATTGCTATATATTGTTTTGGAATATTGACACCTTTACTAATAAGATTTCTTACCATTGAATGGGCACCATCTGCACCTATTATAATTCTTGTCTTAACAAGTTTTTCTTTACTTTTGTAAATATATCTAAC
Source organism: uncultured Lachnospiraceae bacterium (assembly GCA_964579655.1). GTDB lineage: Bacteria > Bacillota > Clostridia > Lachnospirales > Lachnospiraceae > JAAYRG01. Next base: position 30,702 of record CAZOGN010000010.1, read on the forward strand.
TTCATAACCATCTGTAACTTTAGTAAAACCTTTAAACAAGGCATTAAAATTCTTATCAACTTGATTTGGTACCAATGAAACAAGCCATTTATCAAATTTATCTCTATCAAAGTTCAAGTAAAATCTTTGATAGAGTCTTTCAATATTATTAGTAATATCAATTGTTCTAACTGCAAAAAGTTGCGGATTAACCAGTATATCCTTAGGTAAGGAAAGTCCAAGTTTTGCTATCATTTTCTGAGCATTAGGAGCAAGTAATCCTCCACAGCATTTGCTTTTTAAATTCAAAGGATTATCATTTTCCATATCACGCTTGTCAATTAGCAAAACCTTATATCTGTCACTTATTAATCTAGCAAGATTTGAACCTGCTGGTCCAGCCCCTACAATTACAATATCATACATACAGATTTCCTCCAAAGTGTATTATGTTTTATTATAACAAAAAAAAGACTCCTTAGGAGTCTCTTTTAAAAATATTTTTATTTCATCCAGATTGATAGTAATTTATCGCGAATTTCATCGTAATGCTTATCTATAAATCCAAAGTCCATTTTTTTGTATGACCAAACAGAAAAACCAATATTGTTTTCTTTAAAGACATCATTAACATCTTCAAACCAACGGAAGGTATCTTCTATTGGTGCCCTATCGATTACGCCAAACTCACCACAATATAGTCTAACACCCATATTATTTGCAACATCAATCGCTTCCTGTACCATCTCTGCTATAAATGTTTTACCCATATCTTGAGTATTAGAATCTCTTACAACCTCGCCTTGATAGCCAAGTACTTTGGACTTTTCGTTATAATAGTCCATACTTTTTGGATAAAAAATGTCTTCTTCAGGATCCATGCCTTTTACCCAATATGCCTTTTGATGAGTAAAAAGTAAAGGCTCATAAAAATGGAATGTAAACATTATATTATCATGTTTGGGGACATCTAAAAGTTTTAGAGTTTTGACACTATTCCATTGAATTCCACCGTAAATAATAAGCGTGTCTACAGATGTTTCTCGGATTTTTGCTACTGTTCTAGCAATCAATTCATTCCAAGCTGTAGCATTTTCTTTTTCTACAACCTCATTTAATAGTTCAAAAGCCACGTGATTATAAGAACCGTATCGTTTGGCGATTTTCGACCAAAGATTCACAAATCGATCCTGTAATTCTATGTTTGTAAAAAGTGTATTAACACTAGTATCTCCAGCATCATTGAAGTCATAACCATATGCTTTGTGTAGGTCAAGGATTATATTAAGCCCAGCCTCCTTACACCAGGAAACTGTATCAGTAACATGAATAATATCTCTTTCATTAGTGCTGGCATCTTCGTGTTCAAGGACCTCGCAGTCAATAGGCAGACGCACATGATCAAAGCCCCAATCAGCAATTCTTTTTATGTCATTTTGTGTTATAAATGTTTGATAATGTTCTTTTGTATGATCACACTGTGATAAGAACCCTCCTAAGTTTATTCCTTTATTAAGCTTCATTGTTGTCCTCCTAATATAGTCAGTATATTTATTCTATTATTTCAATCCTAACATTTTTAATACGTATTTCGGCTGTGGAATCGTTTGCTCCCATATTGAATTCCAATCGACCGTTGTTGTCATCTCTTTCTGTCATGTCAAAGTCAAAAGTATAGGTCTGCCAATCTTCGGTCAATGTTAAGCTGGTATCTTCTAGATATCTGATCCAACCAGTTGTAGGTGCAGAAATACACACAATCATATCACGTTCTTCCGAAGCAATTGAATCAAATGTTAGTCTATATTTTGTGCCTTTTCTCATTGGAAGATCAGGCTGAACAAGCTGTACGGAATAATCCACTGTGCCCATTTCTTCTGTAGTAATAATCATTTCATTGTCTTCGATTTTTGCTTCACCTTTTCCGCCAGAGAATAATAGGAAAAACCAATTATCTTCATCATCTAAAGTTTCCACATCACTAAAGTCACCATTATGAACTAAGTTTCCATCTTCAGTTAATTCACGGAAGTCAGTAGCAGGCTTCTCTACATTAGTATCATAAGAAGATTTTTGATATACTCTAACATAATCAATTAAGAACTTTGCATTGTCAAAGTCTGTTGTTTCATCTGGACTACCAGGCCAAGTTCCACCAACTGCTAAGTTTAATTGAAGAAAGAATGTCTGATTAAAAGGTGCTGGATATGGTTTTTCTTCTTCACCATCTATAGCTGTAAACCAATCATTTACTGTGTGATAATGATTGCCATCAATATAAAAACGCATTTCACCTGGTTCCCATTCTACACTAAACTCGTGAAACTCATCAGAAAACGAACCATTGTCTAAGGTATAAATACTTTGCTGATCAGAGTGAGGTTCTCCATAGTGAACAGTACCATAAGCAATATCAGTCTGATGTCCTAAAACTTCCATAATATCAATTTCACCACACTTGGGCCACTGACCATAAAAGCTTTCATCAGTTGGCATCATCCAAATGGCTGGCCATAATCCTTGGCCTTCAGGTACCTTTGCAGACACAATAACTTTTCCATACATGAAATCAGTCTTATTTTGTCCAGTTACTTTACCTGAAGTGAAATAGTCACTTCCATCTTCATTCTTAGTTTTGATAGCTTTTAAAACAAGCTTACCATCCTCTACAAACACATTGTCTGTTAATGTTGTGTATTCTTGCAATTCTTCATTTGTCCATCCGGGCTCACGAGGTTCCATATTCCACTTCTCAATATCAAGCTCAGCTTTATTAAATTCATCACTCCATAACAGATTGTAGCCTTCAAGTTCCGGTGTATCAACTTCTTCCACCTCTTCTGTTTCGGTACTTTCATCAGTTTCTTCTGTGACGGATTCAGTTTCAGAGTTCTTATCATCCTTTCCACATGCAACAATTGTAGCAAGTAAGCATGTAATAAGAATGTATAAAATCCATTTCTTTTTCATTTTTTATAAACCCCTTTCATATAAAATTCGTGATTTTTTATTACAACTTAATAATATAAGAAGAATAAGGAATTTTATATCGCTTTTATATCTTTTTTTATGTTCATATGATATAGTAGTGTCGTAGAACTTAAGTTAAATTGGAGGAATGAACATGACTTTTAAAAAAGAAATCTTTTATAAGGAATATACACGTAGAGAACATGAAGTTTTGAGAGCACCATATAATCCAGAACTTGAATTTTATACTGTTATAAAAATAGGTGATGTGGAAAAAACAAGAGAACTTTGCAAGGAAGCTCTACATAGCAAGGAAGGTCTAGGTATGCTATCTAAAAACCCATTACAGAATTTGAAGTACCACTTTACAATTACAACTGCGATGGTTGCTCGTTATTGTATTGAAGCAGGTATGGACTTGTCTGAAGCCTATGGTCTCAGTGATTTTTATATTTTGAAGGTTGATAAGTGCAAATCTTTAGAAGCTATTTCGGATCTTCATGCTATTATGTGTGAAGATTATGCCAAGCATATGAAAAATCTACGAAAGAAGAAAGTTTGCTCTATTCATATTGCAAAGTGTATTGACTATATATACGATCACCTACATACAAGAATTACTGTTAAACATTTGGTAGAACTTACAGATGTTAGCCCGTCATATTTGTCAAGACTATTCAAGCAGGAAACAGGCATTTCCATCACTCAATACATTCAGTCATGTAAAATAGAAACAGCCCAGAATATGCTTATATATTCTGAATATTCTCCAGCTCAAATTGCTGCAACATTAGCATTTCCAAGCCAGAGTTACTTTAATGAAGTTTTTAAAAAGCGTACTGGAATGACTCCTCTTAAGTATAGGTCATTGAATTTTCGTTCCACAAACATTAATGGATAGCTATGCTTTTACTGCCTAGCATTATTGAAGTTACATATCAATTTCAAGCAATATTGGAGTATGGTCTTGTCTTGGTCCGGAATCAATCATTTCTGACTTGATTACTTTGTCTGCAAGACGATTACTAACTAGCCAGTAATCAATTCTCCAACCGGAATTGTTTATTTTACTTGTTTTTACTCTCTGACCCCACCAGGAATATATATCTGTTACATCTCCATGAATATAACGAAAAGTATCTGTGAATCCCTTTTCTAAAAGGTTAGTAAACCCTTCACGTTCTTCATCAGTAAATCCAGGTGAATTACGATTATTATTAGGATTTGCTAAGTCTATTTCTTTATGGGCAACATTAAAATCTCCTGTTGCTATAACTGGTTTTTTCTTATCTAAACTTTCTAGATACTCTGCATATTTTATATCCCAAGCTTGACGTTCTTCCAAGCGTTTAAGACCATCACCTGCATTTGGCGTGTATACTTGTGTTAAGTAATAATCTTCAAATTCTAAAGTGATTATACGCCCTTCAATATCCATAGTACTTGGTGCTCCTATCACTGGGAAGCTAGCAGATGGAGTTAAATTGTTCTTATATAAAAACATAGTACCTGCGTAACCCTTACGTGCTGGTTCCACAGAACTGTTCCAAACAAATTCATAATCTGGAAACTTGTCTTTTAAAATCTCTAGATGCTTTTTACTAGGGCCCTTACTTGGCAACTTAGTTTCTTGTATGGCAATAATCTCAGGCTTATAATTTATAATTGTATTTAACACATCTCGAGATAATATAGCTCTTGCTGAATCACTCGTTAATGCTGCATTTAATGAATCAATGTTCCATGAAATTAATTTCATTTTTTTAAAATTCTCCTTCTCTTTTGTAAAAAAAACTTTTGATGAATATCTTAATTATAACATACAGATTAATGTATTTATAGTAAAACTATTTGGACAAATAAGTAATTTTAATAAACAAAAAAAGGTTAGGTTTCATTATATATATTATTGAAACCTAACCTTTTTATTCAATTAAACAGATAATTAAAATGTAACTTGTTCGCTGGATTCTCCTTTTGCTTTGCCAAATAATTCTTTGAACTTTCTTGAAGCACCAGAAAACTTGGCATATAAATCAGTTTTAACTTCTTGGCCTTCAATCGCCATATAATAATCATTAATCATAATAACAGTAGCATAAGGATCAATTAATATATTGTTAATTGGATACATAAGGACAAATCCAATAATAAATCCTATTATTGCTCCAGAACCTCCACCTATTGCAAAACTAGCTATAAATGGAATTCCAATAACAACAAAGCGTATAACAATAATTGATAGAGTAACCTTAACAGCAGCTTTTATAATGCCTTTCCAGCTTTGTCCGAAATAAACAATTCCATCACATGCCCTCTTCCAGACATTTTCTTCTTCATCTTTTGTCATAAAAACATATGAAAGAACCGCTTCATCAATATAGTTAAGAGCTATTGAAATAATTGCTGATACAATGCCTATAATTGTTTCGGCAGCAGGTATAAATGATAAGAAATTACCTACTTTATTTAAAAATCTTGTGATCTGTCTTACGGCACTTCTTATAAGTGTGTCTGCAACAAAGGCGACATTGGTAGCACCAAAATTATCCTTAACCTTTTCAGTTCCAAAAGCCATTACTCCCTTAACACCTTTTTCAGTTACAGGCGTTTGACCGGTCTTGATATATTCAGTAAGAGAAAAGATTTGTCCTGCTTTGATTACGTAAAGTACATATCTTTCTACCCACTTTGTACCAGCGTATCCTAAAATCAAAACAAAAAATCCAAGCAATGCAATAAAACCTTCACCTGTTGAGATTAAAGCAATTGCAATTGCAGCTAATAAAATTAATATCCCCGTCATAATTCCATACACCAATGCCCTTGCAGCAAGAAATGGTGCAGTTACTTTAAATGCATTTTGTACAAAACTGCAAGAAAATTTTTTACTTAATAAGTTTTGATATAATTTTAAATAGTTTTGTAAATAAACATCCTATCCCTTTTTGTATCTAGATAAAAATTGCTTAGTTCTATCTTCTTTAGGATTATTAAACACTTCCTCTGGAGGCCCTTGTTCAACAATCACACCTTCATCCATAAATATAACACGGTCTGCTACTTCTCTGGCAAAATCCATTTCATGGGTTACAATAATCATTGTAGTATTTTGATCTGCCAAACTTCTAATAACTTTAAGAACTTCTCCAGTTAGTTCGGGATCTAAGGCAGAAGTAGGTTCATCAAAACATAAAATATCTGGTCCTAAAGCTAAGGCACGAGCAATAGCTACACGCTGTTGCTGTCCACCTGATATCATATGAGGATAAGAGTCAAGCTTATCTGATAGACCAACTTGAGAAAGAAGTTTTTTACCTTTCTCTTGAATATCTTTTAGGATATTTTTTTTATCTTGCTTAAAGTTAGATTGTCCCTTTGCTAACAGCTCGGCTGCTAACGTAACATTTTTAAGAACTGTGTACTGAGGAAATAGATTGAAGTTTTGAAAAACTAAACCAAAATGTAGGCGTTTTTTTCGAACTTCACTTTCTTTTTGGGTAGAAAGATCCATTGCATCAAAAATCACATTATCATTTACAATAATGCTTCCCTTATCAGGTCGCTCAAGGAAGTTAAGGCAACGTAATAATGTGGTTTTTCCGCTTCCTGAAGAACCTATAATTGCAATCGACTCTCCTTTTTTCAGAGAAAAATCAATATTTCGCAGAACTTCTAAGCTTCCAAAATGTTTCTCGATATTTTTGACTTCTAAAATTGCCACTCTTATCCCTCCCTTTATTCACAGAAATAATTTAGTTTCTTTTCTAACCAATCAAGCAATATAGTTAATACTCCAACAAATATGAGGAAGTAAATCCCTGTAGCAAAGAGAGGCCAAATAAGTCCCTTGCTACTATATTCACCAGCCATCATAATAATTTCCTTGTTAGCAATAATGCGGGCAAGGGATGTATCTTTAACTAAAGTAATAACCTCATTACCTATTGGTGGAAGAATACGTTTTATAACTTGAAGTAATGTTACCTTGAAAAAAATTTGAATCTTTGTCATGCCTAAGACTTGTCCAGCTTCATATTGGCCCTTGGGTATGCTTTCAATACCGCCCCTATATATCTCTGAAAAATAACAGGCATAGTTGATAACAAATGCAACAATTGCAGCAACAAAGCGCCCCGACTCACCACCTGGCCAGGTAAAAGACATGTTTAAAAGCCCTGGTCCGTAAAAAATTATCATTAGTTGTAGCATCAAAGGAGTTCCTCGTATTATCCAAACGAAAGTTTTTACTAACCAACGAAGAGGTTGAAAGCGGCTCATGGAGCCAAAAGCTATCAACAATCCTAAGGGTAATGAGAACAAAAGCGTAAGTATAAAGAGTTTACAATTTAACATAAAGCTATCCGATAGTCTATTAACAATCACATTAATCTGATTCATATCTCTCTTCCTTCAACATACAAGCACTAGGCAGAGATATATTTCTCTGCCCTTGCCTTGTTTCTATGTAATATGACTTATTTAGCTAAGTCTAATCCGTACTTATCAGCCAAATTCTCCATTGTGCCATCTTCTGTAAGTTCATCAAAAACCTTGTTTACTTCCTCACAAATATCAGAATTCTTACGAAAAGCAACACCATAATTTTCTTCAATAAGGCGATCAACTATTATAATATCCTCATAATTGGTACCTTCACCAGTCATAGTTTTTGCCAATGTTAAGTCTAATACTGCAGCATCAGAAGTTCCAGCTTTAACTTCCATTAAAGCCTCAGTTTGCAAGGACTTAGGAACATAACTTGCCTGCTTTAAGTTGTCATCTTTTTCTACTATTTTCTCACCAGCTGATCCTTGTTCTGCCGCAATATTCTTGTCAACTAATGATTCAGTACCTTCGTAGTTAAAGTCATCCTTGGCTATAACTACCTGTGCATTCTTTACGTAAGGCTGACTGATTTCAAACGATTCTTTTAGGTCGTCATTGATTGTCATTCCATTCCAAATACAGTCAATGGACTTTGCACTCAATTCGACTTCCTTGGTGTCCCAGTTAATCTCAACAAATTCAGGTTCTAAATCAAGCTTATCACAGACTAAGGTTGCTAGTTCTGTGTCAAAGCCAGTAAAATTACCTTGATCATCTGTATAATTCATAGGGGCATAATCAGTGTAACCAATAATTAGTTTTCCTTTATCCATAACATAATCTAAATCACTTTCATTTTCAGATTTATTGACTTCCTCTTTCTTTTCTGCCTCTCCACATGCAGTAAAGGCAAGAACCATAGATAATGTAATTAACAAAGATAATATTTTTTTCATTTAAAAACTCCTCCAATTTTAGTAGTAAAATCTTTTAATATTATACCACTTTATCAGAATAAAGCAAGACCAATTAAAGTTTGTGCAAAACCCCATGTGCAATGAAGTTCTTGTTAACTCTTCATCCCAACTAATATAATACTCACCATTTAGCATTTTCTTTTGCTGTCATAATTTTGTTCTCCTTCTAAGTCTTTGCACAAACAAGGTGAATTTTCAGTGTTTTACTCTTTTAATCATAGCAAAAAATATCAAAATTAACAATTATTGAAAAACTTAAACACTCTAACTCTATTACAAAATAGGGTTAGGTGTTTTTTTGCCAAATAGTCTATTTGGCACTAAGCAAGTAAGGTTTTATACAAGACATTATTAATCTAAGACAGAAGGTCCACCTGATAAGTTTTTTGAGAATCCAGAGAATAAAAGACTTCAAAGTTTTTTAAGTACTATACTTGCCTAGGAAAGACTATAAATTCTAAGAAAAACAAAGTATAGGCACAAGCAATGGAATAGGTAGATAGATTCATTGTTTGTGCCTATGATTTGATTTTTACTCCCTATATGCCTTATCTAACTCTTCTAGCATATTGTATACTGCTTCATAACTTTCACATACATCAGCAGGTACAGTATAATTATCTGTAATTTTGCGTATTTCTTTAAATTCATTATCTAAATGTGGATTTTCATCTTGTTGATTCTTGATTTTTACATTTGCTTCATCAAAAACCCTTTTAACATCATAAAATTCCGGATGACTTCCACCATGAACTCTTGCCACAATTGGTACATATTGTTCTAATCTCTCTAGATTTTTTTCTACTGCTATATTAAAACTTTTCATTATAAATCTCTCCTTTTAATTAAATTTACTTTTTAACTTTAACTATATAATATCCCTTCTTTAAAAAATAAACCTTGACCTAGGTCAAATTTATAAAAGATTTATTATTATCTACTAGCAAACAAATCCTTTTCTTTCCTTATGAAGCTTGGCCAGCCTTATACATCTTGGCATATAAACCATCACTTTCTAATAATTCTTCATGATTACCAGTCTCTACAATAGTCCCTTTATCCATAACTAATATTTGATCAGCACTACGTATTGTTGACAGGCGATGGGCAATGATAAAGCTAGTATTATATTGCGTTAACTCCTTCATTCCTTCTTGGATTAATGCTTCTGTTCGAGTATCTACTGAAGATGTAGCCTCATCCAATATAGTAATTGGTGCCTGCTTTATCATAGCTCGTGCAATTGTAAGCAGTTGGCGTTGACCTGCTGAAATATTACTGGCTCCATCAGTTAAAAGAGTATCATAGCCATCAGGAAATAGTTCAATAAAATGATCAGCTCTAGCCATTCTTGCTGCATTCTCAATATCTTCCCTCGGCACAACATCCAAAGACTCTCCAACTTCTAAAGGATATCCATAGGCGATATTATCTCCTATAGTGCCTTCAAAAAGCCATGTGTCTTGTAAAACCATAGCAAAAGCATTACGTAGTTTGCTTGTTTCAAATTTCTTAATATCTTTACCATCAAGATAGATATATCCATCTTGAATATCATAAAAACGCATAAGTAAGTTAACTAATGTTGTTTTACCTGCACCTGTTGAACCAACAATAGCTATTTGTTGTCCTTCTGCTACCTTTAAAGATACCTTTTTAAATAAAGGATAATTTAAGTCATATGCAAAATCAACATTTTCAAATATAACATCTCCCTTAATTTCTGCCGAATCTAAACTATCTCTTCCATGCTCTTTAAGTTCCTCAGTATCTAGAAAAGAATAAATACGTTCTGCAGAAGCCAAAGCACTAAGAATAGTATTCATAATCCCCATAACTTGCCTAAAAGGTGAATTGAACATACGAACGTATTGTAGGAAAGCTTGAAAATCTCCCAAGCTTAAACTGCCATTTATTACGCTATATCCACCAACAATAGAAACTATGACATAATTTGCATTTAACATTAAGTCTCCTGCCGGACGAGTCATAAAAGAAACAAAACTAGATTTCCATTCAGTATCATACAAGTCTTCATTAAGCTTTGTCATTTCTTCTATAAGTTCTTCTTCTAAGTGATATGAACTTACAACATCTTGCCCACTAAAACTTTCTTCAATTTGGCCATTTAATTTACCAGTAGTACTTGCATTCTTTTGGAAAGTTGGCTTTGCTTTTTTCACTAAGAACTTTACAATAAAATAACTAAAAGGCACAATAATTAATGTTAAAACTGAAAGAGCTGGATGAATCATAAACATCATAACAAAAACACCAACCATGACTACTACGGCAGTAATTGAGGAGGTTAATCCTGATTGTAATGTATTTGCTACATTATCTAAATCATTTGTCAAAAGACTTGAAAGGTCACCTGCTGATACAGTATCAAAATAACTAAGTGGAATACTATTTAGTTTGCTATCCATTTTAAGACGTAAATTAGCAATTACTCTTTGGGTTATACTTACCATAGATGTCGTAGCAATGTAGCTAGCAAGAAAATAAACAATATACAAAATAAGCAGTATCAATAAGGATTGTCCTATGCCTTGCCAATTTAATCCTGACTCTGTTCCAAATGACTCATCAATAAAATTGATAACCTGACCGATTAGTTTTGGAGAATATATTTGAGATAAAGAAGCTATAATTGTTAAAATAAGTGTAAAAATGAACATAAGTCTATTACCTTTTATCTCACTAAAAAGACGTTTTAATGTTTCAAAACTATGATTTGCTTTATCATCAGATAATAATCCGGAAACTCGCCCTGCTCCCCCTACTCCTCTACTAAGAGAAGGTAACTCCTGATTTCTGTTTTTTTCTTTTTCAGACATTTACTTCACCTCTTCCTGATTTTGAGAAGTAACAATTTCATTATAGGTTTTACAAGTTCTTATTAATTCCTCATGTTTACCAGAAGCAATTAGCTTTCCATCATCCATAACCAAAATTTTATTTGCATTTTTAACTGTAGCAACACGTTGAGCGACAACAATAATTGTTTTTCCCTTAAGCCGTCTAATTACAGCCTTTCTTATTTTTCTTTCTGTTGTATAATCTAGTGCAGAAAAACAGTCGTCAAATAAATAATAATCCGTATCACGAATTAATGCCCTAGCAATTGAAAGTCTTTGTTTTTGTCCACCAGAAAGATTCGTGGCATTTTGAGAAATATGTGTATCTAAGCCCTCTTCACTTCTAAAGAAGTCTCCCATCTCACTAGCATCTAACACTTCCCAAATTTCTTCATCAGAAGCATCTGTTTTACCTACTTGGATATTTTCTCTTACAGTACCACCAAAAAGAAATGTTTTTTGTGGAACTAGAGTTATTTTATTGTTGTACTCTTCATCAGTTATATTTTTTACATTTATATTATCAACTAAAATATCACCTTCACTTGTATCAAAATCACGCATTATTAATCGTATAAGTGTTGATTTCCCGCTTCCTGTTGAGCCAATAATAGCAGTTGTATTACCTTTCTCAAACAAAGTGTTAAAATCTTCAACTGCTGGTAAATTAGAATTAGGATAATAAAAACTTATATTTTTAAAAGATATACCTTCTTTAATAATTTTATTCATATCAGAATTGGTTTTTGTAGGCTTTTCTACTTTTTCTTCTGCACTTAATATCTCTTCAATACGTTCTAAGGAAACTTGTGAACGCGGAATAATGGTAATAATCGTAGACAATTGCTGAACATTATTTAAAGCCATAGTTACATATTCAATAATTGCAACTAAGACACCAATCTGTAAGGTTCTTGCATCTATTCGCCCAGCACCAACCCATAAGATACCTATAATTAACATGTTTGCCACTAGTATGACTAATGGACTTAGAAGCATCATTGTACTTTCGGCTTTAACATTGGCATCATATGTTTCATTAACAGCTTCAGAAAATTGTCTTTCTTCATATTCTGTTTTATTAAAAGCTTTTATTACCCTAAGACCACTAATGTTTTGTCCAAACAAACGGTTAATCTTATCAATACCTGTTCGGATTTTTGAATACTGTGGAAGGGCATGACTTGTAAGTTTACTTGCAACTATCAAAACGATTGGAACAATAATAAACATGAGTAAGGCTAACTTTACGTCTAATGAAAAGGCTATAATAACGGCACCAATAATAGTAATTGACGTTGTATAGATTTTTCGTAAAGACAAGTCAATAAAGTTAGAGACTTGCTTAACATCATTAATATTTCTCGTAATTAAAGTTGAAGTAGAAAAGTTCTGCCTCGTATGTGCTGAAAAATGAATAACCTTTTTAAAAATATCGTGACGTAAATCACGACTTATAGCTGCATTGGCACGGGTTAAAAAATAAATATTAATAAGCAAAAATATAATGTTTAAAACTGTAACGATTATCATTATAATACCTGTTTGATATACATATTTCATATTGTTTTTTGCAATACCATAATCTATGATATTGGCCATCAGCTTTGGAATAATCAGTGCAGTAACTACCCAAAGTGTTGCAAAAATAATTTGCAAAGAAATTTCCTTTAGATATTTTTTAACATAATTATTTAATGTTTTTATGGTAATCACTCTTTCTATTTATATTTATAATAACAGCATTATCTTACTTGTTTAATTAATTCTTCTATTCCCTCTTCTATTTTTTCAGCACTTACACCAGAATAATTTATAACTAAAGTGTGTTCTATAGCATTACTTTTGTAATGATAATATTGGCTAAGACAAGAAATGTTAATGCCATTATTTCTTGCAAGTCTAACTATTTCTTCATCAGTTAAATCGGTGTCCACTTCTAAAAGAAAATGTAAGCCTGCATTTTCTTCTCTTATACACACCTTATTTTTAGCTGCAAGGCTTTTAATACAATCCAAAATGTTGTTTCTAATATTTTTATAATATGTACGCATCCTATTAATATGTTTCTCGAAATATCCTTCTTCAATAAACATTGCCAAAGTATATTGCTCAAAGTTAGATACTGTACATGCGTAAAAACTAAGTTCATTATTGTATTTTTCCATTAAGGCTTTTGGTAAAACCATGTAACTAATACGTATTGTAGAAGTCAGACTTTTTGAAAATGTATTTATATAAATAACCTTTTCAGCTTTATCTATACTCTGTAGTGTTGGAATGGGTCTACCCTTTAACCTGAATTCACTGTCGTAATCATCTTCTATTATATAATTATCTTTGGATTTTGAGGCCCAGGATAACAACTCAAGTCTTCTGTTAATTGAGGTCACTATTCCTGTTGGAAAATGATGAGAAGGTGATATATGCAACACATTCGAATTAGATTTTAATAAGGAGTCAACACATATTCCTTCATCATCTAAGGGAATGTAAGCACATTCTACATTATTTGCTTCATAAATATGAGATATTTTTTGATAGCCTGGGTCTTCTACAGCATAAACCCTGTTATATCCAAGCAATTGAATAATAAGACCATATAAATACTCTGTTCCAGCACCTACAATAATTTGCTCTGGGGAAACATTCATACCTCTAAATTCATAAAGATAATCAACGATTGCACATCTAAGTTTATAAACACCAATTGAAGGGGACTTTGTCATAAGTTCATCTTTGTTTTTTGACATAGTTCTTCTCATTAATTTTGACCATGTTGAAAATGGAAAACTATCTGTAACTGTAGAATTACTTACAAAATCAATAAAATAGTTTTGGATGTTTTCTGAGTTATTATAATTTGAGCTTACTATCTTTTTGTTTTCACTTTTATCCAAATCATCATAGATTACATCAATATTAGTTAAGGGTATTTCACTAACATAAAATCCACTTCTTGGAACTGAGTATATATAGCCTTCTGCCACAAGCTGGCCATAGGCATTTTCTACAGTAATTATACTTATATCCAAGTGTTTTGCAAGTGCTCTTTTAGATGGAAGTTTTTCTCCTTGCTTAATTTTATTAGTTTTTATATCTTTTTTAATTTGTTTGTATAGATATTCATAAAGGGAATCATCCCCTCTATTTTCAAATGAATAAGTTAACATAAGTTATACACCTAACCTTATTTGTAATGTCATCTTAAATTATAAATATAATTGTCTCATTTATTTCTAGTAAAATCAAGTCCTGTAGGATTAAAAGCTCTCCCTTATTGATTCTACTAATTACAATAATCTTTTATAAAAAAGCATAATATTAAAGTAAAATTAAATATTGACTTTAATAATGTTAAGTGTTACCCTTAATATAGTTAAAGATAAAGGAGGCTTTCTATGTCAATAGAAATTGTACCAGAGTGGATGATAAACCTAGATGATGAAGATGTAGCATTTATAAAAAAATTTATACTATCATCTGGATCACTTAAAGAAATCGCTAAGTTATATGGTGTAACCTACCCAACCGTACGTTTAAGACTTGATAAAATCATACAAAAGATTCAAATAAGTGAAGAGACATCAAATGAACCTTATATTTCATTGATTAAAAGATTAGCTGTCGATGAAAGATTAGATTTTGATACTGCAAAAATATTAATAAATGAGTATAAAAAAGTCAAAAAGGGGGACTTATAAGTGATCGTAATATTTGTTGTGCTTTTATTTTTATTAATTTTAATTGGAGGAGTTATATATCTGCAAATATTTTTATCAAAAGCAAGTAATAAATTTCTAGGATTAATTATTCCAATAATTTTTTTATTAATTTCATTGCTGACAGTATCATTAGTGACAACGGCAGGATATACTTATAAAACAACAACAGAAACAACTGATGGAATAGTAATCAGTGAAGAAATCAATAAGTCTGAGTCAGAAAAGCCAAGTTTAATAGCTTCTTTTGGAATTATCCTTTTGTATTTTCTAATACTCAACATTCCAACGCTTATTCTGTTGGCAATATATTTTGCTTGTAGAGAAAAGATAAATATGAAAAATCAACTAAATAAGATGAATATTCAAGATTTGGAATAGCCATAAAAACACCTGATAAATCAACTTTAACAGGTGTTTTTGCAGGAGTAGAGCCAAGGAAACTAAAACAAACTATTAAATTTTTTCAATTAATGCTTTCATAAATGCGGGTAAATCTTTTGGTGACCTTGAACTAATGATATTTCCATCAACTACAACTTCTTCATCTAAATATTCTGCTCCTGCGTTAACCAAATCGTCTTTAATAGAGAAGAATGAAGTAACCTTCTTTCCTTTTAAATCAATAGCAGAAGCCAACATCCATCCACCATGACATATTGCAGCAATAGGCTTGTTTGCCTTATTCATATCTCTTACAAAATCAACTGTTGCCTTAGTTCTTCTCATATAATCAGGAGAAAATCCACCTGGAATTACAAGTGCATCATAGTCCTTTGCGGAAATTTCATTAGATGCGTGGGTACTTTTTTCTGTTAGACCAGACTTTGAAGTATATATAGTATCTTTATTTGAACCTATTAAATCAACTTCAAATCCTTCTTCTAACAACCTGTAATAGGGATAAACAAGTTCTCTTTCATCAAATAAATTCTCAAGTAATATTGCAATCTTTTTCATTTTTATGTCCTTTCCTAAGATGTTAATAGTTTCTATATAAGATTTTGAAATGTTTTTGATTAATGACAAACGTTAGTATGCTAGTTATACCATAGGTTTTCACAAGTTGCAAATCTTCTATAACTCCACCAGCTTCAATAAATGGCGAGATAGTCCTTGGGTTTTTCATTTATCCGATTTCACCTTCTGTATCTAGAATTTTTATATTACTTATTCTAGACCTGGAAGCGTATAGTATGACAATAGATCAGTCTCTAAAATCATATCTGAGATTCTAAGCTGTTCTTTTGCGTCCTGACTTAGAATTTGTGCTCTATTATAGGATAAAGTATCTGCTTTAGGTATAAGTTCTCCTGTTTTTGTATTATATATATTTTCAGAAATAATGGTATATTCAGGTGTGATTACATTTCCATTTCTAAATACAATAGTTTCTTTTTTTTCTTCAGAAAGTAAATCTTGTCCCATTAGTGCATATGACCTCGTATCAATTCCAAGCAAACGAAGTGTAGTAGGCATAATATCAATTTGACCACCATAAGTATCTATCTCGGCTCCATGTTTGTATCCAGGAATATGAATAATTAGAGGTACACGTTTCATATGTAAATTATCAAACTTTGTCCAGCTTTCAGGGTCGCGCCCTATTAATGGTGCTAAAGACTTCCTTCTGCTATTTGATATAGCAGAATGGTCACCATAGAGAATAAATATGGAGTTTTCATATATATTAATTTCTTTTAAATATGCAAAGAACTCTTCCAATGCTTGGTCTGCATAGTTTGATGAAGCGAAATAATTGTTTACTATCTTACTTTTGCTATCTGCTTTTGGAAAAGCACAATTCTCATCGTAAGGAAAAGGAGAATGATTAGATAATGTGATGAATTTTGCATAAAAAGGTTCTTTAAGTTGCTCAATATGTTTTGATGACTGCTTAAAGAATAATTTATCTTTTAGTCCATATTCAGCAGTGTTTTCATCAGTTAAGACAAAATCATCAGCATCAAAGAAGTAGTCATATCCTAAGTTTTCAAACATATCTGTTCTGTTCCAAAACGAACCAACATTACCATGAAAGGCAGCACTTGTATAAGAGCCTTTATCCTTTAAGATTTTTGGAAAGGAATCGTATGTATTATCAGCATTATTCATAAAAGCCACACCACGGGGTAGACCAAAAAGGGAAGTTTCCATCATCAATTCTGCATCGCAACTTCTACCTTGTCCTATCTGAGTAAAGATATTGGGAAATGCCAAGGTGTCCTCACTATGATATAACTCATTTAAAAAGGGAATCACTTCCCACTGCTTACCATTTTCATCTTCTAGTTTATAATCTATTAAAAACTGTTCAATACTTTCTAGATGTATTACAATAACATTTCGTCCTTCTGCAATGCCGAATGTTTCTGCATTAGGCTTAGCATAATTGCTTTCTGAATAATCTATAAATTCTTTAATATCTTCATCACTTGGGGGATTAAATTGAATTGCAGCTTTTACGCTCTTGACACTATCGTAGGCTAAAAAACCATTTATTCCAAGATACTTTACAATATAATTTCTGTCAAAATTTCTAGTTAACAATTCTGGACGACTAAGCTCAGCCATGCCTAGGTTAATCAGTAAAAGTATCATAGCAATTCCAACTGCCTTTAAGCCAATTCTTTTAGATAATAATACCTTTTTATCCTTAGCAATTAGAGCAGAATCATCCTTTCTCCTTATGGCAAAGAGTATTACTAGATCTATCCAATATATAAAGTCATACCATTTCACAAGATTCAATATACTGGATACACTTGATAAAATGGAAGCATCCTCAGAAAGACCTTTGAATCTAAGAGCTATACTAAGGGTCAGAAAATCCGAGTATTCCCTATAGTAAAGAATGCTTGCATAAAGTAAAAGAGAATTTAAAATATAAATTATCATAAGGGTTATATAACTTTGTTTTTGAGATTTTCTAAAAAGGCATAAAGAAAAAACCAAAACAGTCATACCTATAGGATTTATCAGTAGAATAAGTTCTTGTAAAAACCCTTTTACTCCAAGAGAAAAATCTAAGTTATAACTAATATAGGTTTTTCCCCATGTTAATATAATAGTTAATAGAAAAAATCCAAAATACTTATCATATAATTCAAAAATTTTATTTTTTTTATTGGCAATCATAAATTTCAAAATATTCACCTCAAATTAAAATGTTAAAATACTTTACTTTACAATATCAAAGTATTTTAACATTTTTTATACTAGAATGCTATAGGTTAGAGTTTTAAGTTTGTATTAAGATTTTTTAGTTGTCTATTAAAGTAAGAAAGAATACCCTTATGTGCTTTAGCTCAGTGGTGGGAGGTTCATATCCATGGAGACGTAGAAGGAATTGTAATTCATTGAAAATCGTTTCATCATCTTCTATTAACTTCAAATCAAAAATATTTACTTCTTGAATGTTTTTGATGTTAGCTTTTATCTTCTCATCAGGCCAATTCCACCATTTTTTTTGAGTATTGATGATACATTGTGAGAGAAAGTTTTACAAAAATCAATTTCAAATGGAGGAAATTAACATGCAAAACAAAAAGAAACAATCATTATTCATAGGAGTATTTCTTTTTTTATCTTTTATTCTATTTACAGCAATAGTAATAAAGATTGATGTCCAAGCTATTGGTCCTAATCATTCAAGAGTAGGGCTCGCAACTATAAACAATATAGTCTTTCACTTCTTTGATGTTGAAATAGAACCTGAAGCAGTAACAGGATTACTGATTTTTTTATTATTATCGTTCTTATTTTTTCTGCGTGACTGTCCTTTTTTAATAGACTTCTTAAAATATTTAGTTTCAGTCAAACTAATATCGTTATCTTCTGCAATTTGCTCCTCTGTTTTTTTAGATAAATCATCAATTTCTTCACGTGCAGTTTTTATAGCATCAGGGTCAGCCCCCATCGCTATCAGGTCTTCATCAGAGGTTGCCATAAAGTTTTCAATTTCGGCTAAATTGTCAGTCTCAAATGTTGCTAATTGAATATCAACATATATCCATTAACTACATCTAAATGTTATCTGTTTACTTTTTTTAGTATCTCTTTCATATCACAATTTAAGTTTCTTAATTTATTATAAAATATACAACCTGCAACATCTGGAATATCATAATTAATTGACGAACATATTATTATTGGAATATTAACATTCTTTCTCTTCAGTTCTTTTATAACAAATCTACCTGCTTCTTTATTATATACACCACTTACAGGAAACTGCATATCTAAAACTAGAAGGTCATAAGGCTCACCTTTTTCAATGGCATTATCTAACATATCCAAGCCTTCTTCAGCATTGCGTGCCCTTTCAATATGTGAAATACCATTACTTTTTAATGCTCGTCTTATATTTACATGTTTTATAGCATCATCTTCAATATTAATCACTTTTGTTATTCTCATGTTTTTTCTCCTTATTCAGGTCCTTTAATATGTCATGCATGGAATAAAGATCATATGACGTATAATATAAAAAATGTGAATCAACTTTAACTGTCTATTATTCTCATGACAAAAAG
>CAZOGN010000011.1:0-49873 GCA_964579655.1 uncultured Lachnospiraceae bacterium
ATATAGACCTTGTTTGATGCACTACCATTTCCTCCAATTATTCCAGCTACATGAGTTCCGTGTCCATTATCATCATAAGGTTTTTTTTCATTATTTATTATGTCGCAAAATCCAACCACTCTATTTTTATCACTTATAAAATCTTCATGGGGCCATATACCAGTATCAACCACAGCAACTCCAATATTCTCACCATATATGTCTCTATCATGTGCCCATTTTAACTCAATTATTTCAGAAGCTCTGTTCATTTGCGCTGTAATATATGCATCATATTCATAAGCTAATACACCATCATTTGAGATTATTTCATTCATCTTATTTTCATTAATTTCTACAACATAGGCATTTATCATTGGTAGCTTATGTTTAATTGTACCCATAGATTTAACACATTCATAATCTCTAATATAATCCTTACAAGAAACAATAATTTGAATTCTATTGTTATTTTTCATTCTCATACTCTCTCATTTATAATTATTCTTTATCAATCTATTTAATAATTCTTGTCTTTATTCAATTTTTTATTGACTTAAGTTAAAATATAAGTATAATAAATTTGTATGTTTAGTATAACTAAACTTAATATTTAATATAGGGGGTGTGATATCTTGGAAATAGGAAAGAAAATTAAAGACTTACGTATGCAAAAAGGATTAACCCAAGAGGAGCTTGCAGATAGATCTGAGTTGTCTAAAGGTTTTATATCTCAATTAGAAAGAGATCTTACATCACCTTCAATTACAACTTTGGTGGACATTCTGCAATGTCTAGGAACAAATTTGGAAGGTTTTTTTGCAAGTAGCAGTCCTGAGCAAGTTGTCTTTAAAAAAACAGATTATTTTGAAAAAAAAGATATCGAATTAAAGAACGAAATAAATTGGATTATTCCAAACGCCCAAAAGAATATGATGGAGCCTATCCTGCTAATTCTTGAACCTGGTGGTTCTACTTATCCAGACACACCTCATGAAGGTGAAGAGTTTGGCTATGTACTTAGTGGTAGTATTACTATAAATATTGGCAACTATTCTTATAAGGCTAAAAAGGGAGAATCTTTTTATTATATCGCATCAAAAAGTCACTATATTGTTGCAAATGGCAAGTATGGCGCAAAGATTATATGGGTTTCTTCTCCGCCAAGCTTTTAGTAAATTTCATTTTATTTGATATATATAGTATGATAAATAGTAGAAACTACTAATACTAATGTTATCATTATTCTTTACTATTATTATATTTTACAAGTTTTTACTCAAACATAAGGGAGGAACAAAGATGACAGACAAAAAACTTATTGATTTAGTTAACATTTCAAAATCATTTGATGATAATATTATTTTAGATGATTTGAATTTATATATTAGGGAAAATGAATTTCTAACATTACTTGGACCAAGTGGATGTGGAAAAACTACTACTTTAAGAATTATAGGTGGTTTTGAAAACCCTGACAGTGGAAAGGTCGTTTTTGAGAGCAAAGATATTACTTCTTTAGAACCTTATGAACGTCCTCTAAATACAGTTTTTCAAAAATATGCCTTATTTCCACATATGACTGTTGCAGAAAATATAGCTTTTGGACTTAAAATCAAGAAAAAAAGTAAGTCTTATATAGATGATAAGATTAAAGAATCATTAAAGCTACTTAATTTAGATGGCTTTGAAGATAGGTCTCCAGAATCTTTAAGTGGTGGACAGCAACAAAGAGTTGCTATAGCTAGGGCTATTGTAAATGAACCTAAGGTCTTATTATTAGATGAGCCTTTAGGTGCCCTTGATTTGAAATTAAGGCAAGATATGCAATATGAATTAAAAAGATTAAAAAAAGAACTTGGAATAACCTTTGTATATGTAACTCATGATCAAGAAGAAGCCTTAACTATGTCTGATACTATTGTAGTAATGAATCAGGGCTATATTCAACAAATCGGAAGCCCTGTAGATATATATAATGAACCAGAGAATGCCTTTGTTGCAGACTTTATTGGCGAAAGCAATATTATTCCTGCTACTTTTGTTAAAGACGAATTAGTAACTATTTTAGGTACAAACTTCACTTGTGTCGATGTTGGATTTGGCAATAATAAAGCTGTTGATGTTGTAATCAGGCCTGAAGATGTAGAACTTGTAATCCCAGATGATGGAATAATTACAGGTATTATTACTTCTCTAACATTTAAGGGTGTCCATTATGAAATGGAGGTAGTTGCAAAAGGTTATACTTGGTTAGTCCATAGTACTGCCCTATTTCCTGTTGGAGCCGAAATGGGAATTAAAATACATCCTTTTAATATTCATGTTATGAATAAACCTGAGTCTATAGATGAACAGGCGGTGGTGTTTAATGAAGACTAAAAAGTGGCTTGCTTATCCATATTTAATATGGATGATCGCCTTTATCGTTATTCCTTTATTACTAATAATTTATTATGGCTTTACTAATAAAGCAGGCACATTCACACTTGAGAATATTACTTTAATTGGAGATCCAATCTTTAAAAATTCTTTATTGCTATCATTAAAGCTTTCAATTATTAGTACTTTAATTTGTTTAATATTAGCTTATCCACTAGCTTTAATTTTAAGAAATATGAATCTTAAAAGTTCTAGTTTTGTTGTACTAATATTTATTTTGCCCATGTGGATGAACTCTTTACTACGTACTCTTGCATGGCAAAACATACTTGAGAATACTGGCATACTTAATAGATTACTTACTTTTTTTCATTTACCTACAATCAGTGTTATAAACACACCAACTGCTATTCTAATTGGTATGGTATATAACTTCTTACCTTTTATGATTCTTCCTATTTATAATAGTTTAATAAAAATAGATGATGACATTATAAATGGTGCTAAGGATTTAGGTGCTAACAATTTTCAAGTATTTACACGTATTATTTGGCCATTAAGTTTTCCTGGCGTTGTTAGTGGTATAACTATGGTATTTGTACCATCCCTCACCACCTTTGTAATATCAGACATCTTAGGTGGAAGTAAAGTTTTATTAATCGGAAATGTTATAGAACAACAATTTAAAATACTGAACAACTGGAACACAGGCTCAGGTTTATCATTAGTCTTAATGATCTTTATTATAATTACTATGGCCGTACTTGCAAAATATGATAATAACGAAAATAAATCAGGAGGTAGAGTTCTATGAAAAAGAACATACATTATTACCTTCAAAGAATTTATACATTGTTGATTTTGTTGTTTTTATATGCCCCTATTTTTATTTTAATTGTATTATCATTTAATGGATCTAAATCAAGATCAAAATGGGGTGGCTTTACCCTCGATTGGTATATACAACTGTTCCAAAACAAAGATATTATGAATGCACTTTATACTACCCTAATAATTGCATTTTTATCCGCTTTAATAGCAACTATAATTGGAACCATCGCTTCTATCGCAATTAATAGAATGAAATTATTTGCTAGAACAACCATTATATCTATTACAAATATACCTATGTTAAATGCTGATATTGTAACAGCCATATCATTGATGCTTTTATTTATTGCAATTAATTTCACTTTAGGCTTTAACACAGTTTTAATATCTCATATAACATTTAACATTCCATATGTAATATTAAGTGTAATGCCAAAACTAAAGCAGCTTAATGTAAATACATATGAAGCCGCTTTAGATTTAGGGGCAAAGCCTAATTACGCTTTTTTCAAGGTTGTATTACCAGAAATATTTCCAGGGGTTTTATCAGGATTCTTGCTTAGTTTTACAATGTCATTAGACGATTTTGTAATTACCCATTTTACAAAAGGAATTTCTGTAGACACTTTATCAACAAAAATTTATTCAGAAATTCGTAAAGGCATTAAACCGGAAATGTATTCACTATCTACATTGATGTTTGTAACCGTTCTGATTTTATTAATACTTACAAACATTAGCAAGGACAAAAACAGAAAGAAAGCATGATTATAATAGCATAAATCACTAAAATATATAGATTGAATTAAATTTTAAGAATGAATGGAGAATAATTATGAAAAAGAAGCTTTTATTTATTTTAAGCACAATTTTAATAATTTTTACTTTGGTTTCTTGCCAAAGTAATGATGGCCCTGTTTTAAATGTGTACAATTGGGGTGAATACATTGATCCTGAAGTAATTGAAATGTTTGAAGAAGAAACTGGGATTAAAGTTGAGTATAATAACTTTGTTACAAACGAGGATATGTTTCCTGTTATTCAAACAGGTGCTGTAGAATACGACGTAGTGGCACCTTCAGATTATATGATTCAAAAAATGATTGAAGAAGATTTATTACAAGAAATTAATTTTGATAATATTCCCAATGTGAAAAACATTGATCCTGTCCACTGGAAAAGCTCAGAAGAATTTGATCCAGAAAACAAATATAGCGTTCCTTATTGCTGGGGGACTCTCGGTATTCTATATAATACATCTATGATTGATGCTGAAATTGATAGTTGGCAAGCAATCTTTGATAAAGATTTTATGACAGAACATGGTTATGATGGACAAGTCTTAATGATTGATAGTGTAAGAGATGCTTTTGCTGTTGCCTTAGCAAGCCTTGGATATAGTATTAATTCTACGGATGAGGCGGAAATTGAAGAAGCTAAGATATTATTGCAAGAACAATACTCTTCTGTGGATGCATATGTAGTTGATCAAGTTCGTGATAAAATGATTGGTGGTGAAAACCCCATTGGTATCATTTATTCTGGAGAAGCAATTTATACTCAAAGAGAAAATCCTGACCTGGAATATGTAGTTCCGAAAGAAGGTTCTAATGTTTGGATTGATAGTTGGGTAATTCCTAAGAATGCACAAAATAAAGAAAATGCCGAAAAGTGGATTGACTTTATGTGTAGACCAGATATTGCACTTATGAACTTTGAATATATTACCTATTCAACTCCTAATAAAGCTGCTTGGGAACTTATTGAAGATGAAGACATTAAACATAGCCAAATTGCATTTCCTGATAAAAGTGTATTAGACAATTGCACTACTTTTAAATATCTAGGCTCTGATATGGATGAACTATATCTACAAAAATGGAATGAAGTAAAGACTGGCAACTAGGAGGGTTCAATCCCTCCAAACAAGGGTGCTCCGTGGTAGGTTGATTTGTTCTTTCGGTCTCTGGAAATTTAGCAGGCATGTGCGCCACCAACAAACATAAATGTTTGCTTGTGACGTACACACCTACTAAATTTCCATTCACAACGAAAAACAAATTCAACCTACCACGGAGCACCCTCATTTGGTGGCCTTGAACCTCATTCTACGTCTCCGCTTATCTTATCCTGTCTGGAAAGCCAACTTTTCTTTGGACTTTTCTCAAGGTTTTAGTGGCATAGTAATTTGCCTTTTCTGTATTCTCTTTTATAATTGAATCTATATAAATCTTGTCTTTTGATAATTCTAAAACTCTCTCTTGAAGTGGTTTTAAAGCATCTGCTACTGTTTCTCCCACTGCTATTTTAAAATCACCATATCCTTTTCCTTCAAACTCTTCTTCTATTTCTGTAGGTCTTTTTCCTGTAACTGAGGAATAGATATCAATAAGATTCCTAATACCTGCTTGTTCGTCATTATAACTAATTTTATTTTCCGAATCCGTAACAGCTCTCTTAAATTTTCGAATAATTGTATCTGTATCGTCTAGCAAATATATACTTGCATTTGGATTTTCATCTGATTTCGACATCTTCTTACTCGGATCTTGTAAGCTCATTATTCTAGCACCAGCTTTACCAATATAAGCTTCTGGCACTGTAAATACATCTCCATATATATTATTAAATCTATTTGCTATATCCCTTGTTAATTCCAAGTGTTGCATTTGATCAGAACCAACAGGAACTACATCTGCTTGGTATAATAAAATGTCTGCCGCCATTAATACTGGATAAGTAAATAAACCAGCATTTACATTATCTTCATGCTTTTCCATTTTGTCTTTAAATTGTGTCATACGATTAAGTTCACCCATATAAGCGTAACAATTTAATATCCAAGTTAGTTCGGCATGGGCAGATACATGAGACTGATAGTATATACAGTTCTTTTTGGGATCTAGTCCAGCAGCAATATAAAGTGTAAGCAAACTTCTTGCTTTCTTTCTAAGCTCTGCAGGATTTTGCCTTACTGTAATTGAATGCATGTCTACCACAGAAAAAAAACATTCATATTCATCACTAAGATTTACCCAGTTTTTAAGTGCCCCAAGATAATTTCCTAATGTCAGGTCTCCTGTTGCTTGCATGGCACTAAATAATACTTTTTTGTCATTTATCATAATTTTACTCCTCTAATTTGAATTATAAATGTTTATTAAACTTATTTAAACATTAACTTGAAATCAATTTTAACATATATTTGTTTAAAAATACAGTATTTATCTGGTTTTTCACTCTACATTAGCTGTGGTATAATCATCCTTAGTTTGCTATACTTTTAGTATAACAAACAAGGAAAGTGAGGATTATCATGAAAGAAATTGCAAGCTTTACAATCGATCATATGAAGTTATTAGCTGGTATTTATGTATCTAGAAAAGATTTAGTTGCAGATCAAACACTTACAACTTTTGACCTTCGGATGACAAGACCTAATTTTGAACCTGTAATGAATACTGCAGAAATGCACACAATAGAGCACTTAGCGGCAACTTTTCTAAGAAATCATACAGAGTATAAGGATAAAATAATTTATTTTGGACCTATGGGATGTAGAACTGGATTTTACTTAATCCTAGCAGGTGACTATAATTCATCTGAAATTGTGCCTTTAATAACAGAAACTTTTGAGTTTATAGCCAACTTTGAGGGAGATATCCCAGGAGCTTCTGCAATTGCTTGTGGCAATTATATAGATATGAATTTAAACATGGCTAAATATCTGGCTAGACAATATCTAGAGAAAACTCTTTATGATATTGGTGAATCTAATTTGACTTATCCAAGTAATAATAATTAGCACCCTTGAATATAGTGTATTGAATAAATAGGAAATGGGGTAACTAATCATTTAATTATGACAGTTTTGGATATAAATCATGCCTTAGAGATTATGAAGACTGCATTTCCTTATATGAATGGTCGCGAAGGCCAAACCATTGAACTCCTTATAAAAGCTGTTGGTTTTTATGAATGTTTACTTAATCAAAGATATAAAGTGAATAAAATGGATAATAGTATGGAAAACGAAGAGGAGTTTCATAAGACAGATAATGCAGATATTATTTCAATGTTAAAAAGTGTTAGAAAGGTTTGTTATGAAAATGAGCTTGCTATTATTGATTCAATTCTCAATGTTATAAATGCAATGGAACTATATGAAACTTATACTAACCTTTTTTCTATGATGAGTTCCCAAGATGATTTTAATGGATTTGGTAGTCTACTTGGACTTGATGAAACTTTTGATAATACTGAAGATTTAATTGAACTTTTAAGTTCAATGTTATCACCCGAAGACAAGGAAACTATCGAAAACATTAATATGGTCTTGAAAATGATGACTACCACAAGTGAAGCAGATAGTAAACATGACGAGCCTATTGATGAATCTGAAGATAATACATCACATAATTTTTAACACCTTATAATATGTTTATATTATAATACATTATAGGAGCTTAAAACATATGGGAGAATACTCATGGATGAATGATCCTGCTGTTGCTGATATTGAGCCAGCTAAACTTGCTATTTTAATAAGTTTTGCAGAAAGTGCCCAAGGTAAGAAAGCTGAAAAAATTTTACCCTTGCTTATGCAAGCTAATGCACAAATAAAAGAACAGAATTTGACTTTTTCAAAGAAAGAACAAAATTTATTACTTGATGTTTTAACTGAAGATATGTCAGATGAAGATAAGAAAAAGGTAGCTCTAATAAAGCAATTTGCTGCTAAAAGATCATAAAATTAGGCTGTGAAAGTATACTTTCACAGCCATCTTTATTTATTAATATATTAAAAATTTATTTAACTACAATATTAACTATTTTACCTGGTACATAAATTTCTTTTACAATATCTCCTGTTAATCTACTCGCTATCTCTTCTTTTGCAACCTCAAGTATCGCTTCTTTAGAACTGTTAGAGTCCACATTAATAAGTGCCCTGGTTTTTCCATTAATTTGTACCGGAATACTTATTTGTTCCTCTTTCATTTTTTCTTCATCATATTCTGGCCATTTTTTATCAAACACGCTGGTTGTAAATCCTAGCTGTGACCATAACTCTTGAGACAAATGAGGTATGAATGGGGCAATTAAAACCGTAATAGTTTTAAGGGTTTCTTTATCCAAACCTTTTTCCTTCTTCGCTATATCCATAAGTTTATTAGTAAATTCCATAAAACCACTTACTACTGTATTTAAACTAAAAGATTCAAGACGATATGTAATCTCATATATCATCTGATGCCTTGTTTTAATCATTTCAGGAGTAGCTTTTATATTAGAATCCTTGTTTGTAACAACTAAATTCCAAAGACGTTTAATAAAACGGTAAACTCCTTCTATTCCTCTATCGTCCCATTCTGAATCTAATTCTGGTGGACCAACAAACAATTCATATAATCTAAGTGAATCTATACCATATTCACTAACTAATTCATCCGGTGAAACTACATTACCTTTTGATTTACTCATTTTTGCTCCATCTTTAACAATCATACCCTGATTAAATAACTTTAAAAATGGTTCATCAAAATCAACCACACCTATATCATTTAAGAATTTAGTATAAAATCTTGCATATAGTAAATGAAGAACAGCATGTTCTACCCCGCCTACATACATATCTACAGGTAAATATTTGCTAGCCATTTCCTTTGAAATTAATCCTTTATCATTTTTGTTATCAACATATCTTAGGAAATACCATGAAGAGCCTGCCCATTGAGGCATTGTGTTTGTTTCTCTTTTTGCAGGAGCAGCACATTTGGGACAAGTTGTTTTTACCCATTCATCAATTCCTGCAAGTGGTGATTCTCCTGTTCCTGTTGGCTCATAGTTATCAACCTCAGGTAATAAAACCGGCAAATCTTCCTCTGGAACAGCTACTGGCCCACAATGTTCACAATGAATAACAGGGATTGGCTCTCCCCAATAACGTTGTCTTGAAAATACCCAGTCTCTTAACTTATAATTAGTGGTTTTTTTGCCTATTCCACGTGATTCAAAAACTTCTGGCATTTCATCTTTTGCTTTTTCTGATTCCATACCATTAAATTCTTCTGAATTTATCATGATGCCTGCTTCTGTAAATGCTTCAGTAAGATTTGGAACTTCTATGCCATCTTCTGCTATAACTTGAACTATAGGCAAGTCAAACTTTTTTGCAAATTCAAAGTCTCTCTCATCATGAGCCGGAACGCACATTATTGCTCCTGTGCCGTAATCCGCTAATACATAATCTGAAATCCATATTGGAACTAATTCGTCATTTACAGGATTATGTGCATAACTACCTGTAAAAACACCCGTTTTTTCTTTGTCTTGTAAACGGTCTACAGATGATTTCATAGATGCTTTGAAAATATAATCTTCTACATCTTTTTTATATTCTTTAGTTGCTATATCCACAGCTATTTCATGCTCAGGTGCAAGTACCATAAATGTTGAACCATATAAGGTATCTGGTCTAGTGGTAAATACTTTAATCTTATGGCTAGTACCATCTACCGGAAAGTCAATCTCTGCTCCATAACTTTTACCAATCCATTCTGCTTGCATTTTCTTTACTTTATCAGGCCAATCTAATTTATCTAAATCCTCTAATAAACGTTCTGCATATTTTGTAATTTTAAGCATCCATTGTTTTAAATTCTTCTTAGTAACATCAGAATTACATCTCTCGCAAACTCCACCTACTACTTCTTCGTTAGCAAGACCTGTTTTACATGAAGGACACCAATTTATTGGCATTTCTTTTTCATATGCAAGACCTTCTTTAAACATCTTTACAAAAATCCATTGTGTCCATCTATAAAAATCCGGATCTGTTGTGTTTACTTCCATATCCCAATCGTAAATAGCTGAAATATCATCTATTTGTTTCTTTATATTATCAACATTTTCCTTAGTTGATACTTTAGGATGAACACCATTTTTTATTGCATAATTTTCTGCTGGAAGTCCAAAAGCATCCCATCCCATTGGATGCACTACATAATATCCCTGAAGTAGTTTATATCTACTCCAAACATCGCTTATTACATAACCACGCCAATGTCCAACATGAAGTCCACTTCCTGATGGATAAGGGAACATATCAAGGCAGTAATATTTAGGTTTGGATTCATCTTTCTTGTTGATAGGATTATCAGCCCATATCTTCTTCCATTTTGTTTCAATCTCTTTGTGATTATACGGTTTAACCATTCTTTCTTCCTCCTGATTTTGCTAATAAATAAAAAAGTCTTTTCATCCAACTTTTTTTATAAAGTTAGAGACGAAAAGACTTGACTTCATTCGCGGTACCACTCTAATTCATTTAGAATAATAATAAAATCTCTAGCTTGATTTTATTATCTAACTAATATGCTCTCAAATATCTATAACGGGATGAACCGCCTTAATCTACTTAATTAATCATGTTCAATCAAGGAACTCCAAGGCGAGTTGGGAGCTTTAGGTACTGCTTTTCACCAACCAGCAGCTCTCTTTAAACCGTAGACTCTTAATACTCCTCTTCATGGCTTTTATCAAATATTTATACTTTTTAATTTTAACATATGACCATAGATTGTCAAGTTTAAAACATTGTCTTGTTAATTAGAAATATTGTTTTATCTCATATATCCGATTATTCCACACGCTAGCCTTTTACCCCCAGCTCCATTTGGTTGGGTTCTGTAGTCATCAGGGTTTTGATGAATTATAATTGATTTTCCTATTACATCTTCTGGCCTAAACTTGTTAGTATAAAACGAAGTATAACTATATCCATCATTAGAAAAAATAACCGGAAAATCTCCTGCATGATTACCATGTGGTTGATTTGTAGGATTCCAGTGACCTCCTGCTGCTTGAAAAGGCGACTGGGGATTCCCAACATTACAGTCTGCATATTCATGAATATGAAAAGCAAAGGGTCCAATTGGAGCATTCCCGTTACTTGCAGGCTGATAGGCTGGTAGTCCATAGAAAGTCGCATATACTTGGCTTCCATCCATAACTGCTTCAAAAAGAACGGTTCCAACAATATCAGGTGCCAATGGTCCTCCTGTAACATAAGCACCAATTACATATTCACATCCCCTATTATTGTTATTATCTCTCTCACAATACATATATTCATCATCTTCTTAGTTTTTAATATCTTATGCACGCAAGATGAATATGATTATTAATAAAGTCAAAATATATTCCCATTTATGATTCTTCTAGGGGATCTATTGTTGGTGTTGGCGTTAGTGTTGGCGTTGGTGTTGTTGGCGTTAGTGTTGGCGTTGGTGTTGTTGGTGTTGTTGTTGGTGTTGGTGTTGGTGTTGTTGTTGGTGTTGGTGTTGGTGTTGTTGTTGGCATTGGTGTTGGCGAGAACTTATTTAAAGTCACTTTATTTTGAGCAGTTCGTACACCATCACTATAACTAGCACTTACTTCTATTTGACCTTCTTTAACTTCAGCTTTAGCAACTAAATCTTTCTTGGCAGCTGTTCTGTTATTTATCAACTTAGCATTTGTATATTTTAAAGCCTCTTGGACATTCTTAACACCTTCTTTTGGTGTTTTTTCTGACTTAGTAAGCTCAACTTTAATTGGATCATACAAAACTATTGATACTGTCTTTGCCAAATTATTGTTATCATCCTTAGCATCTATATCTATCTTATAAGACCAGTTTTTTTCATTATACTTAATAGTAATTTTTGCCCCAAGCACATCTAAATGATTAGGATTACCCTTATCCTTAATAACAATATTCTCTCGTAAATATTTTTCCAGGTCCGAATTTGATTTTCCTACACTTTGGGGAATAATTACATCTTTCAAGTTACTAACAATCTCTGGACCAGTTGTATCTTGGACATAATAAGTAACAGTTTGACTTGCAGTTCTTCCAACTGCATCAGTTATGGAATATTCCACCTCATAATCTCCAATAACAGAAGCATCTACTAGCCCTGTGACTATTAATAAACTACTAATATCATTACCCACAGTATCTAATGCTTTTATTCCAGTTCTTATATCAAAGTCAGTTCCTCTTTCAACAGTCTTATTTGTTGCACCAGTAATTGATGGTCCTTTACTGTTCCAAGGATTTTGGGGATCCGGATCTGTGGGATCCCATCCACTTGATACATTTGTTGGTACTTTAATTGCTACTGGCTTTCCTAAAGGACCCGGACTACTACTGTCCTTATATATCTCTACTGTGGTTCCAACAGGACAGTTATCAAAAAGCCACTTTGCATCTGCTGTTGTCACTCTTACACATCCCGCTGATGCTGTTGTTCCTAACCTATTATAACTTCTATATCTTACAGTATCTTTTCTTTGGGCATTCATTGGTACTGAATGAAATAAGATAGAACCGTGAATCCTCGTTGAATATTGTCCCCACACATTACCATTAAGCAACTTCCATTTGTATTTTACTTTTGTATTAAACTTGCCTAGCGGTGTTGCCTTACCTGTAGAACAAATTATTGCTTTTACAGGAATAGTATATTTACCATTCTCATCTAATCCATAAACAGTAATAGTATTATGAGTTTTATTAATTTTTATATAATAAGGCCGAGTATTCTTAGACTTATCAGTTTCTTCATCATCTTCATCTACCTCATCTTTAGTTTCTTCTTCATAGACCTCATCACCTTCGAAATCAGGTACTTCTTCTAGTTCTTGGGCTGTTTCATCTTCATGCTCTGCCTCTGAGACCTCATCACTAAAAGATTCCTCAATTACCTCTTCATCATTAGAAGCTTCTTTTTTAACATCCTTTGATCTTTTGGACTTGGACATAAGAGAACTTGCAAATACTCCTCCTCCTATTAGTAAGAATAAAAGAATGCTAATCAAAGGAATAAATATATATTTTTTACTTATTATTTTATTAAAAGTGTTCTTTATTTTCATAGTCTACCTCTCTAGAAAAGTCTTAGATTAGACAATTATATCATTCATTTCTAATTTTGTTAAGCATATATCATTATTTTAGTTAAAGATAATATATTGTATATAAGAGCCTATATATTAAGGAGAAACATTAAAAATCTTGAGTGTATTTACAAATTTTATATTTAAATATGGTTTATTTGCAATTTTTATTATTATAACAATTGAATATGCTTGTTTCCCTATTTCCAGTGAAATAGTATTGCCCTTTTCTGGTGCTGTTGCTTCAATTTCTAATGTAAGCTTTTTAAAAACAATAGTTGTAAGTGTAATGGCTGGTTTAATAGGAACTAGCATTTGCTACTCCATTGGCAAAATAGGCGGTAAGACAATTATTCGAAAAATCACTAATAAGTACCCCAAATCATACAAAGGAATTAATTCATCTATAGACAAGTTTAATAATTATGGTAAGTACGCTGTTCTCTTCGGCAGATTAATCCCTTTAATTCGCACATATATTGGATTCATTGCTGGAGCCTTCGGATTATCTTACCCCTCATTTATTCTACCATCAGCAATTGGAATTACACTGTGGAACACCCTGCTAATTGGATTAGGCTATTCTTTAAGAGAAAACTGGTATATTGTTAGTCAATATTATGTTAATTATAAAGAAGTAATTCTGCCACTTTTTTTATTATTATTTTTTTATCTAATTGTGAAACTGAGAAGTAAATGAATTGTTTTCTTTTCATGTTCATATAATTATTTAGACTAGACAAAAGGAGTAAATACTATTATGAATTGGTATTGCATCTCAAAAGAAAAAACAATTAAAGAATTTGGGTCATCAGTAGATAATGGTTTATCAAACAAAGAATCCAAAAAAAGACTTCAGCAATATGGATATAATTCTTTAATTTCCAAAAAGAAAAAAGGGTTATTTATTAAGTTTCTTGAACAATTCAAGGATTTTATGATAATTACATTAATATTTGCTGCTATTATATCATTTACAACATCTTACATACATGGAGAATTGGACTTTATAGAACCAAGTATTATTCTTCTAATAATTATTTTAAATGCATTACTAGGAGTATTTCAAGAGGCAAAAGCTGAGAAATCTCTTGATTCTCTTAAAAAAATGACAGCACCAACATCAACTGTTCTTAGAGATGGTAAAAAAACTTTTATTGAAGCTCAAGAATTAGTAGTTGGGGATATTGTTTTTTTAGAAGCCGGTAATTTTGTGCCCGCAGATGGACGTTTACTTACAGCTATAAATCTTAAAATTGATGAGTCATCTCTAACTGGAGAATCTCATCCTGTGGATAAGGTAGCTGATATGGTATTGCCTAAGGACACTCTTTTAGGTGATCGAATAAATATGGTAATGGCTACCGGCATGGTTACATACGGAAGGGGGTCAGCTATTGTTACCGCAACTGGAATGCAAACCGAGGTTGGCAGTATAGCAAAATTAATTTTGACAGATGATACACCTATGACACCCTTGCAAAAACGTCTATCAAAAACAGGAAAAGTACTTGGAATATCTGCACTTTTTATATGCATTTTAATTTTTATACTTGGTGCCTTACAAAAACGTCCTTTGTTTGAAATGTTTATGACCTCAGTTAGCCTTGCTGTGGCTGCAATACCAGAAGGTCTTCCTGCTATTGTAACAATTATGCTCTCAATTGGTGTACAAAGAATGGCCAAGAAAAATGCCGTTATACGTAAACTTCCGGCTGTTGAAACCCTAGGAAGTGCTACTGTTATAGCCTCTGACAAAACCGGAACCCTAACACAAAACAAAATGACAGTAATAGAAGTTAGTTCCTTTAGTAAAAAAGAAAAGTTTGATTCTGAATTTGCATCTAAACTTATAAGTTATGCCACACTATGCAATGATTCATATATAGAAACAAAGAAAAAAGCACGGCGACGAAAAACTCCCTTGAAAAACGAACCTAAAATTACCGGAGATCCAACTGAAAATGCTCTTGTTCTAGCCGCTTGCAAAATTGGGCTTAATAAAGTGAATCTGGATAAGGAATATCCAAGAATCTATGAAATTCCATTTGATAGCACTAGAAAACAAATGACAACAGTACATAAGCTGAACAATGGTAATTACCTTACCATTACAAAAGGAGCTTTAGATGTTGTAATAAAAGAGTGTAAATATATTTATCATAATAATAAGGTTGCTCTTGCAAAAAGTTCAAATTTCAAACAAATAGATAAAATTAATAAGAACATGTCTGAAAGAGCACTAAGAGTAATAGCTGTTTCCTATAAAGAAATTTCTTCCGATGATTTTAAGGATATAAACAGTAAAGCTCAGGCTGAAAAAAACAAGATTTATGAATCTGAATTAATATTTTTAGGCCTCCTAGGAATGATAGATCCTCCTAGAGAAGAAGTAAAAGATGCAGTACTTACCTGTAAAATGGCTGGAATATCTCCGGTTATGATTACTGGAGACCATATACTAACTGCATGTGCAATAGCCAATGAAATTGGGATAATGTCTAAGAATGATTCAAATAATAGTGCTATTGCTGGAGCAATGCTAAATAAAATGGATGATGATACTTTATCTTCTCAAATACATAAATACAAGGTATTTGCTAGAGTAAGTCCCGAACATAAAGTACGT
Source organism: uncultured Lachnospiraceae bacterium (assembly GCA_964579655.1). Lineage (GTDB taxonomy): Bacteria > Bacillota > Clostridia > Lachnospirales > Lachnospiraceae > JAAYRG01. The sequence goes on from CAZOGN010000011.1 coordinate 15,767, forward strand.
ATAGTAAAAGCCTTTCAATCCGCTGGTGAAGTAGTTGCTATGACAGGTGATGGGGTAAATGATGCACCTGCTCTAAATACAGCTGATATTGGATGTGCAATGGGTATAACAGGTACAGATGTAGCCAAAAACGCAGCAGATATGGTCCTAATAGATGATAATTTTGCAACCATTGTTGCTGCCGTGAAAGAAGGACGAGGAATTTATGATAACATAAAAAAAGCTATACATTTTCTCCTTTCCTGTAATATAGGAGAGATAATGACTATATTTGTAGCTATTTTATTAAACCTACCGTCTCCTTTAAAATCAATTCAACTTTTATGGGTAAATCTTGTGACAGATTCATTACCGGCTATTTCATTAGGTGTTGACCCAGTTGACAAAGATATTATGAAAAAGAAACCTCTTTCCCCTAGTAAAGGAATATTTTCTGATGGATTAGGTCTTAAAATAATTTTAGAAGGAATGTTAATTGGAGCCTTAAGCCTATCTGCTTATATTATAGGTATACGCTTATATGATGCTAGCTCTCTTGGCTTAACATTTTTTTCAGGCAAAAGTACAATCGCCATCACTTCAATTGTTGAACCTAAAATAGGTAGAACCATGGCTTTTGCAGTGCTTAGTTTGTCTCAATTATTTCATTCTTTTAACATGCGTAGCGAACATTCACTAACAAAGATAGGTTTGTTTTCAAATCCAAGTTTAGTATTGTCCTTTATAATATGTACCTGCTTACAAGTTGCAGTAATCTCCATTCCAACACTAGCTTCCATCTTTAATGTAGTGCCCTTGAATATTCCTCAATGGTCTCTAGTATTAGTTTTATCATTTATGCCAATCTTTCTAATAGAAATACAAAAAACAGCAGAAGGTAGATAATTATTTTATCTATCTTCTACTGTTTAAATTAATTCTTTAAATATCTTTATAAATTATTTGCCGATTTTAAATGCATTCTTTCCAGGATAAACCGCTGAATCACCAAGTTGTTCTTCGATTTTTAGTAAACGGTTATATTTTGCAACACGATCACTTCTTGATGGTGCTCCTGTTTTTATCTGTCCGGCATTAGTTGCAACTGCAATATCAGCTAAAGTAACATCTTCTGTTTCGCCTGATCTATGAGAAATAACAGCTGTCCAAGCATTATTTTTAGTTGCCTCAATAGCATCTAGAGTTTCTGTTAAAGTACCTATTTGGTTAAACTTAATAAGTACAGAGTTTGCCGCTCCCATATCAATACCTTTTTCAATTCTTCTTGTGTTTGTTACAAATAAATCATCACCAACTAATTGAATTTTATCTCCAAGACGATCAACAAGTCTTACCCAACCTTCAAAGTCTTCTTCTGCAAGCCCGTCTTCAATTGAAATAATAGGATATCTGTTAACTAAGTCTTCCATATAGTCTATCATCTCATCTACAGTTTTATATTCATCAGCTTTCCAGAAAAAATATTCTCCTTCTCTTCCAGTCTTTATTGATTCTTCGTACATTTCAGTTGATGCAACATCTAGTGCGATTTGGAAGTCGTCTCCTGTCTTATATCCACCTGCTTCAATAGCTTTAACAATATAATCTAAGGCCTGCTCATCACTACTAAACTTAGGAGCAAATCCACCTTCATCTCCAACTGCTGTTACATAACCATCATCCTTAAGTAACTTCTTAAGTATATGGAAAACTGTAGTACACCATTCTAGAGCCTCAGCAAATGATTTGGCACCAACAGGCATAATCATAAATTCTTGAATATTCAAACTAGAATCTGCATGTTTTCCACCATTGATAACATTCATCATAGGAACTGGTAAAGTCTTAGCATTAACTCCACCAATATATTGATATAGCGGTAATTCTAATGATTCTGCAGCTGCCGCAGCTACCGCTAAAGAAACACCTAAGATTGCATTAGCACCTAGTTTTCCTTTGTTATCTGTTCCATCTAATTCTATCATCTTACTATCTATATCTACTTGATTTAATGCATTCATACCTACAACAGCATCTGCAATAAGTGTGTTAACATTATTAACAGCCTTCAAAACACCTTTTCCAAGGTAACGATCCTTATCGCCATCTCTAAGTTCGACTGCCTCAAAAGCTCCTGTAGAAGCTCCTGAAGGTACTGCAGCTCGTCCTATACTTCCATCTGCTAAAACAACTTCAACCTCAATAGTTGGAGTAGCTCTAGAATCTAAAATTTCTCTACCTACGACTTTTTCAATATCAAAATATGTTCTCATATTTTCTCCTTTCACTATCTAATCTATTATCAGTAAAATCCTTCTATAGTATAAACATAGAAATTAATTATATTCATATCTACAAGTAAATTATACCATAGCTATTCTAACAGTGCCATATATCTTTTGCGTAGTCTTTAATTGTTCTATCGCTAGAAAACTTACCAGCATTTACAGTATTAATAAAAGTCTTTCTACGAAAATTTTCTTTGTTACTATAATCTTTATTTACTTGTAACTTTGTATCACAATAAGGAATAAAGTCTAATAATAAATAATATTGATCTGGCTTGTGCCAATTTGATTCTTCAAACAAGGAATTATATAGAGCTTTGAACATTCCTGTATTACCATCATCAAATGTTCCATCAACTAATGTATCAACCACTCTTTTAATTCTTGGATTATTATAATAAATTGCTTTATGGTCATATGAATTTTCAATCTGTTCTAGATCTTCAACTCTCGCTCCAAAAATATAATTGTTTTCTTCTCCTGCTTGTTCAACTATTTCTACATTTGCCCCATCATAGGTTCCAAGTGTAACTGCACCGTTTAACATAAATTTCATGTTTCCAGTTCCTGAAGCTTCTGTTCCTGCTGTAGATATTTGTTCCGAAACATCAGCTGCAGGTATTAGTTTTTCTGCATATGACACATTATAGTTTGTTACAAAAACTACCTGTAATTTATTATTAACCTCTGAATCATTATTAATTAGATTAGCGATTTCATTAATATATTTGATTATTCCCTTTGCATTATAATATCCTGGTGCAGCCTTTCCACCAAAGAAAAATGTTGTTGGATTAAAGTCTGTTATTCTACCATCCTTTAAAGCAAAATAAATATCCATAATTGAAAATGCATTAAGTAATTGTCTCTTATATTCATGGATTCTTTTAATCTGAATATCAAAGATAAATTCCGGATTAACTTTTACTCCTTCATGTTTATATACATAATCTGATAATTGCTTCTTTTTAAGCTGTTTAATATCGCCAAATTTTTTTAAAACAGAAGTATCATCAGTATACTTCTCCAATTTTTTTAATTCTTCTAAATTAGTAATCCATGCACTACCAAGTTTATCTGTAATAAAGTCTGATAGTTCCATATTAGCTAATGCTAACCATCTTCTTTGAGTTATGCCATTAGTTTTATTATTAAATCTATTAGGATAAAGTTCATACCACTGACTTAGGGTATCACGCTTCAATATTTCAGTATGGATCCAAGCAACACCATTAGTAGAGTGACATGTAAATATAGCCATCCTTGCCATATCAATAATATTGTCATGAAGTATACAATAATGTTTTTGCTCTTCATATCCGTGTTTTCCAAAATTATTAAGTTCATTTAGTAAAGCATGATTAATCATTTCAACGTATCTATAAACCTCTGGAATTACTTCATTAAACAATTCAATATTCCACTTTTCAGAAGCCTCTGCCATTATGGTATGGTTAGTATATGCAAAAGCTTCTTTAATAATTGCAAATGCCCTTTCAAAATCAAGTCCTTCTTTCATGAATAACCTAAGCAACTCTGGAATTGCAACTACTGGATGGGTATCATTCAGTTGTACCGCATATTCACTTGAAAAATGATTAAAATCATCCCCGTACTTAACCTTATATCTTCTTAACATATCTTTTAGTGATGCTGACACAAAGAAATATTGCTGTTTTAGACGAAGTTTTTTTCCTTCTTTATCATTATCATTAGGATATAATAAAGAAGAAATAGCCTCTGCTTGGTTTTTCTCTTTAACCGCATCACAATATTTACACTCATTAAACAAGTTAAAATCAAATTCATCGATTGCTTCTGCTTGCCATAAACGAAGAGTATTAATGGTTTGACTGCTATATCCAATTACAGGATAATCATATGGTACTGCATAGACTGATTGATCTATAAAATTTATTTTTATTTTCTCATCTTCTTTTCTAATTCCCCAAGGATCTCCATTTTGTTGCCAATCATCTGCCATCTCTTTTTGAAAACCGTCTTCAAAATATTGCTTAAACAATCCAAATTTATAACGAATTCCATATCCATGTAGATTAATAGATAAAGTTGAGCCTGAATCTAAAAAACAAGCGGCAAGTCTTCCTAAACCACCGTTCCCTAAGGCCGCATCCTCAATTTCTTCAAAAACATTAATGTTAATATTATTCTCACTCATTAATTCGGCAAATTGATTATATAAGCCCATATTGTATAGATTATTATAAAATAAGCGACCTACTAAAAATTCTGCAGAAAAGTAACAAACCTTTTTCCCATTGCCTTCTAATCCCCATTCTTTTTCAAGTGTATTCATGGCTGCCTTAGAAATTCCATAATACAGTTCATTAACATTAGCCTCTTTAATCAATTTACCATACTTAAGTTTCAAAATTGTTTTTATATTTTCTTTAAAATTTTGCTTCATTTTACATTCATGCCTTTCTAAAAAGTAATAGTTAACACTATATATTATTATATTATGTTATTCGTATATTTTCGTTTATTAATTAATAACATCTATTCATCATTATGTCAATCTATTTTATTATTCTATTATTTTTGACATTTTTTATAATACTTTAAATTAAAAAAAGTGCCTCGTATTATAATATACTTGGCACTTTTTTAAGAGGTCTTAAATTCTAAACCTTCTAATTGTATCTTGTAATTTAGTTGCAAGTTTTGATAATTCTTCACTTGCATTAGCAATTTCTTCAATAGAAGCATTTTGTTCTTCCATTGTAGCGGAAGTTTCCTCAGTAGATGCTGAATTTTCTTCTGCTATTGTATTAAGATTTTCTAAGACAGACATAATATCATTCTTCATTTCTTCCATCTTTAATCCTGTGGAATTAAGTTCTTCTACAAAATAAGCTGTTTCATTTATAGATGATTCTATCTCTAAGTATTTATTTTTACTGTTTTCAACACTAAAATTCTGACGACGTTCAACTTCTGTTAAGTTCTCAATTGTACTAACTGCATCATTTGAATTACTTTGTAATTCCTTCACTCTTTCCTCAATGTTTTTAACAGATTCAGAGGATTGGTCTGCTAACATCTTAATTTCATTAGCTACCACTGCAAAACCTCTTCCTGCTTCCCCTGCTCTTGCAGCCTCTATTGCTGCATTAAGAGATAAGAGGTTTATTTGACTTGAAATATTTTTAATTAGAATACTAGCTTCATTAATCTTTTTTGCACTATCATTAGTTTTAAGAACAACTTCTTTGATTTCTGAATGAGCTTTATTACTTACTTGATTAGCGTCATATAATATTTCAATATCTTCAAGCCCATCATTTACAGCACTTGTAACTTTTTTAGTTGAATCCATTAAACTATTTAGAATCTCAATGTTTTCTTGAAAAGTTGAACCAAGTTCTGTTGCTTTTTTCGAACCTGCTTCTGTATCCAAGGCTTGGCTAGAAGCTCCTTTAGCTATATCATTAATTGAAAGTCCAACTTCGTCTATAGACACAGCAACTTCTTCCGATGTTGCTGTCAATTCCTCAGATGATGCAGTTACTTCTTCGGAAGATGCACTGATATTACCAATAATTGTTCTTAAACTTTTTGTCATACCATTAAGAGAAATTGCCAAATCACCAATCTCATCATTTCTTTCCAAGATATCTCCTGTAATTTCCCTTCGTAAATCTAAATGAGCAATTTTCTTGGCATGTTCAATTCCTTCAAGAATAGGTGATGCAAATGCCTTTCCTAGCATTGTTACTACAATTACGCTTATAACTAAGACAATTATTCCTACTATCATCAGTCCAAGCTGCATTCCAGGTATTGATTGTAACACCTCTTCTTCATAACCAGCCATAATATAAGTCCAATCAGTTCCTTCTATGGGTGCATAACCCACATAGAAATTATCACCATTATATGAATATCTTCCAATCCCTGATTTTTCAGATAGGATAGTTTCATATTCTTTAGACATAGCTTTTAAACTAGGGTCTTCTTTGGCTTCACTAATTGGATTAAATTGTTCTAATATAAATTCCTGATTTGGATGTGCAATAACTGTACCATCACCATCAATAATATATCCATATCCCTCTTTACCATAACCTGTCTTATCAGTTATCTCACTTAATGAAAACGCACTTAATCGACCTACTATTGCGCCTTCCATCTCTCCGCTTTCAATTCCCATAATGGGAATTGCATAATTTAAAACAACATCCGCAGAACCTACCGTAAAATCCAAATTTACAGAATAGTCTGAACCAGCAAGTACTTGCCTTGATGGATCGTCCTCTTCTAGTGCATAACTAACACCTGTAGCATAGTCTACACGAAAGTCTTTACTTACAATACCTATTTCAATAAAATCAGTTGAATCTAGATAGTGTATCATTTTTGCCCTTTGAGTACCCCAATCCATAGTTCTTATATCAGGATCTTTAGCAATCATTTCTAGAGTCTTTTTCTGTACATTCATTTCACTTTCCGTAAAATCAGCAGAAATTTTCGCCATATTATCAAGCGTGTTTTCCGCTTCACCTTTTAGTGAATTACTAGACATCCTTAATGATAAAATTATCACTATCAATAATATCAAAATATTTAGTATGCCAAAACTGGCTACTAGTTTTTTACTAATACCATTTATATTTAATTTTTCTTGAAACTTTCTTAATTTATTATTTTCTTTTTTCATAAGCACATTCCCCTTATAATACTGTCTGTAATGTCAATTTAAAACAACTATAGAGTAAGCAGGCATTATAACTTTATCTTCTTCTAAGCTAACTGGTGTTTCATCTACAGTCAAATAACCTCTTATATCACTATAATCATAGTCTTCTTTAGAAATAGTTACTTCTTTTGTTTCTTCTGAAATATTATATAAGACAATAATTGTGCTATCATTATAACTCTTTGTTATTGCACATATATCTTCATCCACAACTTCATCAATAATATCAATTTTTCCTCTTGCTATTTCGGGATTCTCATTACGAAGCCTAACTGCATTTTTAAAATAATTATATATTGATAAAGGATCCTCTATCTGTTCTTCTACAGTGGCATAGTTATGAGTTACAGTTTCCATGTCAGAAGGTCCATTCGTCATTCCCTTTGTATTTGTCACAGACCAATACATTGGAGCACGTTTATTTTCATCCCTTCCACTTCCACTCATTCCTAACTCTTCACCGTAATAAGTGAAAACATTTCCACTCATCATTAGGTTCATTCCAGCAGCCATTTTAACCTTGTTGATATTATCCGGGAAAAAGCCAGCTGCTCTTGCAGAATCATGATTTGTAAAGAATGGAGCATCTATTCCAGCGTCAGAATATTTAGCAATTCCTTCTTGAACCTCTTTCATTCCCTTAGCAAAAGATTGAGCTGAGTTTGCAGGTCCAATATAGTTTAGGGTTTTTACAATCTTTCCACCTTCAGTTGCAAAAGCAAAGTTAAACACACTATCTATTCCACTTTCATAATATCTTGCAAATGTAGAAAAATTAGTCCACACTTCTGCTACTATATAATTGTCTTCATCTTTACTTTTAACAAAATCATTTATCCATTTTAAAACTTCAACATTTTTTTCTGTATTTTCTTCTTGGAAGTGCAAGGCTGCGTCAAGTCTGAATCCTCCAACTCCCATATCTAGCCAGAATTCCATAATATCCTCTAGCTCTCCACGAAGCTCGTGATTTTTTAAATTTAAATCAGGCATATTACTAGTAAAGGAAGATTGAAAATGCCAATCATCTACTCCCACTCCATAATAACCACCTGTTTGAGGATCACCTTCTATAAAGTTATAATAATCTACATATGGATTATGTACCCTACACAGTTCTTCATAAGCACATTCTTCCTGCTCACATGGTTCTATTGCAAGACTTTTTTTAGCAGATTGAAACCATGGATGATTATCTGAGGAATGATTAACTACAAGGTCAATAATAAGCTTTATTCCTCTCTTATCACATTCATTTAAAAGATTTTTAAAATCTTCTAAAGTACCATATTGAGGATCAATATCATAATAATCCTTGACATCATACTTATGATAAGTATCTGACGGCATTATTGGCATCAACCAAATACCATTAAAGCCTAAATCTGTATCTGTTTTAGGATCTCCATCATTAATATAATCTAGTTTTTCAATTAAACCATTAATATCACCTATGCCATCTCCATCGCTATCAAAAAAGCTATACAAGAACACTTCATAATAAGTACGATAGTTGTCATCAATAATATTTTCATCATTTTTCTTTGTACTTATTTCATCTTCTCTTTTAGTATCACAAGCTAATAAAAATAGCATAGACATAAAACAAATAGATAGTAGAAATATTTTTTTTATAAGTAACTTATGTTTATATGATTTACAATTAATAATATCAATCCTCCTATCCATATCTAAAAGCAATTAACCTTTTACTGCTCCTGCCAAACTATTTCGATAATATCTTTGCAATAATATATACAATATTGCAATTGGGATTGATACTAAAACTGCCCCCGCAGCAAATCTTGTATACCAAGTATCAATAAATTCAAGTTCCAACATTTTATACAAACCTAGTGCAACTGTGTACTTATCATAATTATCCCCCATAAGAACACTAACAAATATGTAATCACCCCATGGAGCAATAAATGATATTAATATCGTATAAATGAGAATAGGTTTTGATAAAGGTATTGTTATTCTTGTAAATACTTGAAACTTTGTTGCTCCATCTAACCAAGCTGATTCATCAATAGATTTTGGTATGGTATCAAAGTAACCTTTAGCTACAAAAAAACCCAGACCAGCACTACCTGAATAGGCTAGCACAAGTGCTATTAATGACTGAGATAGACCAAGTCCTTTAATAATATAATAAACAGCAATCATTGACATAAAGCCTGGAAACATTCCAATAACCAAAGAAAAGTTCATTAATGGTTTTCTCATTTTAAATCGTAGTCTTGATGTAACAAAAGCAATTGACAAAACATAAAAAGTGGAGAGTAAACATGAAAATATAGCAACAATAAGTGTGTTAGCAAACCACTTAGCAAAATAAAACTGATTTGTATCTGTAAATAGTTTTATATAATTATTTAGTGTAAATTCTTTAGGTATAATATTAGGACTATATATTCCTGTCTGAGTACTAAAAGATGTTAATACAATCCAAATAATAGGCACTAACCAGATAAAAGCCAATATAGCTAAAAATATATGTGCAATTGAATTCTTGATTCTTTTTTTGTTCTTAATCATTGAAATTCCTCCTCACTCTTATAAGATGATGATCTATGAAAAGCAAACAGGGAGAATGTGGCTGAAATGATAAAAACTAATATACCTATTGTTGAAGCATAATTATAATCTTTCATCGAACCCGTTGTCAGTTTATATAACCATGTAACTAATAGATCTGTCTTCCCTGCTTGATAGTAATCTAGAGTGTTTGGACCTCCACCTGTTAAGAAGTAAATAACATTAAAGTTGTTAATATTGCCTATAAATTGTGTTATTAGTTGTGGCTGTGTTACAAAAACAATATATGGCATTAAAATCTTAAAGAAGATTGAAATTGGTCCTGCTCCATCAACCTTAGCTGCATCATATATCTCTCCAGGTATATTAGATAATACACCAGTAACTATAAGCATTGTATGGGGTATTCCAATCCATAAGTTTACAACTATGACAGTCACTCTTGCCCAAGTAGGATTTGTTAGGAATGGTAGAAATTCTCCTTCACCTTGAAAACCTAATTGTCTTATAAGTTCATTAATTGGCCCACTGTTATTTAACATCAGCTTGAAAATCAATAAAGAAACAAATTGTGGTATAGCTATTGATAATACAAATAATGTTCTCCAAAATTCTTTAAATCTTACTCCTTCTCTGTTAATCAACAAAGCTAGAAGAATTCCAAAAATATAATTAAGGAAAGTTGCAAAAACTGCCCAAATTATTGTCCAACCTAAGATAGGCCAGAAGGTTTTTGCAATTATTTCACCTGATAAAAGAATTTTATGAAAGTTTTCAAAAGACACCCAAGTAAATAAATTGCCTGGCGGCTGATGACTGTTGTCAAAGTTTGTGAAAGCAATCAAAATCATAAAAAATAATGGCAACAAATTAAATAAAAATATTCCCACTAAAGGAAGTGCTAATAAGGATTTATGAAGTTCACTATTAAAATATCTAGCAATATCTTCTTTTAAAGTTGGAACTTTAGTAGATGTTGCTTTTATTAATTGAACCTTATAGGCAGATTTTATATTTGCTCTCCATACAAATATAAATATTATAGTCGTGGATATGGCAACAACACCTGCTAAGAGCATAAGCATTGAATTGTCACCTTGTTGTATTGTAAAGATTCCCAGTTCTTCATCCATTACCATACCTTGTTCTTTAGTACCAAGAGTTATTAGACCTTTAAATGAATTAATACCTTTTGTAATCAAGTAAAACACATAAGAAATTTGAATTAACAAAAAAATTAAACCCTTAACAATTTGTCCCCTAATTATATTAGAACTTCCCATAATTACAAAAGATAACTTTGTTAATGCGTCACCTTTGATAAACGTCCTTGGGAAAAACACAAACCAATCCATTACCCGTGTAAATATATCATCTGATAATTTAGTCTTAGTTTTATTGTTTTTTTCTTTTTTCACACCAATGCCTCCATCCGAATAGATTTCTTATATGGCCAGTCCTCTTCCCTTAGGACTTAAACCTTTTAATAATACTAAGCCACCGCCATCCCACAAAAACAGCTTATATGGGATTAAATATATAGCGGCGGGCTTAGTATATTTCTATGCTTTATTATATTTAAAACTTATCCAATTGATGACATAATACTGTCAACAAATGCATCTAACTTTTCTTGTAAATTATCTTTAGTTATAGTTTCATTAATAATTTCTGTACCAAATGCTTCTGCTGGATCCCAGTAATTACCCATTTCTGGTATAGTTGACTGTAATGTTGAATGAGATGTTTGTAATGATAAAGCTGCAACTGCTGGATTGGCAAGTACATCAGCATCTTCTGCTAAATTAGTATTTGTAGGAGCAATACTTCTTACTTCAAAACGAATCTTTTGATTTTCTTCGTTAGTCAACCATTCAGCTAATTGTTGAGCTGCCATTGCTGCTTCTGAATCAACTTGTGAATTAACACCAACTAGTTTGAAGTCTGCAAAGTTACTTAATTGTTTATCTTCTCCTCCAACATTAATTGTAGGAAGTTTTGTTGCTGCATAATTATCACCTAAAGCTTCTTTAACTGTATCAGCATCCCAAGTACCTGAACATAAAGCTGCAAGTTTACCTTCTGACATTAATGCTTTAGCATTTCCTTGATCTTCATCTAAATATTTAGAATTAGCTGCTAAATCAATTAAATATTCTCCAGTTGCAACACCATTTGCATCATTAAATGTCACTGTATTAGGATCTGTTCCGTCAGCGCCAAATAACAAACCATCATTTGCAAAGAAAAATGCTGATAAGTACCAACCATTGTTTATATCACATGAAAAATTATAAACATCGTCACCTAAATCTTTTTCCATCATAGTATCAAGAGAAAGCACTTCTTCTTCTGTATATTTGCTACTATCATAGTACATAAACCAGCTGTTTGGTGTAAATGGATATGCGTATTGTTGGTCATCAACAATTGCTGCTTGTACAGATGCTTCTGAATTAGCTGCATTTGCTTCTTCCACATTATAAGTAATTGGATATAAAATACCTGCATTTACTAATCCTGCTGTTTGGTCAGATGCAAACATAAATACATCAGCTGCTTCTGCCGCGTCTTTTGTTAGCTCTGTCATTGCATCACCTTCAGCTACAACACCATAATCCCATGTAATATTGTATTCCGAATGAGCTGATGCGAAACCTTCAGTCATTTGTTTTAATAAATCTTGTTCTTCTTGAGGTGCCCAAACTTTTAATTCAATGTCTTTAACTTCAACAGGAGCTTCGTCCTCAGTCTCATCTTCAGGTTCCTCTTTAGTATCTTCTACAACTTCTTCTGTTTCTTTTGTTTCCCCTTCACCATCCTTAGTTTTGTCACCACATGCAACAAAGCTACTGATAATTAAAACACTTACCATTAGTAATGCAAAATACTTCATTTTCTTCATAATTCCTTCTACCTTTCTTTTTTTAAAATTAATATTTATTAAGAACCTTTATGAGTCACTTGCCTATAAATATTGCTAGCTTGTGATCATTAAATGGTCAACTTAATCATTTTAACAATTCCAAATGTCTGTAGCATAATCTTTGATAGTTCTATCACTTGAAAACTTTCCAGCATTTGCTGTGTTTATAAAAGTTTTTCTAAGGAATTTTTCTTGATCACTAAAATCTTTATTTACTTGTAATTTTGCCTCACAGTAAGAAATAAAATCTAGTAATAAATAATATTGATCTGGAGTCTGCCAACTTGATCCTTCTAATATTGAATCATATAAAGTCTTAAACATTCCAGTATCTTCATCACTAAACGTACCATCTATTAATGTATCAACAACCTTCTTAATTCTTGCATTATCATTATAGATTTCTTTAGGATTGTAGGAATCTTCAATCTTCTCAATATCTTCAACTCTAGCTCCAAAAATATAGTTGTTTTCTTCCCCTGCTTGTTCAACTATCTCAACATTAGCGCCGTCATATGTACCAAGTGTAACTGCTCCATTTAACATGAACTTCATATTTCCTGTTCCTGAAGCTTCTGTACCTGCAGTGGAAATTTGTTCTGAAACATCAGCTGCTGGAATTAACTTTTCTGCATAAGAAACATTGTAATTTGTTGCAAAAATAACTTGTAATTTATCATTAACTTCTGGATCGTTATTGATTAACTTGGCAATTTCATTAATATATTTAATTATACCTTTTGCATTATAATATCCTGGTGCAGCTTTTCCTCCAAAGAAAAATGTTGTTGGGTTAAAGTCCTTTATGCGTCCATCTTTCAGACCAAAATATATATCCATTATTGAAAATGCATTAAGCAGTTGTCTCTTATATTCATGAAGCCTTTTAATTTGAATATCAAATATAAAGTCTGGGTTAACTTTTATTTCCTCATGTTTTAGTATGTAATCTGATAGTTGTTTCTTTTTAATTCTTTTAATATCACTGAACTCTTTTAGTGCTGATGAATCGTCTACATATTTTTCAAGGTTTTTCATGTGGTCTAAATCTGTTATCCATGAATTCCCTATCTTATCAGAAACAAATGATGATAATTCCATATTAGCAAGTGCTAACCATCTTCTTTGAGTTATGCCATTTGTCTTATTATTAAATCTTTCAGGATAAATTTCATACCATTGATTTAATTCGTCATGTTTCAATATCTCAGTATGTATCCATGCAACTCCATTAGTAGACTTACATGTAAATATAGCCATTCTTGCCATATCAATAACATTGTCATGAATTATAAGGTAAGGCTTTTGTTCTTCCTGTATATTCTTGCCTAAACTAGCTAATTCTTTAAGTAATGCTTTATCTATCATTTCAACATATTCATAAACTTGTGGAATAACTGATTTAAACAGTTCAACATCCCATTTTTCAGAAGCCTCTGCCATTATTGTGTGATTTGTGTATGCAAAGGTTTCTTGTATTATTTTGAATGCTTCTTTAAAACTAAGTCCCGCTACCATAAACAGTCTTAGTAACTCTGGAATAGCAACAACTGGGTGGGTATCATTTAACTGTACTGCATATTCCTCAGAAAAATGACTATAATCATTCCCATATTTCACCTCATATCTTCTTAACATATCTTGAAGAGAAGCAGATACAAAGAAATATTGTTGTTTTAGACGAAGTTTTTTTCCTTCTTTATCATTATCATTAGGATATAGCAGACAAGAAATTGCTTCTGCTTCATTTTTTTCTTTAACAGCATCGCAATATTCGCACTCATTAAACAAGTCAAAGTCAAATTCATCTATTGCTTCTGCTTGCCATAAACGAAGTGTATTAATAGTTTTAGCCTCATATCCAATTACAGGATAGTCATATGGTATTGCATATATTGTTTGATCTTTGAAATTGATTTGTATCTTATCTTCTTCTTTTCTCATGGACCAAGGATCTCCATATTGTTGCCAATCATCTGGCATTTCTTTTTGAAATCCATCTTCAAAATATTGTTTAAACAATCCAAACTTATAACGAACTCCATATCCATTTAAATTTATTCCTAGAGTTGCTCCTGAATCTAAAAAGCAAGCTGCAAGTCTTCCTAAGCCACCATTTCCTAAGGCCGCATCCTCAACATCTTCAAAAACATTAATGTCAATATTATTCTCACTCATCAATTGAGTAAATTGATTCATTAATCCCATATTATAAAGATTGTTATAAACTAAACGTCCTACTAGAAATTCTGCGGAAAAATAACAAACTTTTTTTCCGTCCTTATATAAGCCCCAGCTCTTATCAAGTGTATTCATGGCTGATTTAGATACTGCTTGATATAGTTCATTAAGATTAGCCTCTTTAACTGACTTACCATATCCTAGTTCTAAAATTGTTTCTACATTACCCTTAAAGTTTTTTTCCATTTTATATGTCCTCCTGGAAATGTATTTTATTTGCTTGTTTTCGCTTATTATTTTTTTAATAAAAGCGAAGATTGTTTTCGTAAATTTTCGCTGCACTTAATTAATACCATCATTTTTACTATTTGTCAACATATTTTATCAATTTTAATAGTGACTTTATACATATTCAATTTGCTTTAATACAATTATTCTTAAGTTTAATTGCCATAAGATGCCTATATATAAGGGGTTTCGTATTATTAACTAGCAAATATCATTTTTTAGTTTATCTTTCGAAAAAAGATATTTTATTATAGTAATTGTTTAACGTTTCATTTAATGGTATATTAATATTTAATAGTAGTTTTCTACAAGTATAAAAATAGCAACTATTATTTACATGGGGGACTTTATAATATATAATACTAAACACGTTTTATAGAAAGAAGGATAAGTATGGTGACTATAAAGGATATCGCTAAACGTCTTGGAGTATCTATTAGTACAGTATCAAAAGGATTAAATAATGCTAGTGATATTAGTGATGATACAAGACAAAAAGTATTAGATACAGCAATAGAGATGGGGTATACCCCCAAAAGGTCTAAAGAGGCAGACGATAGGAAAATATGTATTTTCATAGAAAATATGGACTACGAAAATATCGATCAGTTTGGCTATGAAATTATTGTAGGATTTAAACTGTCTGTTGCTAGGAGAAATTGGCAAATAGATGTGGTTCCAACAAATTTGCATATGCAAACCGTAGAAAAATATGATTCATATATGTTGAAGAATGGCTACAGTGGCGCATTTCTACTAGGCTTCGAATTACATGATGATTGGATCAAGCAATTAAATAAAACCACAGTACCAACAGTCCTACTGGACAATTATATTGAAAAAAACCATCATGTCGGCTATGTTGGAACCGATAATTTCGAAGGTATTAACCTGGCAGTTGACCATTTGGTGAAATTGGGACATAAGAAAATAGCCTTTTTAAATGGTGCTAAGAACTCGATGGTATCTAATCAGCGTAATGATGCATTTATAAGTAGCATCATTACGCATGGTTTAGAATTAGACGAAAGTTTAATACGATTTGGCTATTATGTTCCTGATTGTGCAAAAGATCATGTTCCTTACTTCTTAGAAAATGGAGCAACATCAGTTATATGTGCTAGTGATATTATGGCTAGTGGAGTTATTTCCGCAGTTAAAAAAGAAGGTCTAAGTGTTCCCGAAGATATTAGTGTTATAGGCTTTGATGACTTGCCTATCGCATCTCAGCTTACACCATCTTTAACAACCATAAGACAAGATAGAATAGAACTAGGGAAAAGTGCTTTTTTACTACTTGATGGATTAATGCATGATATCTCAACTAGTAAACTTCTGTTAAGAGCAAAATTCATCGAACGAGAATCAACATCATTTTGCAAAGCATAAAAGCAACCCCAAGAATATGACTGATTTGCTAGAAGAAAATAAAAAACTCCTCCACAATCATCCCATTTCCATCTGTCTTAATTGTAACTGCTCCACTTTCATAGGTTATAAACACTTCACTTCCTATATCATCTAATCTTTCCAACAACTCCTCATGAGGATGTCCATAGCTGTTATTTTTAGCGCAGGAAATCAGAGATATCTTCGGCTTTATAAGAGAAAGAAAGTCTTTTGAACTTGAGGAGTTGGATCCATGATGAGCCACTTTAAGTACATCGTATTCAGCTTTATCATCATATAAAGCTTCATATAATAACATCTCTCCTTTTCCTTCTACATCCCCCGTCAGCAAGACATTAAACTCCTTATAGCAAACATCTAAAACCATTGAATTTTCATTTTTAGAATAATAAGAAACTCTCTCTACTGGATGTAAACACCTTATTAATGTTTCATCATTTTTTATGAAGTCACCTTCCTTCATATACAATATCTTTATTTCTTTTTCTGTAGCTAGCCTGGTACATTCTTTAAATAATTCATCCTCAAATATTTCACTATCATAACTGTAGTTCTTATAAGAATAGGGAAGTACTAGGGTTTTGATTTTCAGATTTGCAGTATCCATTAATTCTATTATTCCATTTACATGGTCTTTATCAAAATGAGATATGAAAACATAGTCAAGTTCTTTTACTCCTTTAGACTTAAGAAAAGGTTCAATTCTATACTTCCCTACTTCTTTCACATCAGCACTTCCCCCATCAAACAAACATCGACTTCCATTGCTAGTTTCTAAAAATATGCTATCTCCCTGTCCAACATCTAAAAATACTAACTCAAAATTATTATTTAAAGATGGTATGAAAAGTATTAATAAAAGCGGGAGTAATGCATGACTATATTTGTTTTTCTTCCAATAATTTAACAAGATATATAAAATCAAAACAACATAATATGTAATGATAATTTCACGCTTAGGCCTTCCTATTAACAAAGAGTTTTTAGGGAAATGATTTGCTATATTTAAGACATTTTCATAAAATTCAAATAAATAATAAACTACTCCTAAGAAAAACCTAGCCAAAGGAAAATAAATGACACCCAAAGCAGCCGCTATAATTCCAAAAGTTATTATAATAGATACAAAAGGTAATAATATTATGTTTAACAAAATAGAATAAGTAGATATTTCAAAGAAAAAAAATAGCAATACAGGAAGTGTCATGATTTGTATGCTTATACTAATTAACAAGCTATCTATTAGACCCTTAATTATTTTATTTTCTGTTTTATTCAGTTTCGAAAAGGTCGGGTAAATTAAACCTATACCCAGAATTGCTCCAAAGGATAGCAAAAATCCCGCGCTAAGTATTTCTAGTGGATTTTGCATTAAAATAATTAATGCACTCAATGAGGCCGCAGATAACAAATCATAAGTTCGACCAATTACTTTAGCAATAAGAAGGATTAAGAGCATAACAACTGCCCTATTAGTAGACACACTAAAATTAGTAAGTATTCCATAAGAATAAATAATACTAATTGATAAGAAAACTGATATATTTGTCTTTAAACCTATTTTCTTTAAAATGTTATAAAGTGACATTCCAATAAGAGACACATGTAGGCCCGAAATAGCTAATATGTGTGATATACCATGTTGTTGGTAAAGTTCTTTTATGTCCTGTTCTAAATTATTTTTGTCACCTATAATCATGGCGGATAATATACCAGACTTTTCTTTGGGTAATAATTTGTCATATATATTAAATACTTTTTTCTTTGTATTATGTAAAAAGTCATGATAAAAAGAATACTCTTCATTAACCAGCTCAATATAGTCGCAGTAAACTTTATAATCAATCTTAAGTATTTTATTATATTGATATTCATCGAATTGTCCAGGATTTCTTGCTTTTTGAAATTTAATTACTTGACCCCTTAAGGAAACCTTATTACCTATTCGGGATATAATCGGAGAATTGTTATAGACTTTTAAAGAAATGTTTTTAAATTGTTTGTTTGTATCTTTAGAGTTTATTGTTATTATACAGTCTTTTAATAATAATAATTGATAATCTTCTTTGTCTTCAATTGTCTTTATCTCGCCAACAATATCAGCTTCAACCTTTTCATCAAAGTATATATCCATTTCATTATCTAAAAATGCTTGTTTTGTAAGTAGGTAACCTAAAACAAAAAAGACTGGTAATAAAAACAGAAAACTAAATGATTGAAACTTATAGGCTTTAATGATTATAAGATAATAATTCAGCAAAATTATTCCGACAATAAGAAATATAAGAAAAAAACAGATGAGGAATGGTGAATGTTTATAAAGTCCCATTCCTCCAAGAAAAATTACAAAAAACCATATAAATGGTCTTTTAATGATCAAATAGCCACCTCCTGGGTAAATCTACTATTTAATAATAGGATTAGCTGTTATTAGCTACTTTCATCAATCAATTCAAGTTTACGTTCAAATTGTCCATCAAATGGAATCCCATTATAATTTTCAATTTTGGCTCCATTAATGGTAAACTGAACTTTGTTAATATAAGATAATTCAACAAGAGAATTAACAACAGAATATATAACAACTTCTGAATCTATCTCTGGGTTTTTGTTTAAGAATTCTTCATTAAAATCCACATAACAAATACCTTCTTTTATTGTTATACTATTTAGTTTGCTAGCCTTCGGAACTGTTAATTGCATTTCCTCTTCAAGAGGACCTAAAAGTATCCTATTAACAATAAGTTCTGCTATAGAAATATTTCCATCATAAGTTATCTTTAAGTTAGAAGCTACAAGAGCTGTACCTTCTTCGTTAGAAAAATACACTTTAACGTAAACATTTTCTGCATTTGTATTATAAATAAAGTCACTCTCTTCCATAAGACCAACAGGTTTATCATTATAATCCATTAATGGCTGATCATTAATTGTGAATTCTATATAATCAACGCCATCTACCTGTGATAGCGTGTTTACTATAGTTGCTCTAGATAAAATTTCTTCAACACCTGTAAACTCAATATATTCAGAGTTAAAATCTAAAGTTAATCTTCCATCTTTGGTTAAATGATAACCCTGAATTATTATAGAGTCAGGCTTAGCTTTTTTCATGGAAGAACTTTTTGGATTCTGATCAAGAGCCCATATAAGCTCATCTATCAATTCCGATGTTGAACTTTCTTTCGGAGTATAATCCATACTTACTATACTAGTTTGGCTAGCATCAAGATAGTATATTTTAGTTTGTTCTTCATCCTCAGCATTAACATCAGGATTCTTGTCCTGCCTACAGGCTAACAATGAAACACAAAATAACAACATGATGCATAAGAATATTCTTTTCCTACTTATATATATATTATTTAACAAGTGGTCTTTCATAATATCAAAACCTTTCATATAATGACAAAGTATTTTACTATCTTTTAAAATTTACTCAATATAATTAATTGGTATACGAACAGTAAAGGTTGTACCTTCACCCTCTTTACTATAAACCTTAACTGCACCCTTATGCATTAAAATAATATTCTTCGTTATAGAAAGTCCTAGGCCCGTTCCACCTGTTCCTCTTGAGCGTGCCTTATCAACTCTATAAAACCTTTCAAATATTGCATCCTGTTCTTCTTCTTGGATTCCAATTCCCGAATCAGAAACTTTTACATAAAAATACTTATGATCTGCATTAAGCGAAACTCTTACCCAGCCGTCCTCTAAATTATATTTAACAGCATTTTCAATTAGATTGGTAAATGCTAAAGACATTTTAACTTCATCTACTTCTACCATTACATCTCTGTAACTTTCATAAACCAATTCAATATTTCTTAGTTTTGCAATGGGTCTAAGTCTTTTTAATACCATCTCTAAAAGTTCATTAATATTCACTGTACTTATACTAATATCACTAGCTGATTTGTCTAACTTAACAAGATTTAATAAATCATTAATTATCTTGTTTTCCCTATCTATTTCATCAGTTATATCAACTAAAAATTCTCTATAAAGTTCTGGCGGAACATCTTCTTGGGCCAATAAAGAATCTGCTAAAACCTTAGCTGAGGTAAGCGGAGTCTTTAGCTCATGGGATACATTAGATACAAATTCTTGTCTTGAATTTTCTAAATTCCTTATCTTTAAGAGCATTTGGTTCAAAGCGTTTTGAATATTTCTTACTTCATTATAACCTTCAACTGCAATTTCCTCATCCATATGACCCTCTTGTAAATAATTAATTGAACGAGTAAGTTTGTTAAGCGGTTTCATAAATATACTTGCTATGAAAAAAGCAATCGCTGCTAGTGAAATAAAAATAGAAGTAATCATTATTATTGCATTATTCATTAATCTATTCGATAAATCATTAATATTTCTAATCGTAAAATTCATTATCAATACACCGTGAGTTTCTTTAGTTAAACTATCTGTAATTGGTAAAACCATCTCAATGTATTGATCATTTTTTTCAGTATTAATACCACTATTGCCTCTTAAAGCATTAATAACCTCATGAGAAATAATAGTTTTTCCTTCTTCTAATCCATAGGTATCTTTTATGATATCTAAATTCTTATTAATTATAATAATTCTTGCATTATAAAAATTAGAATCTCTTTGAATCTCTTGGTTTACTGCATCAAGAGATGTATCCTCAAGATACCCTGTAGATAATATTAGGTTGGTTAAAAAATCACCTTGGCTTTGTAATTCCAAAATTCTTTGAGACCTAGCATTCTCATTATAAGCACTAATCATGTTGACTGTAATTATAAGCAAGGGGATGCTACCAATTAAGAAGAGGGCAACAAAAATGTTGACCCTCATACTTTTCAAAAAACATACTTTTGATTTAGTTTTGGAAGAAATAACCAACACCCCATTTTGTATGTATATATTTTGGATCGCTAGGATTGTTTTCAACTTTTTCTCTTAGTCTTCGTACGTGGACGTCGACAGTTCTTACATCTCCTGGATAATCATAGCCCCATACTAAATTAAGAAGATCATCCCTACTATATACCTTATTGGGGTTTTGTATTAATAATTTTAATAGGTCAAATTCCTTAGCAGTTAAATTCACCTCTTCATCGTTAATAAACACTCTTCTACTTTCTATATCAAGTATTAACTTTCCTATAGTGATCTTCTTACTGCTAGCCTTTTCTTTATGCTTTCTATTTCTTCGTAAAATAGCTTTAATTCTTGCCTTTAACTCCAGAATATTAAATGGCTTTGTTATATAATCATCAGCTCCATATTCTAATCCAAGAATTTTATCCATATCATCACTTTTTGCAGTTAACATTATAATTGGAACATCTGAAAATCCTCGTATGTTCTGACACACTTCATAACCAGTCATTTCTGGCAACATGATATCTAAAAGGATTATGTCATACTTATTCGCTCTAGCAAGCTCTAATGCTTCTTCTCCATCATATGCACTATCAACATCCATGCCATCTTGTTCCAAACTATATCTAATTCCTTTTAGAATTAATTTTTCATCGTCAACAACTAGTACTCTTATCGCCACATAACCACCTCTTTATTCAAATTCTTAATCTACAGTAATGTCATCTGATATTTTGCTAAATACAGAATCTTTAATACCACTTATATTCATAACTTCTTCAATGTCATTAAAATTACCATTCTTCTGTCTATAATCAATTATACTGTTAGCCTTAGATTCGCCAATACCAGTTAATGTCATCAGTTCTTCTTTGGAAGCCTTATTAATATTAATCTTTTCATTTGTGGTTTCCATAGATTCATTAATTGAAGGCTTAAAGTCCAAATCCTCAACTTCTTTCTTAGTTGGAATATAAACTTGTTGTCCATCAGTTAATATAGTTGCTTGGTTAATATAGTCATTAGCAGCAGCATCAGTAAAACCTCCTGCTAGCTTAACCAATTCATAAAGTCTTGTATTTTGATTAATTTCGTAAACATCTGGTTTGTTAACAGCTCCACATATATGAACATAGATTTTTGTCCCAGACTCTATAGTACTCTTTTCTTGCAAAGATTCATTAGTCTCATGATTATCTTTATTGGGGGGAGTTTCTGTTAATTCTAGGTCATATTCCGAAGTGGAAATATCTTCATTATTATCTAAAGATATAACATCTGGTTCATCACTGTGCTTACAGCTATAAATAATCCCAGCTACTGCAACAAACATTAATACCAAAACAAATTTAAGTTTGTTTAATCTCATAAATGATCTCCTTATAAATGAAACCATTCACATAATATCCTCAATGCAAACTTATACATATTATTTTAACCAATAAACAACAATATTACAATAGATAAATATTAAATCATTTTATGTTTGCTTAGACTCCCATTTGAACACAATAATTCCAATTATAATAATTATAAGCCCAAATAATTTTTTCCATTGAAAGTCAACCTTTTCAGTAGCAAACCATCCGAAGAGTTCTATTAAATAAGAGGCTATAAGTTGGGCTGTAACTATTAAGATTGTTGCTTTTGCAGGACCTAGAAAACTCATCCCTAAGACTACAGTAAAAGTAATAAATGCTCCTAATACTCCAGCCAACAACATATACTTCTTGTCTATTTTAAATAATGAAGCAAAAGACGCTTGTCTACCAACTAACAACCAGGCTATAAAGCATAAAATAAAAGCCACTAACTGCACAAATGTAGAAGACAACCATATGTTAGTCTGTTTTGTCACTTCTGTGTTGAATACACCTTGTATACTCATTAACATCCCTGATAATAAAGCAATTAATATTCCCAACATTATAATTTACCACCTTTTAGTTAGTATTATCTACAATGCTTGGTGGAATTATTCAATTAGGACCTAGGAATATATTCATTGTCCCTAGGTCCCTAGTCTAATAATTATATTTGTCAAGAAAGTCATTAAGTGCCTCTTTATAACCCTCAGGGTCTGTGGTGACTGACTTTGCGTGCCCAGCACCAGGAACTAAAAAGATTTCCTTATTCTCTGGTTTTATATTATACATATCTTCACTCATTGAACTTGGAATAAAATCATCGTCGAGTCCATGAATAAATAAAATAGGTTTATCAATTATCATCAAAGCATCTTTCGGCACAACATGCTTTATTGGAAATCTCGCCCTTAAAGTAATTAGTAAACTAGACAAAAAAACAAAAGGAAATTGCGGAAGATGATATTTGTTCTTAACTATGTACTTTGTAAGTTCAATAAAGTCAGAAAAGCCACAATCCGCTATAACTAAATTCACTCTTCCATCAATCGCAAGATGAGAAAGCACCGTAGCCGCTCCCATTGACTCACCATGTGTAATAATAGACACATTACCATCATATTTTATGTAACACCAATCAATAATGGTTTGTAAATCAAACTTTTCATAGTAACCCATTGTTGTATAAGCCTTATCACTTAATCCATGATTTCTTTGGTCATATACTAATACCGTAATTCCGCGTTCTAAAAAATACTTAGCATAAACCATAGAACTTAACTTACCTTTTTTTATACCATGAAGTATAATTGCTATCTTTTTCTTTTTATTGGGCTGATTAAATTGTTTTTTGCTAAGTTCATTATTAATTAACATACAAGATAGAGAATATCCATATGTGGACCTTATTGTAAATTCTTCTTTATGCCAACTATCATACAGTTGTTCTTCTAACCTTCCAGCCTCAACTTCAAAATCATATAGTTTGCCGTAGTCTATAACTTTGGGTTTAATTATAAGATTAGCCAAGATCCAAGATATCACAAGTATAATCAATAATATTATTGTAAGTATTATTATATATGTGGGCATACTACTACTCCTTTATAAAAGCAGTTACACAAGAATATAAATTAATGTATAAAATAGTTTACTATTTATAATAATAACATACATCTGAATATAATAAAGGAATAATATGAAATTTTTGAGAATTAATTAACTTTTAGCATTATTCTTCTTCAGCTTCATGAACTTTCACTGATTCATCATCAATATCAGCAGAATTAGCAACTTCTTCAGTGTCTATTACCTTATTTACAGATTTATAAAAGTTATCTTTTTCAAAAATTTTCTTAATAATCTTCTTTACAATAATTATTATTATAAGTACGATTATTATCATTACTATAAATAATGGCAGATTAAGTACAAACCATACTGCAAAGTCTTCGAATCCTTCAGAAAAACTTTGAAGTTTTTCATCAAAACCACGTTTAATTCTTGTTCCTGCTGACTCTTCCTTCTCTATACTAGGACTCATTAGTTTTACTTCTTGAAGATTCATAGTGATAGTACTATAATCCACAAGATTATCTATTGTTCTTATTTCTGTTGCTAAATTTTGCAACTCATAACGTACAGTAGTAAGCCTTGCTTCTAGAGACATAATATCTTCCATCTTTTCAGTACGTTCCAATAGGCTTATTAATCTTTCTTGCTCTATTTCTAGTGATTTCTTTTGACTTTCAATATCAACATATTTTAGAGAAACATTTTCAATATTTTCTGCCTTTTCAACTATATTAGCAACACTTCCAATATTATTTAAAAATCCATTAACAGTTTCCCTTGGAATACGAATAATCATTACTCCATATCTTAGATTGTCACTGTTATAATGTCTACCTGTAATTCTTGATTCTTCAACATATCCACCAAGTTCATAAACTTGTGTCTCTATAGAACTAACTAGTTCATCAAAAGATTTTGTCTCTAAATCCATGTCAACCTTACGTATAATTTTGTCATGAGTGTCATTTAATAAATAATCTTTTCCATCTGTAATCTCTTTACTTGTATCTGCACTCTCCCCATCACCCGTATCTGCAGACTTCTCTGCTTCTTCAACATAGTCACCTTGACCTTCATCATATCCAACTCCGTTTTCGAAATCCCCTTCTGATAACTCTTGCTTTGCTTCTGCATCATTTAATTCAAATGAGCTTGTATCACTCTTATCTGCAGAAGAACAAGCTACAAGTAAGGCTGGAATAAATAATAAAACTAAGAACCTATAAATCTTTAATCTTGACTTTTTCATATCTTTTCTCCTCCTAATACTGGTTTTGTTACTTATTAGACGAAATCATATTGTAAATGGTTCCATATTAATTTTAATTTTTACTTATATTAATATCTTTTACCGTTTTATCATTTACTCTTATTGAATTTATATGAGCTTTTGTTTTCCAAATTGAAGGCGAAAGCAGCATAAGTATTGGGAAAATTTCTAATCTTCCAAGCAACATGTTAATTGAAAGTATAATTTTAGAAAAATATGAAAATCCATCAAAATTACCTGCTGGTCCTACTAAGCCAAACCCTGGTCCTATATTATTAAAACATGTTGTTACTGCTGACACTGTAGTTTCAAAATCTACATTATCAACGCTAACTAACAAAATTGATATTAAATATATAAAGAAATATACTGATAAATAAATGTGAACGCCCTTTAAAGTAGAGCTATCTATAGGATTGTTTTCAAAACGTACTGTACCAACATACCTTGGATGTATAAGTCCTTTTATATGTTGAATTATTGATTTAAATGCTATTGTTACTCTTGATACCTTAATTCCTCCACCTGTAGAACCTGCACAAGCTCCAATAAACATTAATAGAAATATTACTATCTTGGAAAACATAGGCCACTGATTAAAGTCTGCAGTAGAATAACCCGTTGTTGTAATAACTGAACCAACCTGGAAGGCTGAATATCTTAGTGCCTGAAAAAAGTTATCATATTTTGGCAATATATTAATTGCCATAACAACTGCCGCTGCCGCAATTATAGCAATATAATTCCTTAATTCCTCGCTTTTTAGGGCTGCAATAACGCTTCCAGTAATTATAAGATAAAACAAATTAAAGTTAACACCAAATAACATCATAAATATTGTTATTACAACATCAATATAAGCGCTATTATAATAACCTATACTAGTCGCCTTAATACCAAAGCCTCCAGTACCTGCTGTCCCAAATGCATGTACCATACTATCAAACAAAGGCATCTTTCCAGCTACTAACAAAATAATAAGAATAATCGTCAAAACTATATAAATTTGATACAGAATTTTAGCTGATTCCTTTATCTTAGGAACTAATTTGCCTACTGTTGGTCCTGGAACCTCCGCCTTCATTATATGCATGGATCTACCACCAGCTAAAGGTACAATGGAAAGCACAAATACTAATACTCCCATACCTCCAATCCAATGAGTGAAACTTCTCCAAAACAAAAGTCCCTTAGACATTGCCTCCACATCAGTAAGGACACTCGAACCTGTGGTTGTAAAACCTGATATAACTTCAAATACAGCATCTATATAATTTGGTATTTCTCCACTTATAGTAAATGGCAAGGCTCCAAATAGGGACAAAGCAAACCAGGAAAGAGCTACTATAACAAAGCCTTCCTTTGCATAAATAATCGTATTCTTTGGTTTCTTGAATGACATCATATGTCCAAAAACAAAAAGAATAAGTATAGTAAGAAGAAAAGCTGGTATATTACCTTCTTTATAGTACATAGTAACGAAAAGAGGAAGAACTAGTAATGCCCCTTCTAGCTTCATAATATATCCTAATACATATAAAATCATCTTTATATTCATATTTTTACTCCACTTAAAGTATTTTACTTTACTATGTCCTTCAAATCACGTAAATAGGGAATGGTCGTTACTACTATAACACTATCATTAAGTTCAATTGTATCATTTCCAGCAGGTATAATAGTTTTATTATCTCTTACAATACACGAAATAAGTAACTTGTCTTTTAGTTTCAAATCTTTTAGTTTTATACCAAGAAAGTCATGCTTTACTTTGACAGTAAACTCCAAGGTTTCAACTTGGTCATTAATAATTCTATGCAGAGTTTGTACATTGCTACCCATAGAATTTTGTAAAGCTCTAACATATTGAATAATCTGACTTGCTGTTAAATATCTGGGGGAAACTACTGTGTCTAAAAGGTTTTCATTTAATAGGTGAGTCAGGCTTAAATTATTCACTTTTGTAATTACCTTTTTCATATTATACTTTAATGCAAATATTGAAACAATGATATTTTCTTCATCATTACCTGTTAATGATACAAATGAATCCACATCAGCAATACCTTCCTCTAGTAATAATTCGTGATTTGTACCATCTCCATGAATTATCATTGACTCTGGCAATTCTTCACTTAAATACTTTGCTCTGTCATAATCTTCTTCGATTACTTTTACTTCAATTCCTACATTTTCAAGCATTTTACTCAAATAATATGTAATTCTTCCACCACCAGTTATCATAACTGTTTTAATTTTTTCTTTCATTAAACCTGCATTTTTAACAAACATTGTGATCTGTTCATTTGACGCTGTAAGGTATATCTCGTCTCCTGCTTGCAAGGTCACATTACCACTAGGAATAATAATTTTATCTGATCTTTCAATTGCACAAATTAGTATTTTTGATTTAAATGCAGAACCTATTGTAAGCAAGGGTTGCCCGTCAAGGGAAGATCCTTTTTCTACAGACATTTGAATAAGTTCAACTCTTCCTCTAGAAAATGTTTCAATCTTTTGAGCAGATGGAAAACGCAAAACTCTTGAAATCTCTTTTGCTGCAGTATATTCAGGATTAATTGACATGTTTAATCCCAATTCTCCACGCATAATAAATAATTGTTCTGAATACTCAGGATTTCTTACACGTGCTACAGTCCTTTTAGTACCTAACTTTTTAGCAACTAGACAACTTAACATGTTGATTTCATCACTTGAAGTAGCAGCTATTAACATATCGGCTTCATCAGCTTCCGCCTGCTTTAAAACATGGTAACTAGCACCATTACCTTTTATGGCCATAATGTCATATGTGTTTAGAGATTTTTCAACAACTTCAATGTTGTTGTCAACAATCACAATATCATGACCTTCTTGTGATAATTCTTTCATGAGAGTATGGCCTACCTTGCCATCCCCTATAATTACTATTTTCATATTTTGGTTCCATTCCTATTATTTGTTAGTGGGGCAGTATCCCTGTCTCACTGTTTTAAATTTTATAATAAATACATTCCATTTTCTTTAGATTCTTCAATCATATCTTCTGGCCATGTCGAACTTTGCACTTCTCCAATATGAGCCTTTCTTAAAAAGAACATACACATTCTTGATTGGCCAATTCCTCCACCAACAGTATATGGTAATTCATTGTTAATTAACGCTTGTTGAAATGGTAATTTTGCCCTATCCATACAATCACTTATTTCTAATTGTTTAACTAAAGCCTTTTTATCTACACGTATTCCCATTGAAGAAAGTTCCAAAGCTATATCTAGTAGTGGGTAGTAAAAAATAATATCTCCATTAAGATTCCAATCATCATAATCAGGAGCCCTACCATCATGAGCTTGTCCTGATTTTAGCACTCCACCTATTTGGGATATAAAAACCGCACCATGCTCTTTGGAAATATTATATTCGCGTTCCTTTGCTGTGGAATTTGGATACTTATCCTCTAATTCTTGAGCAGTAATAAAATATATTTCATCCGGTAAAATTTTTTTAATATTATCATACTCCGTAACTAAAGCTTTCTCAGTCATTTTTAAAGACGAATACACCTTTCTTACTATTTGTTTCAATACTTCCATAGTTCTTTCTTCTTTATGTATAATTAATTCCCAATCCCATTGATCCACAAAAATAGAATGAGTATTGTCTGTAATTTCATCTCTTCTAATAGCGTTCATATCTGTATACAGACCTTCTCCGTATTCGAAATTGTATTTTTTAAGTGCAAGTCTTTTCCACTTTGCAAGAGAATGAATAATTTCAACTACTGCATTGTCTTGTTCTTTTATATCAAATTGAACAGGACGTTCTATCCCATTCAAATTATCATTTATACCTGATTCTGGTTTTACAAACAAGGGTGCAGATACGCGCGTTAAATTGAGTTGTCTTGCCAACTCTCTTTCAAAAAAATCCTTAACAAATTTTATAGCAATTTGAGTTTCTTTAATATCCAGTAAGGATTTATAGTCTTTAGGTTTTATAAGCTGATACATAAAAGTCCTCCATAAAGTTAATTTATTTATATTAATTGAAATAACTATGTTAACAAATTGTTTTTATTATCTTCATAGTTTAATCATATATATCATATAATAAAATCATATTTAAGATTTTTCTTTCTCTCCTCCCCTATAAATAAGTAATGGCTCTAAGTATGATTCCAGTCTTACTTTTGGCCATTACTTTTTTCTACTTTAAAGTATGTTTTGAAACTTTCGATTGTTCTGATGAAGAATCTTCTATGGTGAACATAACTTCATCTAAATCAATATTTTCTGGTACACTATATAACAAGACCATAACTTGCTCATCTTTTGCTGCTAACTTAATATCCATAAATTGAATATCATTTGGCAAAAAAGTAATTAAAGGATAATAAGCAGTGTTTCCTTTTTTTAAGGAAAACTCAAGATCCGAATCAAGAGTTCTAAAATCAACCTCTTTATCTGTGTGATTAATAACATTAAAGGAAAGGCGTAATATACCTTTATTACTACTTGAATCGCTAATTGGTCCCACATAGTAATAATTGTTTTTATTCTCTGGCAAATCATCAACAATATCATAAGCAACTAATTTCACCTTTACATTCTTGCTGTAATCCCAAGAATAATGATTTATACTTTCTAATAAAGATTTTTCTATTTCTTCATCTACTATCTGTTCAACTATATTATCTTCAACTTCAATATCATTATCTTGCTCATCTATATCTACTTTACTCTTAGTTTGATATTCTTGATATCCTTTGTCATAAGATAATACTAAATCAGACATCTCTTCTGCTAATATAAGTTCTTCCTCTGAATTTAAGTCTATTGTCTGTTCACATCCAGTTAGCATAATACTGATTATAAACAATAGAATAAGTTTTTTCACGTATGTCACCTACCTTTCACAAAATATATCAAAATTATATTCAAGTGGCTTTTGTGTCTAGTTCAAACCAAAATTCTACTCCATTACTATAGTTCTTAACCCCAAATTCTTGATTAAGCGAATTCATAATTGCCTTAACTATAGATAATCCTATTCCACTACCACCATATTCTCTTGTTCTTGCCTTGTCTACTTTATAAAATTTATCCCACACTTTGTCAAGCTCATTTTCAGGAATATTTTTACCACTATTAAAGACATTTACTCTTAGGGAATTATCCCTATGTTCTAAATTAATTTCAATTACTCTTTCATTGTCGGCATGGTTAATTGCATTGCTTACATAGTTGTTAATAACTTCTTCTGTAGCATATACATCTCCCCATACATATATTGCTTCTGTATAATTAAATATAAAGCTAATATCTTTTTGCTCAAATAAAATCGTTTTAGACTTTACTATCTCCTTGATTAGAGCAACAATATCAAAGTTTACAAATTCAATTTGACTTTCACCAGACTCTAAATAACTCAGTGAAATTAGCTTTTTAACCATTTGATTCATTTTATAAGCTTCATCTATTATCACATCACAATAATAATCTCGATTTTCCTCATCTTCATAGACATTTTCTTTTAAGCCTTCAGCATAACCTTGAATTATTGCAATTGGTGTCTTTAGTTCATGTGAAATATTCGATACAAAATCTTGTTGTCTTTCATTTATTTTAGTTTTGCTTTCAATAACCAATCTCATCTCATTATTAGCATTCTTTAATTCTGATATAGTATACTCTAGCTCCTTAGATAAAGAATTAATATAATTGCCTAGCACACCAATTTCATCTTTCCTGTCCACTTCATATTCTATAGAAAAATCTAAATCTTTCATCTTTTTGGCTATTTCTGAAAGCTCTAGAATTGGTTTGGTAAACTTATTACTTATATAGAACATAATTATGGAACCGAAAATAATAGCCACAGTGCCAGCAATAGCAATAAACCTATTTGCAATTACAACACTCTCTTGAATACTCTCTAAATTAGTTCTCATATATACAATGTAGTTATTATCAAGATCCCCGATTAATTCTACATAACTAGCGTCTATTTTTTTGTCATAAAGTTTATATATACTATAATTTTTGTTTTTTGTTAATTCTTCTGCTGTAATATCCTTGTTGATTCCTCTAAAGATGTAATCTTGTAAATATGAATATATCCTTAAATATTCTTGTCCATCTTCCTCAATCTGTGGAAACTCCCAAACTAAGTTCTCTGTAAAAACATAAATCTTAACATTATTTGTCTCACTTAATCTTTGAATGTTATATACTTCTTCTTCATTTAAAAAGTTTTTCTCACTATCATAAGCTTCATTAATAAATCCATAAGTATCCTCTAAAATATCAATTTTATTGTTTATTGAATAATCTTCAAAAAACAAGCGAATAAGTAGCCATATTAAAAATATAGTAAAAATTATTAGCACAGTAAGGGTGAAGGTCATCTTCATCCTTAGGGAATAATGTCTTTTGATTCTATCTGTATCTTTTCTAAGTTTTCTAAATATTGAGTTAAACATTATTCTTCAACCTCAAACTTATAACCCAAACCCCAAATAGTTTTTATATATTTACCCTTGTCAGTCAGCTTATTTCTAAGCTTTTTAACATGTGTATCAATAGTTCTAGCATCACCAAAATAATCATAGTTCCACACATTATTTAAGATTTTTTCTCTAGATAAAGCCACATCTTCATTTTTAATAAAATAAGATAAGAGTTCAAATTCTTTATAGCTTAAATCTATTACTTTTTCATCTATCTTTACTAAGTGGGCAGTTTTGTCTATATAAATGCCGCCAACTTCTACAGCCTCTAAATCTATAATATTTGTTCTTCTAAGTACTGCCTCTACCCTTGCAACCAAAACCTTAGGACTGAAAGGTTTTGATATATATTCGTCCACTCCAAGTTTAAAGCCTTGAAGCTCATCCTTCTCTTCTCCTTTGGCAGTAAGCATAATAATTGGAACATCAGAATATTCCCTGATCTCTCTGCAAACCTCCCAACCATCTACTCTTGGCATCATAACATCTAGGATAATAAGGTCTATATCTTTTCTATCATAAAATATATCCAAAGCCTCTTTACCATCTTCTGCTTCAATTACATTATATTTTTCCCTAGTTAAAAAGTCCTTTATTAATTTTCGCATTCTACTCTCATCATCTACCACTAAAATAGTTAGTTTCTCCATAAAATGCTCCTTTCAAATAACATTAATACTACTCTGTACTACTATTGATCTCAGCTTCTTTTTCACGTAATTGTTCTTCCCACTCAGTCAGTTCAACTTCCCAAGCAGAATATTTATCTAATATGTCCTGTTCAAACTGAGTAAAAAGTGTTTTATCGGCCTTAAATGCAATAAAAAACATTATTACTATTGTAATGACTAATATTATGTTGATAATTCTTGAGTTTCTGTTTTTTATTCTTCTATCTTCTGCTAGGTTTTTATAATGTTCTACTGATATCTCTTCCACTTTTTCTGCGGAATTTTGTATGCTTTCGATATGGATCTTTTTTAAACTATCCATAGTCTTATAATTGTTTTCTAATAATATGTTCTGTAACTCTTTTAAAAAGGAATATCCCACCATTGTTTGAAAATTATCCCTTTCAATTAGACGGTTATATAACTTATGTACTGCCGGAAGATCAGACATGTCTAATTTCTCCTTGAAAAATTGAATAGCATCATAGTCTTCTTTAGCAATCTTATATTCTTCTTCTTTGGAAAATTGAAATCCTTCTAAGGTATATTTTAGATTCAAGTTAATACTCCTTTCCTTCTCATATATATATTGTAATGTGATTAGTTATTATTTCTTATATTCAAACACCTTAATAGTTTCAATTATTACTTTATCTTTTGGAATTCCATTCTTAGGATCAATTTTTTCAACCGCAACTATTTTATCAACAACATCTAAACCATCATATACTTGACCAAATACTGTATGAGCTTTGTAAAGCCAGGGCGTTCCACCTATTTCGCTATAATTCTTAATTGCCTTTTCGTCAAATTCCACGCGTAATTGCTTTAGTATATCTTCTTCATAAGTTTCACTACTTTGTACGATAAAAAACTGGCTTCCATTAGTGTTTGGCCCCCTATTAGCCATGCAAAGAGCTCCCCTGTATGGATGTAGCTTGCTGTCGAATTCATCCTCGAAATCTTCTTGCCAAATACTTTCTCCACCTGATCCAGTACCGTTAGGATCTCCACCTTGTATCATAAAATCTTCAATTACCCTGTGGAAAGTAAGTCCATCATAATATCCATCTTTTGAATGCTGGGTAAAGTTTTTCACAGCTTTTGGAGCTTCTTTATCAAAAAATTTAACAAATATAGAACCATGCCCTTCTACAACAATTTCTGCTACTGTTTCTCCCTTTTTTGGTTCTGCAAATTGTGAAGTTTCTGATTTGGAACATCCGGTAATAAAGGCCATACATAGTACTATTAAAAGAAAAAAATATATCAAGTTTTTTTTCATAACTTTCCTCCAAAATAATATTGTATATATCAAATAATTTTATCACGAATACATAAAACCGTCAATGAAGCCTTCATAAAAACACTATAAGGTTTTCATGAAGGCTTCTTAAATTCAGAGGGTAAGAATTTATTAGTATTAATTTATTTTAAATAGGTTAATTGCTTCTTCAAGCTTCTTTGTATCTCGGGTCTTTGACAGTTGAATAAAGAAAAAACCTCTGAAAGCCTTGATATGGCTT
>CAZOGN010000012.1:0-41124 GCA_964579655.1 uncultured Lachnospiraceae bacterium
GAAAGGATAAACCTTCTCTAAAGGCCTTTGTCGCCATTCTTCGATCGTTGGTAGTATCTTGTTTGTTATCTTAGTAACTGTTGATTCTCAATATTTGATATGTCTTTTTCGTGTTTCTTAACTATTTGAGGTTCGAAACTTCCATCCCTATCCCTTGGTACTTTGATGTCCATCTCGCCATTAGAACCTTTTACCCTTTTACTACTATAGCCATTTCTAGTGTTGAGACTAAGAGGTTTGTCACCGTATTCATAGTCTAAATGGTCATCTAACTCTGCCATAAGCATGTCCTCTAGTAAATCTGCGGTCAAGTCCTTTAGTATCTCCTGAATGTCACCAGTTGTTTCTGTTTCATAAGTTTCTAGTATTGCATTAATAAGTTTTGCGTTTTTTCTTTCGGGTCTTTTTCTTCCCATAATTAAATCCTCCATGTTAAGTTATTTTTATTTTACCTTAACCTGGAGGATTTTCATACACAATTTATTTCACAGTCTCTAAAAAGGGCCTGCATTCTGCAGACCCCTTTTTATTATTTTCCAGTTGGCATAAATGGACGAATACTTGCAGCTACACTACTAATTGGCATGCTCTGAAGTATAATCTTACCCGGTCCGGTAATTACTGTGTTAAACACACCCTCGCCACCAAACATCATGTTTTTAACGCCTGGTACTGTCTGAACATCCATCTTACATGTCTCTGCCATAGCAGCTAGATAACCAGTATCTACTATCATCTTTTGACCTGCTTCAAGCTCATATTCAACTGCACTACCATCAATCTCAACAAATGCTTTTCCATTACCTGAAAGTTTCTGCATTATAAAGCCTTCTCCACCAAATAGGCCTGAACCTATTTTCTTTTGAAAATGAACCGAAAGTTCAACTGTACTCTCTGAGGCTAGAAATGCAGTCTTTTGAACTATTATTCCCTTACCTGGAGAGATGTCAAATACTCGAATGGAACCAGGAAAACTAGACGCAAAAGCAATCATTCCCTGATTTCCAACTGCCGTATAGCGATTTTGAAAGAAGGATTCTCCTGAAAACATCCTTCCAAATGCCTTGCCTATACCGCCACTAGTAGAAGTCTCCATCTTCATATTCGGGCTCATCCAACACATAGAACCTTTCTCTGTTATCATTACTTCCCCTGCCTCCAAATTGCATATTGCAACTGGTAAGGGTTCCCCTTTAATTTGGTACTCCATAACATATCCCACCTTTCCATGAATAAATATCCATGTTCATACAATTTTATACGTTTTAATTATATTACAATTTTTTTCATATTGCAATGGTGGGATGGTACTACTTCCCAAATTCTTTTAATCCTTCTGATACTTCATATGTATATGATTCTCGGTTAGCTGTTATTATCTTTTTAAACATATCTACACCGTCTATATATCCCTTAGTGGTATACCATGAAGAACCAATGCTCGTACTTCCTAAAATTCCTTCATAAACAGTAAACATATATTCGTCATTTGGAAGACTAACTATACCTTCATATCCTACTGGGAAATACACTTCAGTAGTTTCAAATTTACCATCATCATTTGATATTGTTGCTGAATAAACAATTACGTATCTATTATTACTTCCAAAGTCTGTTCCTTGATTCTTTGAAACTAACAAATACTCACCCTTAAGAACTAAATTTGTAGCATGAGAAGTTTCACTATAATCTTCAGCTATATAGCTCTCAATAACATCCTTTGCCTCTGCAGCAAGCTTATTTCTGTAATCATCACTAATATCGCTAATTGTAGAAATGCTTTCATATTCTGCATAACCTTCAAAACCGTCTCCAGATTCAGACACATAAGTGTCACGGTTTGCTTCAACAATATCCATATAAGCAGTTAAGGGATTTATATATCCTTTTGTTTTGTACCAGCTATTGCCAAAGTTTGAACTACCTCTAACTCCATAATTTTCACTATATGAAAAATCAGTTCCATCATTTAAAATGTTAGTAAATCTAACTGGGAAATATACTTTTGTTGGACTAATTTTACCCTCTGTGTTAGAAACTGTACCACTATAAATTATAAATAGATTATTATAATCATTAGGATATTCTACATCTGGCTTAATTGAATTAAAAACATATCCTGCATAACTTATTTCTCCTAAACTAGTCTTATCAGAGTAATCATTTGCTGTGTAGGATAATATCGAATCTTCAGACTCTTGCTTTAGAGTTTCTATAAATTCTGAAGGTATATCTGCAAATGATCCTACATATTCTTGCAGACCTGCCACTTCATATTCTTTTTCTTTTACAGTAAATACATATCCATTTCTTACTGTATCTTCATCCATATAATTAATTGAAAATATAACTTTATCGCCATTTCTAAGATCGCTACTCTTATCAATTTCAAAGGAATAGCTACTTATGTAGTCATTATCTCCCGTATATTCGTATTCTAGATATCCTGCTGGAGATATTCCCGAAAATGATACTGTTAAGTTTTCAAATGGATCCATTTCTAATATTGGACTTAAGGCTTCTACTTCTTGCTTAATTCTTTCTCCTGTAAATCTTATCTTATGTTTCTTTGCTGTTTCGTTATCATAATATATATCTACCACAATTTCATCACCATTAGAAAGATTTTCATTTGGTTGAATCTCTAATCTGATCGTTCGAATTAGTTCTTCTAATTCATAAGCTTCTTGTAATCTTTTGGTATGGGCTGCAAGATCAAAAGCATCATTGTCATTATCTTTTTTGTTGCCCTTTTTCTCTAAGATTGCACCATGTAAGCCATCTCTATCTAAACTAGCTGATGCAGTTGCATAACCATCATATCCACTATAACTTATTTCTATAAACTCTTCTACATTCACCTTTTTAGGTTGAATTGCTATAATTATAATTACACTGATTAAAATTAATAAGGCAGCCGCAGCTGCTATAATTATTCCAGTTAAATTCTTATTGCTTTTTTTCTTTATTGGATTGGTTTGATTATTATTCGAAGTATCGGTAACTAAAGGCGTGCCACATGCTGTGCAAAAGGCACTATTCTTATTATTATCAATACCACATTTAGAACATACCATATTATTTCCTCCTAGTTTTATGTCTCTTTTCTTTTTAGTATTCGACGTCATTCGACATCTATCTTTCATATTCTATAATCATTCAGAGATAAAGTCAAATCTCGAAATCCCAAGCTGATAGGTAGGTATGCGTACCCTAAAAAAACCTCCATTACTTAATTAAGTAATGGAGGTCAGTTTATATAACTTTTAAATTTTATTATGCTTTTTGGTCACAACCTAATACATTTACGATCTTATGAGCAACTACATCTTTAACATTTGATCTAGCAACTGATAGATAAGTTCTTGGATCAAATGCATCTGGTTTGTCAGCCATTACTTGTCTAATACCAGCTGTAAGTGCAAGACGTAAGTCAGAGTCAATATTAATTTTACATACTGAAGATTTTGCTGCTTGTCTTAACATATCTTCTGGAATACCAATAGCATCTTGTAATTTTCCACCATTTTCATTAATTATTTTAACATACTCTTGAGAAACGCTTGAAGCTCCGTGTAGTACTATTGGGAAATTTGGAAGACGTCTTTCAATTTCTTCTAATATATCAAATCTTAATTTTGGATTTTGACCTGGCTTAAATTTAAAAGCACCATGGCTTGTTCCAATAGCAATAGCAAGTGAATCAACACCAGTTCGAGAAACAAACTCTTCTACTTCCTCTGGTTGTGTATATTGTGCATCTTCTGCTGCAACATTAACATCATCTTCAACACCAGCTAGTTGTCCTAGTTCACCTTCTACAACTACTCCTTTTGAGTGAGCATAGTCTACTACTCTTTTTGTTAGGGCAATATTATCTTCAAATGAATGAGAAGAACCATCTATCATAACAGATGTAAATCCACTATCAATACAGTCCTTACAAATTTCAAAATCAGCACCGTGATCTAGATGTAGTGCAATTGGAATGTCATTCTCTTCTAAAGCTGCCTCAACTAATTTTACTAAGTAAGAGTTCTTAGCATACTTTCTAGCTCCAGCAGAAACTTGTAAAATAAGTGGAGCATTTAGCTCTCCTGCTGCTTCTGTAATTCCTTGAATAAGTTCCATATTGTTGACATTGAAAGCACCAATTGCATAGCCGCCTTCATAAGCCTTTTTAAACATTTCAGTTGTTGTAACTAATCCCATAATATTCCATCCTTTTATAATATTTAGGTTTGAATTAAGGAAACCTATAACCTTGTTGTTATTATATAACACATTTATGTTATTCGAGACATATTCTTCTCTTGACAAATATGTCTTAAACATAATTAACACCACTCTAATAATACCAAATAGCTATTCTTTCTACAAGTATAATTTTTAACAAACTTAATCAAATAAAACAGACTTTAGTGTTTAATTAACAAACATTGCATCTCCAAAACTAAAAAATCTGTATTTTTCTTCTATGGCCAAATTGTAGGCCTTTAACATATTTTCTCTACCAGCCAAGGCTGAAACCAACATCAATAGTGTTGATTCGGGCAAATGAAAGTTAGTAATTAAGCCATCTAGTACTTTAAATTTATATCCTGGATAAATAAATATATCAGTATTTTTACTAGCCGCCATAACCATACCATCTTCATTAGCAGCTGATTCTAAAGTTCTACAGCTTGTTGTTCCAACACATATTATTCTGCCACCATTTTTCTTAGCCTTATTTATTTTATCAGCTTCTTCTTGATTAATTTCATAATATTCAGAATGCATATGGTGTTCTAATATATTATCTACCTTTACTGGTCTAAATGTACCAAGTCCCACATGTAGTGTAACATTAGCAATTATAATGCCCTTATTCTCTATCTGTTTTAACAAGGCATTTGTAAAATGAAGACCTGCTGTTGGTGCTGCTGCTGAACCCTCATGCTTTGCATAAACAGTTTGATAGCGGTTTTTATCCTTTAGTTTATGAGTAATATATGGTGGCAAAGGCATTTGCCCTAACTCATCAAGTATTTCTTCGAAAATTCCTTGATAGTTAAACTGTATATGTCTATTACCTTCTTCACCAATACTAATTACCTCAGCCTTTAGGAGTCCATTTCCAAATACTAGTTTTTGTCCTACCCTTGCACTTCTACCTGGCTTTACTAAGGTCTCCCACATGTCATTGTCATTTCTTTTAAGCAGTAGTACTTCTACTTGCCCACCTGTACTTTCTTTTTCGCCAATCAATCTTGCAGGTATTACTTTAGTATTGTTAAGTACAAGGCAATCACCTTTATTTAAATAACTAGTAATGTCTTTAAATACTTTATGAGAAACCTCACCAGTTTCTTTATCAACTAACATTAATCTTGAACTTGACCTATCCTCAATGGGATCTTGAGCAATTAATTCCTCTGGTAATTCAAAATTAAAATCTTGTTTCTTCACTTTTGTTACCATACCTTTCTTTAAATGCCATCTTTTTAGGTGCCAGGCACCATTACAAAATTGTTACATAATGGTGCCTGGCACCTTCCTTATTTTATAGTCCCTTGTCCAATTAAATAATTAATGAATTGTTGTGCTGTTCTGCCTGATACTCCTCCGTGGTTTATTTCCCACATCCTTGCTTTTTGTTCCAACTCTTCTTCTGACATTAGTATCTTACCATGAGCATTAGCTATACCCTTTACAATCTCTATGTATTCCTTGTAAGATGGCGAAGAATAGTTGATGGTAACACCAAATCTGGAAGCCAATGATAACTTTTCTTGCACTGTATCTGAACGATGCAATTCATCATCCAGGTCAGAACGGTCATTCCAGGATTCACGAATCAAATGACGTCGATTTGACGTAGCATATATTAAGACATTTTCCGGCTTTTGCTCTAGGCCACCTTCTATTATTGCCTTTAAATACTTATATTCTATTTCAAATTCTTCAAATGATAAGTCATCCATAAATATGATAAATTTATAATTTCTATTTTTAATTTGCGCTATAACATTAGACAAATCTTTAAACTCATGCTTATATATTTCGATCATACGAAGGCCTCTGTTATAATATTCATTTAAAATTGCTTTTACACTAGAGGATTTTCCTGTTCCGCTATCGCCAAATAACAAGACATTATTTGTTTTTTTACCATTTAAAAAACTTTCAGTATTGTCTATTAACTTTTTCTTTTGAATTTCATAGCCAATCAAATCATCTAAGACAATATCATCAGTGTTGTTAATGGGCTCTAAAACAAGTTCTTTTTGACTTTTTTTAACTTCATGGCTGATACGAAAAGCCTTGTTTAAACCAAGGGTACCCACTCCATAGACCTTATAAAAGTCAGTGACAATTTGAAATACTTCATCTTCATCCTTAGCACTATCAATTTGATCACTTAGGCTTCTTACTTTTTCACTAACACTTTTATTATATCTTTTTGTACTTTTTTCAATGGACTGATAATCACTTATTATTGTAAAACAGTTAATATCGAGTTCCTCTTCAACTTCAGAAAAGTCAAAATCAAAAAGTTGTTTAAATATATAAAAATCCTTCTTTGCCAGTTGATTGACGCTTCCTTCTTTTGCTCCTGCCTTTTCACAAGTAATACTAAATGGATTTTCGCTTGTAGCTATAATAAAGGCAAGATAATTTTGCCAGAGATTATTAGTAAAGCCAAACTCTGTGGCTAAGTCTAACAAATTGTGGATTTGTGTATATATATCATTAACTGCTTCCGACTTTTTGTAATTATCAAATATTTCAGCCAGAGAATATAAAATACTTCCACAATTCATATTCTTATATATAATTAATCTTGCTAGTAAATTTTTCATCTTTTTTACATTCTTTCTGGAGCTTCAAATCCTAAAATATCGATACAAGTTTCTAGAACACCTAATACTAACTTTATTAAACATATCCATGATTCTTGCTTTTCTTTGTCTTCTTCTGCAATAATCTTGTTTTCATGGTAAAAGGTATTAAATGCATCAGATAAATCATAAACATACTTGCAGATTTTATGTGGTGCATGTTCCTCATAGGCATTTGCAATAATTTCACTAAACTTAGTAGTTTCAAGCATTAAATTAATCTGGCTGTTGATTTCATATGGGCGAATAGTTCCCACTTCACTAGTAGAGCCTATCACCTCTTTATATCTCTTAAGAATAGACTTGATTCTAACTATGGTATATAAAATATATGGCCCAGTATTACCTTCGAATGAAGTGAATCTATCAATATCAAATATATAATCCTTTGAAGCTTGATTTGATAAATCTCCATATTTTAAGGCTGCAAGTCCAACAGTTTTTGCTATTTCTCTTGCCTCTTCTTCTGGAATTTCACGATTTTCCATCATTTTATTGTAAACTTCCACATTAATGTTTTCAATCAGATTCTCAAGACGCATTACACCACCATCTCGAGTTTTAAATGGTTTACCATCCTTACCATTCATTGTACCAAAGCCTAAAAATGTTAGGTCTACGTTATCATCAAGGAGTTTAGTCTTCTTAGCAGCCCTAAAGATTTGTTCAAAGTATAATTCTTGTCTTTTATCAACCACATAAATTATAGAGTCTGGATCAAAAAGTTTTTTTCTTTCTACAATAGTTGCAAGGTCTGTGGTGTTATAAAGAGTTGCACCATCAGATTTCAAAATCATACATGGAGGAACTTCTTTTGTATCGGTATCTTCCTTAACATCTATAACTAAGGCTCCCTCACTTATTCTTGTATAATTGTTTTCTTTCATATATTCAATCATATCTGGGATGTATTCTTGAGCATCGCTTTCCTTTTTCCATAGGTCAAAGTATACATTTAAATTATCATAGTTTCTTTTCAGATCAGTAATTGAAACCTCTAAAATATGATTCCACAATGCTGTGTATCCTCTATGACCATTTTGAAGTAAATATATAGCTTGCTTTGCTTCTTCCTTATATTCTGGATGGTCTTTTGAATATTCATTAGCGGCTGGATATATCTCTTCTAATTCTGATATAGTAAATGGTGACTCCTTAGGATATGTACCATCAAAACTATCATCAAAATATACTAATTCAGGCTTTCTCTTTTTTAGTTCTGTTATAATCAAACCAATCTGAAGTCCCCAGTCACCTAAATGTACATCTCCAATAACTTCATGTCCTACATACCTGCCTAATCTCTTTAGGGATTCACCAATAACTGCAGAACGAAGATGCCCAACATGCAAAGGTTTTGCAACATTAGGTCCACCATAATCTATTATTATTGTCTTTGGTTTTTCTGTCTTTTCAAAACCAAATTGCTCATTTTTATTCATACCATCTAGATAGTCCGCTATAAAAGCTGGACTTAGATCAATATTAATAAAGCCAGGATTTATTGCTTCTACTTTATCAAATAATTTGCTATTTTCTAATATTTCTACAACATCAGAAGCAATCATAATTGGAGCTTTCTTATATTGTTTGGCTGCGGTTAATCCACCATTACACTGATATTGGCATAAGTCAGGACGGTTAGAAAGGGTTACCTTCCCGTAACTTTTATCGTAGCCTTTCTCTTCAAATGCATTAGATACTTCTTCTGTAATTATATTTAAAATACTCTTCATAATTGCCTCCGTATATTTTATCAATTATTATCATTTTTAAATAAATAACTTGAATTCTTCAACGTTTCATATATGAAACGTTTGCTATAAGTACTTTAACACAATTTATTTTCAAAGTAAATAGAATGTAGATAAGCGCATGAAAAGGCAAATAACAACATTCCTTTTGTGTCATTGTAGACAGGTGCCTAGCAGCTGTATCTGGGTGACGTACATACATATGAAAATTCCAGAGACTGAAAAACAAATCATGCTATCACACTAGGCACCTATCTACAATGACACATAAGAAATATCTCCTTGCGTTTTTTACTCTATTGCATTATCAAAATCCACTTTAAGCTTTTGGCCTTTTTTAAGAAGTATATGCCCAGATTCATATGGATTATTTTCTACAGTTAAATATACATCTTCCACTCCATAGTAATTTCCAAATGTGTTTACTATGCTTTGTAAGATAAGACTTTCATATCCAGAGCCTGCTGACATTTCATTAATAAGTTCAATGGAAAAATCAATATACACTGAATTATCATCGTGCAAATATAGACTTAATATTTTAGCATTTGCTGGTAACACTCTACTTACATTATCATTTTCCAGGTTTTTATATTCTTTTTCTAGTATCATTTTTGTAATATCATTTGTATTAAATGATATTTCCTTATCCTTGTATATTATACCTTCCATATTATCATCAGGATAAAAGAACCTTACTGTTTGAACAAAAGGCGTATTTTTTTCTATTTTACTAAGTGTAGATATAATCTCTTCATCGTCTTGTATATAAATTCTTTTTACTAAGCCTACCTCCTTAGCATAGTACTCCTTGGTGTTAGCATAATCACCTTTTGTCGTTACTTCTACTGTATCAAATGTACCTATTGGAGTGGAAATCTCAACTTCCACATCTGTTATTATTCTACTCTCGTTTTCTGATGTTGTCCAAGATGTACCTTTTGATATAGGATCCATAAGTATAATATCCTTATTGCTATCTTCTTTTGATGTTAAGTTTTCCCTATAATACACTTCACCTCTTGATAAGTTTTTAGATAAATTATTATCATTTTTTCTAACAACTTCT
Source organism: uncultured Lachnospiraceae bacterium (assembly GCA_964579655.1). Lineage (GTDB taxonomy): Bacteria > Bacillota > Clostridia > Lachnospirales > Lachnospiraceae > JAAYRG01. The sequence continues at coordinate 9,708 of CAZOGN010000012.1, forward strand.
ACTAATTGACTTCCTCCATTATCAACTCTAAATTGAATTATATCATCAGTTGTATAGTCCACATAAACATCAAAACTAGCATATTCATTTCCTTCTCCTTCAAAATGATATCTCATGTTTTTGTCAAAGGAAATGTACTCTTTTGCTTTTCCACTACTTGTATTATTAATCTCCTCTGTCTCACTTGATTCTTCAATAGTATCTTCTGATTCAAATTGACTATCTGTTTCTTCTGATACAGGTAATGTCTCCTTTGATTCTCCTGTTGTATTATTAGTTTCTTCTGGTTTTTCATCCTTATTACATCCAATAATAAATATCGAGATTAGTAATAAAATTAGGATTATAATTGTCTTTTTCATATTATCCCTTCTTTCATAATATATTGACATATATCATCTAGCATTTCCTTTTGTATTTGACTTAATTCAATCCAGTATCCATCTTCCATTTGTGCACGAATTGCTTTTATAATATCTTTTGAAGAGAATATAACCCCTGTTAAGACTTCAGGTATTTTACTAATTAGATCAATATCCATGGCATCTGAATATGTTTTACAGTTAGTAATTTTACCTTTCTTAATATCTATTTGTATATTAAAACTTCCCCAAGGAAATCTTTTATATGTTTCATAGACAAAAGGAATATTCTTACCGTAAATCCAGTCCCAAGATTCAAAAAAATCTCTTCTTCTTTCAAGCTCCTTTTCTTCAATGTCTGCAGCTAGAATTTCGTTTGTTCTAAGATTATATACCTGTGAAAATGCCTTAACTAACTCATTACACATCATGTCTATACTTAAGTCTCTTCTATGTTCTTTCAGGTTGGTTACTCTTGACTTAACTGAATCAACACCTTTTGATTTTAATTTATCTGCTGATACATTCAAATACTTTGATAAATCTTTCATATTTACATCTACCAATATGGTTCCGTGATGATAGCAGTGTGTCCCATCTGTATAGAATGCATTTCCTGAAAACTTTTTATCATTAACTGTGATATCATTTCTTCCAGACCTCTTCGCTGGAATGCCTAGATTCTCCAAGGCTTTTATAATAACTTCTAGTTGTTTTGAAACATCATAATGGGACTTTCTAATTAGAAATGTAAAGTTTAAATTACCCAAGTCGTGAAAGACTGCACCTCCACCAGATAGACGTCTTACAGGGTAGCCTCCATCATCTTTTAACTCATTAATCTTACACTCTTGCCATGGGTTTTGATTTCTACCAAATACAACAGTCTTTTCATTCTGCCACAGATACAAGATACATTCATCTTCCTTTACATTTTCAAGAAGATACTCTTCTAAGGCTAAATTTAAATATGGATTATGTTGCCTACTCCTTATATATGTTAATTTCCTAATCAATTGTCTTACCTCTCTTTAGTCAGGTACTTTGTTAGATAAGCCTCCGAAAATTTCTTCTCGGAGGCTTTATATTTTCTATTATTAAAATGTATATCTTAGCTTTGGTTCTCTCGCTGCTTTTACTTCGTCAGGTCTTCCAATTATTGTTGTACTTGGTGACTGCTTAAGTGATTCTGGCTCATTCATTGCCCTATCATATATTTCATAAAAGATCTCTATGGCTTCATCTAAAGTCTCTTTTGATTCTGTCTCCACAGGTTCTAACATCAGTGCCTCTGCTATATTAATGGGGAAATACATTGTGGGTGGATGAATCCCATAGTCTAATATGGTTTTTGCAATATCTAAAGCAGTTATATTCTTTTCTTCTTTCAAATTCTCTATACTTATAACAAATTCATGCATACAATGATCATTATAGGGTACATCATACTTCTTAGATAAATGATATTTTAAATAATTTGCATTTAATATGGAATTTTCAGAGGCTTCTTTTAAACCTTCTGCACCTAAGGTAAGAATATAAGTTAATGCCTTAACTACAACTAGAAAATTACCATAAAAACCTTTTACCCTTCCAATTGATTGCTCTTGTTTTGTAAGTGTCGGTTCTGGTAAGAATTTAGACAAAAATTCTTTGCAACCAACTGGTCCACTTCCTGGTCCACCACCGCCATGAGGAGTAGAAAATGTTTTATGTAGATTAAGATGTACAACATCAAATCCCATATCTCCAGGTCTTGTTATTCCCATTATTGCATTAAGGTTGGCGCCATCATAATAATTTAATCCACCAGCTTCATGAACTAGTCTGGTGATTTCCAAAACATTTTCGTCGAATAAACCAAGAGTGTTTGGATTTGTTAGCATGAAACCTGCTGTTTCATCATCTAGTGCTCCCTTTAAAGCTTCTATATCAACGCCACCTTCCTTTGTAGATGGAATGTTGATAACATCGTAGCCTACCATTGTTGCAGAAGCTGGATTTGTTCCGTGGGCTGTGTCGGGAACAATTATCTTTTTACGTTTATAGTCTCCTCTGCTTTCATGATATGCTCTAATTAATAATAAGCCTGTAAATTCACCATGTGCTCCTGCTGCTGGCTGAAATGTAAAGTTATCCATACCATTTATTTCATTTAAATATTTTTCTGCTAACTGTAGTACTTCAAGGCATCCTTGAATCGTATCTATAGATTGTAAGGGATGTATGTTTGCAAACTCTGGATTGCTAGCAACATCCTCATTTACCTTTGGATTATACTTCATTGTACAAGAACCCAAAGGATAAAAACCATTATTTACACCAAAAGTTTCTTTTGCTAGTTCAGTATAATGTCTACTAATTTCTATTTCTGAAACTTCTGGTAAGTTAATTTTATCTTGTCTTTTATTGTTCTCACTAGGGCCTACAAGGGGTACATCACATTTAGGTAAAAGTGATAGGCTTCTTCCTTCTTTGCTTCTTTCAAAAATTAGCTTCATACTTCTACCCCCTTTAAGACTTCTATCAGATGATCTATATCTAGCTTACTATTCATTTCAGTTGCACACCATATTATGTCCTTATCATTTAGAGGATAACCACCTAATATACCGTGTTTTTCTAAAGCTTCCATCATTTTACAGGCATTAGTTTCACTTCTTGTAACAAATTCATTAAAGTACTCTCCTTCATAAAGCAAATCAAAATCTTCAAGTTCACATAATCTTTCTGCTAGATAATGAGCCTTAGACATAGATAAGCTAGCTACGCTCTCAAGTCCTGCTTCACCCATTGAACTTAAGTAAACTGCAGCTTTCATAGCACAAAGTGCTTGGTTAGAACAAATATTGCTAGAAGCCTTCTCCCTACGAATATGTTGTTCTCTTGCTTGTAGGGTGAGTACAAATGCCTTCTTACCATCAGCATCAGTAGTTTCTCCTACTATTCTGCCAGGTAAATTTCTTTTATTTTTATCTATTGTAGCCATAAAACCTAAATAAGGTCCGCCAAAGGATAAAGGCATTCCTAGGGCTTGGCCTTCACCTACGGCTACATCTGCACCATATTCTCTAGGGGTTTTGTATAATCCTAGAGATATAGGATTACAGCTAATAATGTATTTGCCTTTGTATTGTTTAGCAAGATTTCCTATTGTATCGCAATCTTCTATCTGGCCGTAATAATTAGGTTGTTGTACTAAAACGCTAGAAACTTCTTTATCCATTAATTTTTCTAGCTCAGCAATATCTGTTTTTCCATTCTTAGATGGAATTAATACTATTTCTGTATCTAGCCCATGACAATATGTTTTTATCGTTTGGATAATTTGTGGATTCACAGTTTCGGAAATAAGTATCTTCTTCTTTCTTCGCTCTAAACACATTAAAACAGCTTCTGCTGCAGCTGTCATACCATCGTATACTGAAGCATTAGAAACATCCATTCCTGTTAATTCACAGATCATAGTTTGATACTCAAAGATTGACTGTAAAACCCCCTGACTAATTTCTGCCTGATAAGGAGTGTATGCCGTAACAAATTCTTCTTTTGATGTGACATGGTTAACTATAGATGGAATGTAGTGATTATAGGCACCACACCCTCTAAAAATTGACTTGAAAACAACATTTTTTGATGCTATGCTAGCCATCTTTTTCTTTACTTCTAACTCTGATAATCCTTCTGGAATGTTTAGCCTTCCATTAAGAATTATTTGTTTTGGAATTATGCTATAGAGTTCCTCTATATCAGAAACACCCATTGAATCTAGCATTTCTTGCCTGTCTTTATTGGTATTTGGAACATAAGAACCCATATTAAAAACCACACCTTTCTAAGGTAATGTATTTATAATTTAAAAACAAATCATTTCCTCTTAATAATTATGAAACCATCTCATCATATTCGTCTTTTGTTAACATGTCTTCTTCATCAGTAATCTCACTAACCTCTATAAACCAAGCTTCCAATGGATTTTCATTTACCAGTTCTGGATGGTCTAGTAAGTCTTCATTTACAGCAGTAACAATACCACTAACTGGACTAAATACCTCTGATACTGCTTTAACTGATTCCACATCTGAAAAAGGTTCCTCTATCTCTACCTCATCATCAACTTCAGGAAGGTCAATAAAAACTAAGTCTCCCAATTCTTCTACTGCATATTCTGTAAGACCTATTCTAACTTTCTTATCCTCTATATAATCTACCCATTCATGTGACTTTGTGTATTTTATTTCTTGTGCCATAATTCTATTCTCCTTTTAATTTTGAATTTATTTTTTATGTTTTAATTATCTCTCTTATAAAAAGGTAAGTCTACTATCTCCCCTTCTACATGTCTTTTTCTTACTTGAATTAAGACTTTAGTTCCAAGGCTACTATATGCTTTATCAACATATGCCATTGCTCCCGCATAATCTACATATGGCAAATGGGTTCCTGATGTGGTTTGCCCAATCTCTTTATCATCATAAAACACTTTACAGTCTTCTCTAGCGATTCCTCGTCCTGTGATTTTTATGCCAACTCTAACCTTATTAGATTCTCCTTTATTTAAAATAGCTTCCTTACCTATAAAGTTTTCTTTATTCATCTTAACGGTAAATGATAGGCCAGCTTCAAGAGGAGTAATACTATCACTTAATTCATTCCCGTATAGAGGCATACCTGCTTCAAGCCTTAATGTATCTCTACATCCAAGTCCACAAGGAACTATACCTTCATCTTTTCCTTTTTCTAATAATTCATTCCATATAGTTTTGGCATCCAAAGATTTGCAATAAATTTCATAACCTAATTCACCTGTATATCCTGTCTTAGATACCATAGCCTCGCAACCTGCAATATTGACTTTGTCTTTAAATGAATAATACTTTTTTGGAAGAAGTTCTTCATCCATTAACTTTAATAGTACTTGCTTAGATTTTGGACCTTGTACTGCTATAAGAGCAATATCATCAGAAATATCCGAAAGAGTAACATTCCCAAATTCATTAGCTTTCATCCATTTTAAATCCTTTTCACGATTTGCAGCGTTAACAACAAGTATATATCTATTATTGTTAAGTTTATAAATTAATAAATCATCAATTACTCCACCTTCTTCATTGCATATAGGGGAATACTTCACCTGACCATCGTACATTTTGCTGCAATCATTAGTAACCAACTTTTGTATATATGAAAGAGAATCTTCGCCTTCAACTAAGATTTCTCCCATATGTGATACGTCAAATATTCCAACTTCATTCCTAACAGCTAAATGCTCTTTTACAAGTCCTTGCTCATATTGAACTGGAAGTAAATATCCAGCAAAAGAAACCATCTTACCCTTTAGTTCCACATGACAATCATAAAGTGGGGTTTTTTCTTCCATTATATTAATGCCTCCTACTTAGAATAATATACTACTTGCTTCAATCTTATCTTTAGGACATATAATTGTCAATAATAAATAATTCTAAAAAAGTTAGCTATTTATATATTTTTTGTTGTATTTTTTTTATTTTATATTTACAATGTAAATGTGAGTTTTATGAGAAGGAGGTATTTATGCATAATTTCTTAGAAAAATTGAAAGAAGCTCTTTCATCAGTTCTGCCTATATCAATTCTAGTTATAATCCTTGTTTTACTTTTTGTTCCTATGCCTGACGGTATGATGGCTCAATTTGTAATAGCAGCCTTGTTATTAATAGTAGGTATGACCTTATTTACCTTAGGTGTTGACATATCAATGATGGTTATTGGTGAAAAAGTAGGAGTATTTTTAACCAAATCAAAAAAAATATTTTTGGTTATAATAATTTCTTTCTTAATTGGTATGTTTATTACTATAGCAGAACCAGATTTACATGTACTTGCAGCACAGACACCTGGTGTTCCTAATTTTGCTCTTATTATATCTGTGGCTATAGGTGTAGGAGTGTTTTTAGTATTTGCATCTTTAAGGGTTCTATTTAAGATGTCCTTATCTATGATTATCCTAGTAACATATATATTTATCTTTATACTAGCTATATTTGTCCCATCAAATTTTGTTCCCCTATCCTTTGATTCTGGCGGTGTAACAACAGGTCCTATAACTGTTCCTTTTATTTTAGCATATGGAGCGGGTATGGCTGCAACGCGTGGTGGCAAAGACTCAAGTAAGGATAGTTTTGGCTTTGTAGGCCTTTGTTCTGCTGGTCCAATTATAGCTACTATGGTTTTAGGAATTCTTTTTAAACCTGCATCAGCTGAACACACTGCTCCATTAATAATAAAAACTAATAGTTTTAAAGTTGTTTTAGATACATTTATAGATGCTTTCCCTATATATTTTGCTGAAGTCGCATTAGCAATGCTACCAATTTTGCTTTTTTATTTTATATTTCAAATATTTATTATTAAGCAAAACATAAAACAAGTAATTAGAGTTCTAATAGGCTTCCTTTATACTTATACTGGACTAGTTCTCTTTTTAACTGGTGCAAATGTCGGATTTATGTCAGCAGGATATTTTGTTGGAAGTGAATTATATACAAGTAGAGTTAGCTTCCTAATAATCCCTATTAGTATGTTAATCGGATTTTTGATAGTAGCTGCTGAGCCAGCTGTACATGTGTTGGAAAATCAAGTAGAAGATATTTCTGAAGGTAATATCTCTGCTAAGTCTTTACAACTGAGTTTATCCTTTGGGGTTGCTATTTCCGTAGGTCTAGCAATGACTAGGGTTATTACAAGAATATCCATTTGGTGGTTTTTAATTCCTGGATATTTAATTGCATTGATCCTTATGAAGTTTGTACCAAAGATGTTTACAGCAATAGCCTTTGACTCTGGTGGTGTTGCATCTGGTCCAATGACTGCAACCTTCTTACTATCACTAAGCATAGGTGCTACTGAAGCTGCAGGCGGAGATATACTTAAAGATGCCTTTGGTACCGTTGCTATGGTTGCTATGACCCCTCTAATTGCAATTCAAATTTTAGGACTTATATCTGAAATCAAGGCCAAACGTGCACTTGAAACTGTTGGGGATTACGAAATCCCTGAGGACGTTATATTTAATGACGAATTCGTTGTTTATGATACATACTATTATTCTTCTAAAGAGGATGAAAAAGCAGACGATGTAAAGCCTGAAGAAACTGTTGAGGAAAAGTTTAATAAAGAGTAGCTAAAATATAATTAGCCTACTTGGAAAGGTAGATAAAAATGAGTGGAAAAGTTGCTTCACCTATTAAAATTCTCCTAACTATATTAGATTATCAAAGTGCTGATAAGCTTAATAAGTTATATACAAAGCATGAATTACCTTTGCATCTTATAACCCATGGTTATGGTACTGCATCTTCAGAAATATTAAACATACTAGGCTTAGGAAGTTCCAAAAAAAATGTAATCCTAAGTATAATAAGTGAAGATATGCTAGAACAAACCTTTAATATTTTAAGAAAAGAAATGGGCTTTGATGAAAAAGGTAAGGGAATAGCTTGCGTATTACCTGTTACTACTATAAGTAGATTACTATGTGAAATAATTGAAAATGAGCATAACCTATTAGATATAAAATGCGCATCACCAGAAAGTGAGGAAAGTCCTGTGAGAAAACCATGTTTATATGATTTGATAATTACTATTGTAAACCAGAGTTATTCTGAAGATGTAATGGAAGCTGCTAAGGAAGCTGGCGCAAGAGGTGGTACATTAATTCACGCAAGAGGCTTAGGTAGCGACGAAGCTGAAAAGTTCTTAGGCTTTACCATTGAACCAGAAAAAGATATTGTTCTTAATGTAGTTAAGAATGAAAACAAAAATTCCATAATGGAGAATATTTCAAAACTTGCTGGTCTAAAAACTGAAGGCAAAGGAGTTTGTTTTAGCATTCCTGTGGAAGATCAAATAGGAATTGGATTTTAAAAAAGTATGCCACGGGAGCTAATAAAACATTTCCGTGGCATACTTTTAAAAATTTCTTGTAAATATATCACTATCTTCCAATAAGTCTTTTATTGTATTAAAGCCTAAACGTTCTAATAATTCTATCACGTATGGATTATCAATTGGTGTCTCATAAGTAGCTGTTTCTCCATACTCATTAACATTTACTCTTCCTTCTTCACGATCAATCATGATCTTAGGTCCTCCTACGCAACCTCCTACGCAACCCATACCTTCAAAGAAGTTCTCCTTAGCTTTTCCAGCCTGAATATTTTTTATTAATGCTCTACACTGAGGTACACCTTCTGCTTGCTTCGTACGTATGGATATCTGCCTATTAGGATTTATTTTTTTTAGTGTGTTTTGCACTGCCTCACTTACTCCTCCAGTTCTAGCATAGATTCTACCAGCCTTTGACGAGTGATCCTTTTGACTTTCTTCACATTTAGCAGGATCAACATCTGCAAAATCAAATATATCCTTCATTTCTTGAAATGCAAGTACATGATCTATTGCATCATTAATATCCTTTTCTTTTGCCTCAGACTTTTTCGCTACACAAGGTCCTATAAAAATATTTGTTGCATCAGGATGAATATGTTTTACTGTTCTCCCACTTGCAATCATTGGAGATACTGAACCAGGTACATGTGGTATTAGTTCATTATATATTCTTCTTATCATAGCAATCCAAAGTGGGCAACAACAACATCTCCATTTTCATCTTTTGTCATTGCGCCAAAAATACATTGTTTTATACAATCATTTTTTTCCTCCTCTTCACATGTACACTCTCCTAATTTTACTACTGCAGAGTATTCCTCTGGATTAAGTAAACATTCTATATGTTTTTGATCATATTCTGGGCTCTTACCTGTTTTAATGCTTTCTTCAAGTATTTTATAGTACAATTCATTAAATGTCATAGAACATCCTACCTTTCTATAAACTCTTATTTTTTTGTCTATTAAGATAATACCCAAATATAAAAATATATATATAAATATCTTGCAATAAATATGTTTTCTGCTAAAATATTATCATAAACAATTATATTAAACTACTTATTTATTGGAGGTATTTTTATGAAAGCTTTTATTGATCAAGATGGTTGTATTGCTTGTGAACTATGTGCAGAAATTTGTCCATCAGTTTTTCGCATGAATGAAGACGGTGACAGCGCAGAAGTTTACGTTGATGAAGTACCACAAGAAGATGAAGCAGATGCACAAGATGCAAGGGATAGTTGTCCAGTTGAAGTGATATCTCTAGAAGATTAATTTTATTTAAAGGCCAAGGATGATTTTCTTTTAAGAAAATCATCCTTCTTTAATTTATAGGCAAACTGTTGTATTGTATAATTCATTGTGCTAAAATACTTTTATTACAATTATTTAGGAGGAATGCAATAATGGTCGGTGACCCGGCGCAGACAAATATACTGTCTCAGCTTTTGATATTATTAGTTTTAACAGGAATTAATGCTTTATTTGCATCTGCAGAAATGGCTATGGTATCAACAAACAAATCTAAAATAAAACGTCTGGCAGATAATGGTAACAAGAAAGCGAAACTAGTTCAAGAATTCCAAGTTGAATCTACAAAGTTCTTGTCTACTATACAGATAGCAATTACATTGGCAGGATTCTTTTCTAGTGCATCAGCTGCAACAGGCTTGTCAGAACCCCTTGGGACATGGCTTTCCAACACCTTTAATATATCTAGAACTAACGAGATTGCATTTATAACAGTAACTTTATTGTTAGCCCTATTCACTCTTATATTTGGTGAATTGGTACCAAAAAGAGTTGCTCTACACAATCCCGAAGGCATTAGTTTGTTTTCTGTTAGAATTATAAAAGTTGTTTCTTTTGTTTTTACTCCAGTTATTAGTTTTCTTACTTTTTGTACAAACTTAGTTATGAAGCTAATAAGAATGGATGAAGATGATGCTGTTGAAAAAGTTACGAAGGAAGAAATACAAGCAATACTTAAAAAAGGACGAGCGGCTGGTACCTTGAACAAAAAAGAAGCAGAGATGATTAATTCAATTATAGAATTTAATGATCAAATAGCTAAAGAAATTATGACTCCAAAGATTAATGTTTTTGCAATTGATAATTTGCAAGATATAGAGAAGTACCTACCTGAACTACTAGATATGAAGTACTCACAAATTCCCGTATATGAAGACGACATAGATAACATTATTGGAATACTAAGAGTTAAAGACTTTATAAAAGTTGGTGCCAAAGAAGGTTTTGATAAGGTAGATTTAAAATCAATCCTTGTGAATCCTTATTTAGTACCAGAGAGTAAAAATGTCGGAGAACTACTAAAGGAAATGCAGCTTTCTAAGATACATTTCGCAGTATTAATTGATGAATTTGGCGGATTTGCTGGTATAGTTTCCTTAAGAGATTTGGTAGAAGAAGTTATGGGTGATTTAGAAGACGAAGAAATTAATCCTAAGATTCATAAAGTAGATGATTCCACTTATATAATTGATGGATTGATTACCATAGATGATTTAAATGAAAAGTTAAACTTAAGCTTAAGTTCTGAGAATTACGAAACACTATCTGGTTTCTTAACTGAGTTAATTGGATTTATTCCAAAAGAGAATGACGATCCAATAGTCGAACAAGAACACCTTGTGTTTAAAATAGAAAGTCTTAAACGTAAAAGAATTGACAAGGTTAAGTTATACATTGGAAAAGATAAATCGTCTGACGAAGATAAATCATCTAACGAAGATAAATCATCTAACGAAGATAAGAAGGACAAGTTAGATAAATAAAAAAACACATTAAAAAGAACTATGTTTTCCCTTTGGAAAACATAGTTCTTTTTAGTCTGAATAGTTTTAGAATATTGAGAACATTAAGAATAAGTTTGCTAATAATGAAGCAACTAGTGAAACTACTGTAATCTGAGTATTAATAGATGGACCAGCCGTATCCTTAAATGGATCACCAACTGTATCTCCTACTACTGAAGACCTATGAGCTTCTGAACCTTTTCCTCCATTATTACCTGCTTCAACGTATTTCTTGGAATTATCCCATAGACCACCTGCATTTGACATAAATAATGCAAATACTAAACCACTTACTATATTACCAGTTAGGAAACCTCCAATTGCATTAACTCCACCAATAAAACCTACTATTAAGGTGGATAATATAGCCATAAGACCAGCTGGAATTAACTCTTTTAAGGAACCATCTGTAGCTATTTTTATACACTTATCATATTCAGGCACTACGCCTTCTTTTCCTTCTTTTAAACCAATGATTTCTTTAAATTGCCTATGAATTTCTTTAATCATAATTTGTGCATTTTTATCTACGCCACGTATTAACATAGCTGAGAATAATGGTGGTATTGATGCTCCAACTAATAGACCAAAAAATACTGTTGGATTTAGTATGTCAAAGCCAGTAAACAGTTCTATATCATTTGCTGCTGCAGTAATATTAACTTCGCTTATAAAGGCTCCAAGTAAAGAAATAACAGTAAGTCCAGCTGCACTTATAGAAAAGCCTTTTGTAACTGCTTTTACTGTGTTTCCAGCACTATCTAATGAATCTGTAATCTCTAGTGCATGATCACCTAAATCACACATTTCAACTAAACCACGAGCATTATCAACAATAGGCCCATAAGCATCATTTGAAATAATCATACCAACGATAGATAACATTCCAACTGCTGACATAGCAATACCAAATAATGCATATTCATTACCTAAGCCTGCTGCTGCACCTAGTGGTTCACAAATAATAAAAGATAGAAGTGCAGATAGGCCAATTCCTACCATTGCAGGAACAACACTCATAAAACCATATGACATACCTGAAAGAATTGTAAATGCAGGTCCGGATTCTGAAGCTTTAGCCACTTCGTGTACAGGTTTTTTATTATCATTTGTAAAGTAATCAGTAACCAAACCAACAACTACACCTACTAGTAATCCTAGTGCACTTGCAATCCAGATTCTCCACTCTAATTCAAAAACTACTGTTACTAAAGCAGTAAGTACTGCATAAATCGCTGTAGTTACGTATGTATTAGAGTTCAAAGCCTTTGTAGGATCATCCTCATCTTTCATTCTAGCAGTTCCAACACCTATAATAGATGCAAGTAAACCAATTGCTGCATAGCAAAAAACTGTACTAGTATTCAATACTCCACCTACAGCATTATCAATAGCTACCGCTAAAACTAAGGCTGCTGATAAGGAAGCCACGTGAGAATCAAATAAATCTGCACCCATTCCTGCAACATCACCAACATTGTCTCCAACATTGTCTGCGATTACTGCTGGATTTCTTGGATCATCCTCAGGAATTCCAAATTCTACTTTACCAACTAAGTCCGCACTAATATCCGCTGACTTTGTAAATATTCCTCCACCAGCTTTTGCAAATAATGCTAGTGAACTTGCACCAAAACTAAAACCCAAAAGTGCTGTAGTTTCTCCAGTAAGTATTAGCACTAAAGTAACCCCAAGTAAACTAGCACCTACAACTGCCATACCCATTACAGCTCCACCTCTAAAACCTGACATAAAAGATGGCTTTATGCTTTTTGTAGAAGCATAAGCAGCTTTAGTGTTTGCTACTGTTGCAATATCCATACCTACTTTACCTGCAATTGCAGAAAATATTGTACCAAATATATAAGATAGGGCCATAACTATATTATTTGTAATATTCCCCATCCATACTGGAATAGGTAAGAATACGAATATAATTATTGCAACTACTAAAGTAAACTTGGCTAACACATTATATTCCCTTTTTAAAAATATATTTGCACCTTCTTTGATAAGTCCCCCTATATAATTGACTCTTTCATTCGGGCACGGTTGTTTTTTTACCCATTTGTACATTAAATAAGCCACAAAAAAAGCCAGAATAGAAATAATAATAGATACAGCCTGGAAAATACTTAAATCAACTTTCATACCTTCATCTCCTTGATTTTATTATATTATAATTACCACTTTTAAAAATGTGGTTACTATCTATTATATTATTTGGCTAGTTTTTATATCATATCCTGAAGGTCTCTGATAAAGTCTAATGTTAAACTCCCCAGCAACAGATAAAACATGGTCAAATACGTCTGACTGAATACTTTCGTATTCAATCCAGTTTGTTGTATTGGTAAAGACATAAATTTCTATAGGAACCCCGTTCTCTATTGGCTCTAGCTGTCTTACCATAAGCGTCATATCTTTACGAATCTTTGAATGCCCTTCTAAATACTTTTGAAGGTAAACACGAAACACCCCAATGTTCGTTAATCTTCTTCCATTAATTCGATCTCCTGATTCAACACCCAACTTTATATTATATTCAAAAATTTCTTTTTCTTTCTGAATTATATAATCCTTAATAATGTCTATCTTCTTAAACTCTTCTAGCATTTCCTCGGTACAAAACATAATACTATTCATATCAATATAGAAAGAACGCTTAATTCTTCTACCACCAGAATCTTGCATACCTCTGTAGTTTACAAAAGAATCAGTTATTAAGCTATAATTCGGAACCGTAACTGTTGTTTTGTCAAAGGCCTCTAGGCTAATTGTAGTTAGTGCAATCTCTATCACTGTACCTTCAGCATTATACTTTTGTACATAGATCCAATCCCCAACTCTTAACATGTCTGTTGATGTCAATTGTATTCCACCAACGAATCCAAGAATAGGATCTTTGAAAACTAGTGAAAAAACAGCCGACAAAGCACCTAAACCACCTAGCAGGGCAAGTGGATTCTCTCCCATTAAATTTGCTACAAGTATAATTCCAGTCACAATATATACTATTACTTTTACAACTTGTAATATTGCTGTAATAGGTTTTGTTTTAGATATTTCATACGCCTTATATAATTCATCTACTGAATCCAATAGAGATACTAGCAATAAAACCACTACTATAATCAAGTAAGCATGAGCTATCTTCTCTACTGTTTCGCTGTATTCCCCATAAAGCGGTTCAACAAGGTAAACTATTATAATCGGTAACACATGAGAAAGCCTAGAGTAAAACTTATTACTAAGTAATATGTCATCAAACTTATTCTTAGACTTCTTAATGTATCTTGGAATTATCTTATTTGTTATCATTTTCCCTATACCATAGGCTAAAAGACATATTAATAATACTACTATGCTAAGGGCAATGATTGATAAATACTTAATGGCAGTATTATTATTTAAGCCATAGTTAGTAAATATTTTATTAAAAAAATTCATGTTTGACAACCTTTCTTTCTTGTAAAAACAACCAAAACATCACTTCCATTTTACAATGTTTAGATATTATAGTCAAACGATATCTTGTGGTAAAATACCATTTTTGGCATTTAATTATACACCCCACAAACTCATCTTCATATAATAAATATAAAGATATAATAGGATGAAATTTTTATGACAATATATGTCACTAGGCCAGGGGATACTATCGAATCTATTGCTGCTGAATTTGGGGTGGATGCTGATCGAATGGTTATAGAAAATGGAATTCCAAATCCGGAAAATTTAGTCGTTGGTCAAAGTATAATCATTCGATATCCTAATACCCTTTATCAAATACAGGCTGGGGATACTTTGTTTTCTATAGCAGCAAACTTTGAAGTGGAACCTGTACAAATACTTCAAAACAATCCTTTCCTTGCAGCTGAAGAGCTATTAGAAATTGGAGAAGAGATTGTTATTGATTATATAGTCAGTGAAGAACCTTTAGGAGATATTATAGTAAATGGATATGCCTATCCTTTTATTAATAGAATTGTTTTAAGGCAAACCCTACCATTCCTTACTAATCTTTTAATTTTTACTTATGGATTCACAGCTGAAGGAGAGCTAATTCCTGTAGATGATGATGAATTAATCGCTATTGCAGAAGAATTCGGAGTTGCACCTATTATGGTTCTTGCACCCATGACTCCTGATGGAAATTTTAATAGTGAAATTGCTCATAGTATTTTTATTAACCCTGAAGCCCAGGAAATATTAGTTAATAATATCTTAGCTACATTAGGGCAAAAGGGATATAGAGGGGTTGATATTGATTTTGAATTTATTTTACCCACTGATAAAGAAGCCTTTATTAGCTTTGTTCAAAATATGAAAAACGTACTGGGACCATCAGGATATCAAGTGATGGCAGCTCTTGCTCCAAAGACCTCAAGTGAACAACCAGGCCTTTTATACGAAGCCCACGATTATGAAAGGATTGGTAATATAGTTGATTTGGTTTTACTTATGACGTATGAATGGGGCTATCTATTTGGTCCACCAATGGCAACAGCCCCTGCTAACATGGTAAGACGGGTCTTAGATTATGGTGTAACAGTAATTGACCCAAATAAGATATTAATGGGTATGCCAAACTATGCTTATGATTGGGCACTACCCTTTATCCAGGGAGAAACTATGGCAGAAGCCCTAAGTAATATAGAGGCTCTTGAAAGAGCTGAAATTCATAATGTTTCTATTGAATTCGACGAGCAAGCACAAGCCCCTTTTTACTATTATACTGACGCAGAAGGAATTGCTCATGTAGTCTGGTTTGATGATGCAAGAAGTATGGATGCAAAGTTTCGCTTAATTAATGAATTTAATCTAACTGGTGTGGGTTACTGGCAAATTATGAACTTCTTTCCCCAAAGCTGGATAATAGCATCTACCTTGTATAATATTATAAAAGTCTAGACTTCAATATAAAAGCAGTCCAAGCTCACTGAAAAAGGTTCCAGGATGGTAGCATGATTTGTTTTTTCAGTGTCTGGAATTTTAATAGTGCCAAACAACTATGCCTAAATGATATTAGCCTGGATTTATTAGATAAAACACAATATTACCTCATATGCTATAGGAACAAATATTGCTGGCAGAAGATTTCCTGTCTTAATTTTTTTACCAAAGATCATGTTTATTCCAATTGCAAAGATTAGGATTGAACCTACAAAAGACAGGTTTAATATCAATCTTCCACTTAGGAATTGTTCTATAAAACCTGCGGCTATGGTGATTATTACCTGATATATTCCTACTGGAATAACTGAAAAGAATACACCAATACCTAGAGTTGACGCAAAAAAGATAGCAACAACACCGTCAATAACTCCTTTTGCTATAAGCATAGAAGGATCACCATTAAGTCCATCCCTTAGCGAGCCAATAATGGCCATGGCTCCTACACAAAATAACAAAGAGCTGTTGACAAAGCCTTCTACAAAACCTTTGTTCTTATCCTGATTAACCTTTAATTTTCTTTTTAGCCATTCACCTACATTATCAAGTCTTGCCTCTATATCTATAAATTCGCCTATTAATCCACCTACAGATAGGGATACAATCATAAGCATTACATTTGTGCTTATGATTGCTCCATCTTCTATTACAAGAAGTCCTTCTAAGGCTCCACTAATGCCTATGAACATTACTGCAAGACCGAGTCCCTTCATTATCGTATCTTGATAACACTCTTTTAATCTTCCTTTAAGCAAAAATCCTAAAGTCGATCCTATAAGTATAAGAACTATATTACCTAATGTGCCTAAACCTATCATATGTTTTTTAGACTAGAATATATACCAGCCTATCCTCCTGTTTTATTTCATAAACTTTCACTATATTTTTTATATTACAAACGTATAAGTATTTATTATTTATGAATATACAACAAGAAATAATAAATTACAAGCAGACAATCTTACATCCCCCTTTCATCTTAATAGAAGCCCTCTTCATTTAGCAGAATGAAGAGGGCTTCTTTTTTAATAATTCTTTCATTGGTTTTTAGTTAATATCTATAGATTTTGGTTCTGATTTTCCTTTTGGATCATTTAATTCTTTAATGTCAGCGTACATTAGGTTTGAACTGCTTGCAAATCCTGGGCTTCTATCCATTCCAAAATATCCTTATAAACTTCATCTTTATTAACTTCATTAAGCATCTCATGTCTGCCATCTTCATAAAGCTTCAACTTGACATTCTCTAATTTTGCTACATCTTTATATAATTCATATGTATTAAATACATCCTTACCATAATTACCTACTGGATCCATTGTTCCTGAAAAAATATACATTGGTAAGTTACTTGGAACTCTTTCCACATTTGATTCTTTAGCGTTTTTATTAATACCATCTAGCATGTCGACAAAAAAACTTGCTGTACATATAAAACCACACAGTTCATCATCTAGGTATTCTTGCTTCTTTTCCTCATCTCTAGTCAACCATTCAACTGATGTTTCTTTTGAAAACTTCTTATTATATTTACCAAAAGCCACTTTATCCATAAGTGGAGATTTTTTTTGGCCATCTGTAAAAAACGCAATAATTTTTGCTAGACAAAGTGAAGACTTCCTGAAGAATCCAGAATTACCGTTGGTTGTTCCTGACAAAATAACCTCATCAAATTCTGAACCATATTCAGATATACAAGTTCTTGCAAGTATTGAACCCATACTATGACCAAATAGTATTATAGGAATATCTTTATGGTTTGATTTTATTATACTAAGCAATTGATAGACATCGTTTACCAAAAGACTCCATCCGCCTTCTCCAAAATAGCCTAGTCTATCTATGGATTTTCCTGTTTTTCCATGGCCTCTGTGATCCGTAGCATAAACTATATAACCATGTTCACATAAAAAATTTGCAAAATTATCATAACGAAATGAATGTTCTGCCATTCCATGAAGTATTAAAAAAATGCCTTTTGCCTCAAGCTCTTCTGGCACTTGCCATCGATAATAAAAGATATCTACGGCTTCTTTACCTTTAAATGTAAACTCTTCTCTTTTCATACTTACACCTTCTTTTCTTGTGAGTTAAATGGTTCTAAATGTACGGTTATCTGTATATTTTTATTGATTTCCTCCTTGATTCTATCCTCTAATTCGTGAACTAGTTTATGAGAATCTCCAACACTTAAGTTTGGTTCAGTCATAACATGCATATCAATATAAATATCATTTTTTGTTCCTCTACTTTTGACTTTGTGAATTTCTTTTATTGATTTGAAACTTCCCCCAATTTCAATAATTTTTTTTGTATCTACAATCGCTGAGTCAATCAAGATTGAACTATTGTCTTTAAAAACTTCATAAGCTGAATGAAGTATAAAAACAGCGATAATAAAAGAGGATATTGAATCGGCAAATGTTGGTATACCAAGTTTAATACATATTAATGTAATAAGCACTCCAGTAGATACAAATATATCACTTTTTGTGTGAATTGAATCAGAAATAAGTATTTGACTATTTAGTTCCTGCCCCTTTTGCCTTTCATAAATACTTACTATAATATTAATTAGAATTGTTAAAATTAATAATAATATATATAGTAATGTAATATCAGGATTAATCGGATTAATTAATCTTATAATTCCTTCTATTACAACCTTTATCCCGATTACAAAAAGCATAATAGATATAAATATACCTGCAATCATCTCATATTTTTTATGACCATAAGGATGATTATCGTCAACAGGCATAGATGCAAAATATATACCCACTAATCCTACTATATTAGAAGAACCATCTATTAGGGAATGCAACCCATCTGCTGACATACTATTGCTTTTCATAAATATCCCTAAGGCTATTTTAATAAATGCCACAAATATATTTGCAAATAAAATTGTCCACAAAACCCTTCTAACCTTTTTATAATTTTTCATCACAAGGTTTCTCCCTCATAACAATCTTTCTATTACAATGAAACTATTTTAATAAAACCTGTGAAATTAAGTATAATCCCACAGGTTGAGTTGTTCCATTTATAACCAGTATATATCATCTTATTCATAATACTTGGCAATTGTTACTTAAAGAGTCTTATAATATACACAAATATTCTATTGTAGTTCTGGTGAATCTATTGCCTCTGCTACTTCTTCATCTCCTGTTGGTCTTGGCGAAGCTGAAGGAACTTGTGTGGGTGTCACTGTCACTGTTGAAACTGGTGTCGGTGTCGGTGTCACTGTCACTGTTGAAACTGGTGTCGGTGTCGGTGTCGGTGTCATAGTCGCTGTTGTTGGTTTTGTTTCTGTCTCTATTTCTGTTTCTGTTGGGATTGGCGTACTTGTTGGATCTTGCGTCTTTCCTTTACTATATCCAAAATAGGCCACATTCAAATCTACATATCCTTTTATTCCTGACACCTTTCCCCTTGCAGTATATTGCCACATATCATGGGGTCCGTTATATTCCGAACGCGACGATGGTGTAAAATTATCAACCCATTGTGCTACCCAAACTTCACATTTTTCATTTAATTTACTTGTATTCCATTGAGAATTGTTTCTTAAATGACTTGATGAATTATAAAATATTGGACTATATCCCTTGCTTTTAACATGGTCTAAAAACACAATAGCTAAATCTGTACGTTCATTCTTCGATAAACTATAATGTCTATAATTTCTATTATTATATTCTTCACAATCATAAGCTACTGGGTAAGTAATAGAATAAGGTGCTATAAATTGTGTAACCCATCTTGCTTCTTCTAATACTTCTTTCTTGTTAATTGCTGTAGAAAAGAAATAAACCCCCACTTTAATTCCATTCGCCTGTGCCTGTTGTAAGTTATACTTTGCATAAGGATCTTCATAAAGGGTACCTCCACTAAGGCTACGGTAACCTACACGTATCATGGCAAATTCAACACCTGATGCTTTTACTTTTTTCCAATCAATCTTTCCTTGCCACTTTGATACATCTATACCATATGTTACGGAATCATTTAAATATTCTTTAGATTCGACTGATGAGACGTCCTTATTAGGTTCCTTTATAGTAATCTTAGCTATGTCTATAGATGCCCCTCCTTTTTTGTTCTTTTGAGGATCCTCTTTATCATTTACAGTAGCCTTTTTAGCTTTAATAACAGTATTTTTGCTTTCTTCCTCTATGTCAGTCTCTTCTTCTGTCTCAGTTTCTTCCTCTGTTTCTTCCACAGTTGGGGTTGGCACAACCTTTTTTGGGGCCGTTTCATTAATTTGGGTTTCGTCAATTACATTTTTATCTTCTTTTGATTCGTCAGTTGAATATTCAAAAGCGTAAACTTCCCTATCATCGTAGTTCATATTATCCTTCGCTAAAAATACTTTACCAATTATAAGTGATAGAGACAGAACTGCTACTCCCGTCATTAAGGAAAATGAAACTTTTGTAACCATTTTATCGTTTTTGACTACGTATTCTTTAATAGTAGCAATTAAGTATTTGAAAATTCTTCTATAATACTTTATATTGCTAGCTATTATATAAAATATCTTTTTCATACTTTTCTTCCCCGTAAATTATTATAATAATCTAATAGTAAATATACATATATCTTCCATATCATTATTTTACCATATATTCTCACATTTGTGTTAACAAATATTTGAACTTTAGGTATTTCTTTATTAAACAACAAAAAAGTCATTTATAAAGATATCTTTATAAATGACTTTTTTTACTTCTTATTATGACCCCAAGGGGATTTGAACCCCTGATACCGCCGTGAAAGGGCGGTGTCTTAACCACTTGACCATGGGGCCATATTCTTTAATTATTTTTGCAACAACACATCGTATATTACTATATTTCTTTTATATTGTCAACTACTTCTATCAAATTAAAAATGGTAAAAATATCTTGGCTAGTAATAAGAATAAAAAGAAGCCAAAGACATCAGTTGTTGCTGTCAAAAAAATAGATGAAGCTAAGGCAGGATCTACACCTAAAAGTTTCATAATAACAGGAATTAAAAAACCAAAGAAACTCCCAATTATTAAATTACCAATCATGGCTAGTAGAACAATCAAACTTAGATAAGGATTTCCATAGCGTAAGTACATAATCCCTCCTGCTATGGAACCAATTACTAGTCCATTTTCCAAACCTAATGCTATCTGTTTAAATAACAATCTACCATCTTCTTTTATTTTTAACTCTCCTAATGTAATACCTCTTATAACAACCGCTAAGGATTGACTGCCTGAATTACCTCCTAAAGCTGCAATAATAGGCATAATTGCTGCTAAGGCAACTACCTGAGTTATAATATTGCCAAAGCTTGCAATAACCATTGATCCTAAAAATGCCGTTGCAAGATTGACAAGAAGCCAAGGAAGTCTTTTCTTAATAGATTCAGATAGTGTACTATGCACTCTTTCTTCTTTACTAACACCACCAAGACCAAGTAAGTCTTCAGTATGTTCTTCCACAATAACATCTATAATATCATCAACTGTAATAATACCTATCAAATCATCGTTATGGTTAATAACCGGAATAACTGTTAAGTCGTACTTAGATACAAGTATTGAAACTTCTTCTTGAGGGTCTTCTGGATAAGCAGCTATGATATTATCTTCCATTATAGCAAACAACTCATCACCTTCTCCTGCAGTTAGAATATCCCTCAAACTTACAGTACCTATGAGTTTTTTCCTTATATCCAGAACAAATATCGGATCTAAGACTTCAGTTTTTGGTCCAATTTTTTTGATCTTTTTTATTGCCTCTTCAACGGATAAGTCACCTCTTAAAGCTAAATATTCCGTAGTCATAATTCCACCAGCAGTATCTGGTGCGTATCCTAGAAGGTGTTCTATTTCGTTGGACTCTCCTTTTTGCATAGAACGCAAAATATCTTTTCTTAATTTAAAGGGTATGTTTCCAAGAATATCAGTAATATCATCCTTTGACATATGTGCAAATATTTCAATAATACTATGTATACTAAATTCATTAAGTATTCTTTTTTGTAATGTAATCTCAGATTGTTCAATTATTTCAGCTAATCTTTCTTTATCAATTAAAGTACAAAATCTCGATAATAAATCATCATCCACTTCTGCTAATTCAATGGCAATATCAATTGGATACATTTCTTTCAAAATTTTATACATTTCATCTTTATCTTCGTCTATCAAGCTTTTTATAAATAATTCTTTTGTTTCCACGCCAATCAACCATCCCTTCTCCGAGTCTATGCAAGCATTCAATTAAAGTATATTTTTTTTATAAAAACAAGTCAAGAAGCGTTTGTTTCTTGTCATCTTAATGAACAATAAAATAAAAAGGGCATAATATAATATAGATTAAATTCAGAAAGTGTGAGTACTTTGAGATACGACAACAGATACAATCCCAATTGCAATCAAGATATGCGGGATTATTACAGCCGCTTTCCTAACTATAACATGAACAGGACTTTTGATTATCAAACCTTCCAAGACATGTCTGTTCAAAGGATGCCTAACCAGAGAATGCCTAGTCAAATGATGCCTAGCTTGGGTGACCAAGGGCCAGAGCCCTTTTCTTTTAACATAAGAGAAGCTACTCTTCAAAACAATAATTATCGTCAAGCAGTTTGGACTGGCCAACACCTACAGATTACATTAATGAGTATAGATGTAGATAGTGATATTGGTTATGAGGCTCATCCAAATCTTGATCAATTTATTAGGATTGAGCAAGGAGAAGGATTAGTCCTTATGGGAGATTCTATGGATAACATGGATTATCAAAATAATGTTCGAGAAGGTTACGCCTTTATAATACCTGCTGGGAAATGGCACAATCTAATTAATACTGGAAATAGACCCATTAAATTATATTCAATCTATGCTCCTCCTGAACATCCTCATGGAACACTTCAACAAACAAAAGAAGACGATATGGAAATGGAATAAGCTATAGATGTCAGGCACCATTAATTAATGGTGCCTGACATCTATAGCTAAATCGTCTAAGTTTTTAAAACTATAGCCCATATCCTTCCACTTTGTTAGTAGTTCATCTAGTATCTCGGAATTTGTTTGAGAGGTACTATGAAGTAAGACTATTGCTCCTGGGTGAATTCTTCCTATCAATTTATCAAATGCTTGAGCTTTAGTAGGTTGATTGTCTACGTACCAATCTACATAAGCAAGACTCCAAAAGAAAGTCTCATACCCAAGTTCATTAGCCATCCTTAAGTTATCTTCACTATATATACCTTGTGGAGGCCTATAATACTTTCTCATCTCTTGCCCTACTACTTTCTCATATTCCTTTTCTAGGTCTTCTAACTCTTTTTTAAAGGATTCCTTTGATGAAATCTTCGACATGTCTGGATGAGAGTATGTATGATTAGCCACAATATGGCCTTCATCAACCATACGTTTTACCAAATCGGGGCTAGTTTCAATATAATTCCCCACTAAGAAAAAAGTTACACTTATCTTATGTTTTTGCAATGTATCCAAAATAGCAGGTGTATAACCGTTTTCAAAGCCTGCATCAAAGGTTAAATATATTACTTTTTCTTCTGTATTGCCTAGATAGTAAGCATTATATTCCTTTAATTCCTCTGTACTTGCATTGCCAGTGGGTGGCTGGCCTTCTGTTTGAAATCCCAATCCCCAATTCTGTGTGTTTTCAATAAAAAACGGATTAATTGTTGCACTTGTTAATACAGCAATTCCTCCTCCAACAAAATAACATAATACTAAAAATAATGTAAGTAAAAAAATCTGCTTTATTTTATTCAATATATTCTATGTTCCCCGCATATTATCTTATTTTATTATATTTTAAAAAAAGTTAATAATGCATGTCTTTATTATATCTCTACTTTTTTATATCCCTATATATCCCTTTTCTTTGAGTTTATCTACAATATATTCATAGTTCTTATGTGGAATAATACAATCACTACAATCCTTTAATCCATTTTCAAGATTTTTATAATTTCCACCACAATTCTTATGTTGATATAGGGGACAAAAACAAAACAAACAATTAAACTCTTTTTCTTTACCAACCTTATGGCATGGAAAGTACTTACATGAAGTGTTTTTAAAATATTTATATGACATAACTTTCTCCTTGAAACAATAAGTATATTAAACACTAGAATTATTATAAGTTTTTCATTTTCTTAGCACTTCTATATTATCATTTTAAACATTTTATTAATAGTATAAATCACATTTTAAAAATAGTATCATAGTATAATGTAAATATTAAAAACTGATAAAAGAGGTAAATATGGAGTTTTGTTATGGTGATAAGAATAGTGTTCGAATACTTGAAGAAGCTCAGTTTTGGAAGAGACAAGAAGCTGAGCACACTGTAGTTATCCGTGAAATTGTAAGCAACTTAGAATCAATGTATGTGTCTAAGTTAGAAGAACTACAAAGAGTATTTAGTCAGACTGAGGGTACTATAACCCAGTACATGAAACGCTTACGTCGCACCTGTTATGAAATAACACCTGAGCTTTTAGAAGACATATTATGCTTAATAGAAATTACTTTAGAACAAAGTGAAATGTTTGTTAACTATTTAGATATGATGACAAAGCAAAGCCAAGCAGTTCGGTCAAACCCTGTAAACGGAATTGTAGTAGCCCATATAATTAGAGAGTCTGAGTATTATATTGGAATAGCAAAAGCTTATCTAAGATATGTTTGTTAAAGGTATTGTCTTAAGACAATACCTTTGATAAGAATAACTTTAATCTTGAATGCTGTGGATTATTAAAAAGCTCTTCTGGAGGGGCATCCTCTAAAATCTTTCCTTCATCCATAAAGCAGACTCTAGTAGCCACTTCCTTAGCAAATCCCATTTCATGAGTAACAATAACCATAGTCATTCCTTCATCGGCTAATTGCTTGATAAGATCAAGAACTTCACCAACCATTTCTGGATCAAGGGCAGAAGTAGGCTCATCAAATAAAATAACTTTCGGATTCATAGCCAAGGCACGTATAATTGCAATACGCTGCTTTTGTCCCCCTGATAAAGTAGATGGAAATACATAAGCCTTATCTTCAAGACCAATTCTTCTAAGTAAATTCATTGCATTTTGTTTTGCTTCTTCAATGATTTGTGATTTACTTGTCTTTATCTCATTAAGAGGTTCTTTATCTTTTTTAAATATATTCGTAATATTTATTCGAAGATTTTGCATTTTTTTCTTACGCAAATCACTAATTCCTACATGTACTGGAGCCATCATAATATTATCTACTACTTTTTTGTTATTAAATAAATTAAATTGTTGAAAAACCATCCCCATATGTCTACGGTGCAAATTTATATCAACCTTTATATCAGCAATATCTACACCATCAAAAATAATGGAACCAGAAGTTGGATCTTCCATACAGTTTAGGCAACGCAAAAAAGTGCTCTTTCCACTTCCTGAAGGCCCTATAATTGCAACTTTTTCGCCTTCTTTAATTTCAACATTAATATTCTTTAGTACTTTGAGTTTTCCGAAATTTTTAAATAAATTAACTACTTCTATCACTTTTTTGTAGGCTCCTTTCCATTATTTTTATTAAGAATGATATTCCCATAACAAGTACAATATAAATCAAAGCCATAACTAGATAGGGAACCATAAATTCATAATTATTTGATCCAATGTAGTTAAATGCGACATAAAGATCGGTTGCACCTACAAAACTAACTACAGATGTTTCTTTTATTAATGAGATAAATTCATTGCCAAGGGTCGGCAATATGTTCTTAACTGCCTGAGGTACCACTACTTTTAACATAGCCACCCCATAACTTAAACCTACAGCACGACCTGCTTCTAGCTGTCCTGGATCAACAGAGTTAATACCACCTCTCATAATTTCAGAGACATAGGCACCACTATTAAGTCCAAAAACTACAACGCATACACTTACTGAATGTGCATTTAAACCTATCAAAGGCAATACCACATAGTAGGAAACTAGTAGTTGAACCACCATGGGAGTCCCTCTAAATAAGCCTACATAAACTTTGCATATTCTATTTAAAATTCTAGGTAATCTCTTATATTTGGGAAATACATCTATAATGGCAATTACAGTACCAATTATTATACCAATAATTAAGCCTATTACAGCAATATATAGTGTGTTTTTAAGTCCTGTTAATACCTCTTGGTATCCATTATGCTCGTAAAACACTTCCCAAAAAGCCATAATTTTTTTTTCAAAACTTCCCATTACAATTCCTCAATTTCTTTTAATTCTCTTAATTTTAGTTTAATGAATTAGTTGCTTCTACAATTGCATCAGCTGGTGCTTCATCAATAATAACAATATCAATATTTCCATTTATCATATCTTGAACTGCTAGTGAACCTGATTTATAGCCAATACATTTTACATCAAATCCTTCAAAGCCCCAATCTTCATCTCCTTCAACATAAAACTGTCCAGTCGTTCCTATTTGTACACCTATCTTGGCGTCACTGTCTAGTTCATTAAGAATAGCTTCTACATCTTCTTTTGTTTTGCATTCATCATAATCTGTATTAGATTCTAATACCACAACTTTTTGAGAAGCATTATAATAAGATTTTGAAAAGTTAACAGATTCTTTTCTGTCTTCTGTTATCGTTAGACCAGCCATTCCTATATCAGCTTTACCTTCTGCTACTGAAAGACAAACTGCATCAAAATCCATGTTATTAATTGCAAGCTCTAAGTCAAGTTTGTCTGCAATTAATTGAGCAAATTCCATATCTATACCATAATATTTATCACCCAATTTATACTCAAATGGCTCAAAAGCTGCATTAGTTGCAACGACTAATTGTTCTTTGCTAGAATCAATTTCTGCACTCTCAATTGCTACTGCTGTTCCGTCAGCAAAGTGATTATCAAGTATTTTTTCAAATGTACCATCTTCCATACTGTCTGCAATTAATTCATTAACAGCTGCTAATAACTCAGGATTGTTTTTATCAACTCCAAATGCATATTCTTCCTGTGTTAGTTGAATGTCAATTACTTTTACCTTAGAACTACTATCCTTTTCTTTAGAACCACATGCTACTAAACTAAGTGAAAACACTGATAAAACTAAAATCATTAATAATTTTTTCATATAACTTCTCTCCTCGTTGCATTTCTGCATAATTATACGTTGTTATGTACCTATTTATTCATTATTCATAAGAATATACTATTTTTGTCCTATTGTCAATTAATATTTATGCGTTTAACCCAGTTACCATTAACTTCTTTTTGTGGAATTTTTTATAGCCATGAATAAATAAGTTTAGTTTACTAAATTCATAATTGATGGTATAATTATTGATGGTAAATTTGATTATGATAACCTAAGGAGTGTGTTTATTTATGGAAAGACTAATAGGAACGGTTTCAAGAGGTGTTAGAGCACCTATTATACGTAAAGGTGACGATATCGTTGAAATAACTGTAGATAGTGTTCTAAATGCTGCAAGCATCAGCAGTTTTGATATATACGATCGTGATGTTATTGCTATAACAGAAGCTGTAGTGGCTAGAGCTCAAGGGAATTATGCATCAGTTGATCAAATCGCTCTAGACATTAAGAACAACTTTAACGAAAGAACCCTTGGTCTTGTCTTTCCCATTTTAAGTAGGAACCGTTTTGCAACATGTCTAAAAGGTATTGCTAGGGCTTCAAAGAAGATAGTATTAATGTTAAGTTATCCAGCTGATGAAGTTGGCAACCATCTTGTAGATTTGGATCTCTTAGACTCATGCAAGGTTAATCCATGGACTGACGTACTTACAGAAACAAAGTATCGTGAATTGTTTGGTTATCCAAGGCATACCTTTACCGATGTAGATTATGTTGAATATTATAGAGAAGTTGTTGAAGCTGAAGATTGTGAACTTGAGATAATATTTGCAAACGATGCTCGTGCAATTTTAAATTATACAAAAGATGTTCTTGCTTGTGATATTCACTCTAGAGAACGAACAAAACGCATATTAAAAGCAGCTGGTGCAAGCAAAGTACTAGGGCTTGATGATATTTTAACTTCATCTGTAGACGGTGGTGGCTACAATGAAGAATATGGCTTACTTGGTAGCAACAAAGCAACTGAAGATACAGTTAAGATGTTCCCAAGAGATTGCCAAAGTGTAGTAGATAAGATTCAAAAACTTATACTTGAGAAGACAGGTAAGCATGTGGAAGTTATGGTATACGGCGATGGTGCTTTTAAAGATCCCGTAGGAAGGATATGGGAACTGGCAGATCCTGTTGTTTCTCCCGCTTTTACAGAAGGTTTATGCGGTCGCCCCAATGAAGTAAAACTAAAATACCTTGCTGATAATGACTTTGCCGATTTAGATGGTGAAGAACTAGAAGTAGCCATAACTGAATACATAAGGAATAGGGATAAGGAATCAACTGATGATAAGGCTACACTAGGAACAACTCCTCGTCGTATCACTGATTTATTAGGTTCTTTAAGTGACTTGACTTCTGGAAGCGGCGACAAAGGTACTCCTATAGTTTTAGTGCAAGGGTATTTTGATAATTTGTCAATATAAATTCAACTTATTTAAAAAGTAAAACTCTTTATATATAAAACCTTCTAAGAAATGAAACTTCTATTATAAGGTCTTCATTTCCTAGAAGGTTTTTAAATTATTCTTCAATCTGAAACTTTTTCAGGTCTTCACTTAAATGGTCGCCAATTCTATTTTTTCTTTGAGGTGTTTTATCCTTGTAATAAGTTCTTATCTCATCTTTTACTAATTCAATTTCTTCTTTAAGTTCTCTAGCAGATAGTCTCATAGCTCCATGACCCATAATAATCATCTGCTCTAAATAGTCTGAAGTTGCAACTATAACATTATGTTTACTGCCTATATCCTTGGTTACTTTCTCAATATACATATCAGCTGTTTCTGCTTCTTTTGTATATACTACATGAATATTGTCATACTCAATCACTTGTTCAATACCACCCTCTACTTTGTAGGCATCAAATACGATTATTAGCTTGCATTTTTTATAGGCTTGATAATCTGATAGTATATCTATAAGCTTAGTTCTTGCTGCAGACAAATTATCTTTTGCTAGATTTTTTAATTCATCCCATGCAAATATAATATTATATGCATCTACTAACAGATAATTTTCCTTGTCTTGCTTTTTCTTTATATGTTTCCACTTAGTCTTATTTTGATTAGCTTTCTTATCATTATTATTTTCGCATCCCATAAGACTTCTCGAATCATTTAACCTTCTTTTTATAGGACCAAATGTACGAACAAATATTGATTCTAGTTCTTTATCTTCTTCTAAAGTTCCTTTGTAAGAATTATGAGATGAAACTTTAACTTCTTCCTTATCTGAATTTGTATCGTGACAGTTTTGCTTCCATTCATTGTCTACATGAATATAATCTTCAACCTTATTCCATTTTACCAAAAACCCTGCTCCCTTGTTACAAAAAACCGAGCCTGTAGGATTCTCCAAGTCAGACTCACTATCATATCCAATATATGAAGCAACTTCTTTTGGGTTATGGCATGGTTCAAAGCCTTTTAGTGTAAGGGTTATTCTGCCTTTACCCCTAGTATAGGAAATCAGTTCTGATTGATAGTCAGCAAAAG
This sequence comes from uncultured Lachnospiraceae bacterium, assembly GCA_964579655.1. Classification (GTDB taxonomy): domain Bacteria; phylum Bacillota; class Clostridia; order Lachnospirales; family Lachnospiraceae; genus JAAYRG01. The sequence goes on from CAZOGN010000012.1 coordinate 39,435, forward strand.
TAGAAACTGCTACATATCCTGTAAGCTGAGTCATGTCTTCATTTGTTAATGGTGGAGCAAACTTCCCATTCATCTGCTCTATATCAGTCATGGCCCTGCCTACATTATCAGTAGGTATTTCCATACTGAAATTATAATACGGTTCAAGCAATACACTCTTTGCCTTCTTTAAGCCATGGCGCACTGCTCTATAGGTGGCTTGTCTAAAATCGCCGCCTTCTGTATGGTTTTGATGGGCACGTCCTGTAAGTAAAGTTATCTTTATATCTGTTATTGGAGAACCAGTTAGAACTCCTATATGTTCCTTCTCTTTTAAATGTGTTAAAATCAGTCTCTGCCAATTAGCATCTAGAACATCCTCGTTACAAGCAGTATCAAATACCAAACCACTTCCAGTCTTGCCAGGTTCCAAAAGGAGATGTACCTCAGCATAATGACCAAGTGGTTCAAAATGTCCAATACCTACAACTGCCTCCGCAATTGTTTCTTTATATATAATGCTTCCAGCACCTAATTCTACTTCTATTCCAAATCTCTCTAATACTTGGCTTTTAAAAATTTCTTCCTGAATTTTACCCATTAACTTTACATGAATTTCTTTTAATTTTTCTTTCCAAACAATACTCAGCTGTGGGTCTTCTTCCTGAAGTTGTTTTAACTTAGTTAACATCTCATGGACATTGCAGCCTGTGGGCAAAATAATTTTATAATTAAGCACCGCTTCTAAGGTGGGTTTATTATATGAAGTTTCTATTCCCAAGCCTTGTCCTGGAAATGTCTTTGTCAAACCCATAACAGCACATACTGCACCTGCTTTTATTTCGTCCACTATTTCATATTTAGAAGCAGAATAAATACGAATTTGATCAACCTTTTCTTGTTCTAAAGGCATCTTCACTTTTAACTTTCCACCAGTAATCTTCAAAAAAGTAAGCCTGTTTCCTGATTCATCTCTAGCTATTTTATATACTCTTGCTCCAAAATCATTTGGATACTTAGGTCCCATGGAGAAGTTTTCTATCCCCTTAAGAAATTCATCTATGCCATAAAGCTTTAGTGCTGAGCCAAAATAAGTAGGAAAGATCTTTCTCTTGCTGATTACTTTTATAATACCAGCCCTTTTAATTCTTCCACTTTCAATATATTCTTCAAACAAGAAATCATCACACATGGCAATGTTTTCTTTAAATTCTTTACTGTCTTGATTATTAGAAAAATCTATACAGGTATCAGCTAATCTTTTTTGTATATCCTTTAGGAGAAATTTCTTATCAGTATCTGGCATGTCCATTTTATTAATAAATATAAAGGTTGGAATCTGGTACTTCTCAAGTAATTTCCATAGCGTCTCAGTATGTCCTTGCACTCCGTCACGAGCACTAATTACCAAAATAGCATAATCAAGAACTTGTAAGGTCCTTTCCATTTCCGAAGAAAAATCCACATGCCCAGGAGTATCTAAAAGTGTAAACTCTATATCTCCCATTTTTAATATTGCTTGCTTAGAAAAAATGGTGATACCTCTATTACGCTCTAGTTCATATGTATCTAAAAGCGTGTTTTTATGATCAACTCTTCCTAATTTTCTTATATTTCCAGTACTATACATCATGCTTTCAACAAGTGTTGTTTTACCTGCATCTACATGAGCTAATATACCGATTACTAATCTTTTCATAGTTTATTCCTG
>CAZOGN010000012.1:41224-43298 GCA_964579655.1 uncultured Lachnospiraceae bacterium
TTAAGGAGGTGACATATTGATTGATACAAACTCTAATAAATCAATTTATATACAAATAGCAGAAACCATTGAAAACGAAATATTAACTGGAAACTTAAAAGAAAATGAACAAGCACCTTCAACAAATCAATTTGCAAGTTTATATCAGATTAATCCAGCCACCGCAAGAAAGGGGCTTAATCTCCTAGTAGATGAAGGTATTTTGTATAAGAAAAGGGGCTTAGGAATGTTTGTGAAAGAAGATTCTAAGGAAATAATTTTAAAAAAGAGGCAGAAAACATTTTTTAAAAACACATTACCTGAAACTTTAAAAGAAGCAGAAAGATTAAATATCAGTATGAATAAAATAACAGATTATATTAAAAAAGAAGGGGGAGATAGTAAGTGCTAGAAATTAACAATTTAAACAAATCATATGGCAAAACTAAAGTACTTAGTAATATTAATTTAAAATTAGAAAAAAATAAAATATATGGTCTATTGGGCCGTAATGGGGTAGGCAAAACTACACTACTTAACATTATATCTAATCAAATTAGATCTGATAGTGGTAATGTCAAATATGAGGGAAATGAAGTTTATGAAAATATTGAAGTTGTTGAAAACATTTGTATTATCAAAGAAAGTGAACTTCCAACTGAAGATAAAGTTAAGAAAATTTTCAAAATAGCCAGTATGTTATATAAGGACTGGGATGAGGAATATAAAGATGTCCTAATAGAGGAGTTTAATTTAAACATTAATAAAAAGTATCACAGACTTTCACGGGGTAATCAAACAATTGTCGGCTTAATAATTGGCTTGGCATCAAGAGCTCCCCTAACACTTTTTGATGAACCTTCACTTGGCTTAGACGCTGCCTATAGATATAAGTTTTATAACCTACTCCTAAAAGATGTAGAAAGCAATCCAAGAACGGTCATTTTATCAACTCACTTAATTGATGAAGTTACAAATTTGTTTGAAGAAATAATAATATTAAAAGATCAAGAAGTGTATGTTCATGATGATGTTACTAATCTTATGGGAAAAAGTTATTATCTGAATGGTAGATTAGAACATATCCTACCTATAATAGAAGATAAGCAAATTATTAACAAAGAAAATTTCGGTTCCTCTTCTATTATTGCTTTGTTTGATGAACTCTCAGAAAATATGAAGAAAGAACTAAAGGATAATAATGTGGAAATAAGTAATATTCCATTACAGAAATTGTTTGTTTACTTAACAGAAATAAATATTGAAAATAAGCTTAGGGGGAATAATGATGAAGAAATTTAAGAGACCAATAACCTTTTTATTTAATGAAGCTAAATCAAATTTGATGTCATTTTGGATTGTTATAACTATAATAAATATCTTGTCATTTGTTTTTACTATTATTGTAAATACAATGGGTTCTAGTCAAGGTGTTAGAAGTAGTACAATATATGGTATTCATACAAACTTAGATGATAATACTACACTTTCTTCAATTGCTGGTGCAAACTTTATGGTTATCCTAATATTTTTTGTGATTCTTAGTTATTTGTTTTATTACGAAATAATGCCAATTGCAGTCGGCTTTAGTACTACAAGAAAAGGCTTCTTTGTTTCCTTAATCGTCACAAACATTATAATTGCATTTATAACTTCCCTTATCCAAACAATCTTTTTAAAATTCGATTATATCTTAATTAAGAAAATCGGAAAGGAACCTTTTACTGACTTTACAGTCTTTAATAGCTCGACAGATAACCCCATCTTTATATTCTTTTCTATTTTTTTTATATCTATTTTTGTTTTAGGCTTATTAAACTTATTGGCATCTGCAAATTACAAGTTTGGATATATTATGTGGATTGTACTTGCTGTATTTGTAGTTTTAATTTTACCTCTTTTCCCTACTGGAAGGTTTGAGGGAATTTCTAAAGTATATGAAATACTATTTTCAAAAAAATTTAATTTACTTACTCTTTTACTTATAACAGCTACTTCAGTTTTTACTTATGGATTAAGTAGCTTCTTAATTCGAAATGTAAATATTAAAGCAAAGCTATCTTAAATGTGTTGGGGGGGACGTTTCATTTAACAC
>CAZOGN010000013.1:0-42287 GCA_964579655.1 uncultured Lachnospiraceae bacterium
GTACACTAATTGAGACTCTTCATTGTCGGGAACAGCAACACGTCTCTAATAGAAGCTGCACCTGTCAATAACATTACAAGTCTATCTATACCTATTCCAATTCCTCCGGTAGGAGGCATTCCATAATCCAAGGCATTTAAGAAGTCATCATCTGTAGCATTGGCTTCTTCATCACCTGCTGCTATAAGTTCTTCTTGATGTTTAAATCTTTCTCTTTGATCAATTGGATCATTTAATTCTGAAAATGCATTTGCCATTTCACGTTTTGTAATAAACAGCTCAAATCTTTCAGTATAGTTAGGATCCGAAGGCTTTTTACTGGCAAGTGGTGATATCTCTATTGGATAATCTGTTACAAATGTTGGTTGTTCTAGTTTTTCTTCTACATACTCGTCGAAGAATAAATTTAGAATATCACCCTTTTTGTGTATCTTTTCATATTCTATATGATGTTCATCTGCTATAGCCTTTGCTTGATCATCAGTCATCTCATCTGTGAATTCTACACCAGAGTATTCTTTAACAGCATCTACCATTGTAATCCTTCTAAAGGGTTTTGATAAATCAATTTCCACACCATCATAAGTAATCACATCGCTACCTAGAACCTTCTTAGCAACTGTTCTAATTAAATTCTCTACTAAATCCATCATACCATTATAGTCTGTATATGCTTGATATAGTTCTAATAGTGTAAACTCTGGATTGTGTCGAGTAGATAGACCTTCATTTCTAAATACTCTTCCTATCTCATAAACTTTCTCTAATCCACCTACTATTAGTCTCTTTAAATATAGCTCAAGAGATATTCTTAACTTTAAGTCTTGGTGTAAGGCATTATGATGGGTAAGAAATGGTTTAGCTGCTGCTCCACCTGCATTTTCTACAAGTACTGGAGTCTCTACTTCCATAAATCCTAAAGAGTCTAGATAATTACGAATTTCTCTAAGTATCTGTGATCTCTTTATAAAGGTTTCTTTAACATCTGGATTCATAATTAGATCAACATATCTTTGACGATATCTAATGTCTGTATCTTTTAGTCCATGAAACTTTTCAGGTAGCACTTGCAAGGACTTAGTTAATAGAGTAACTTCTTCTGCCTTAATTGATATCTCTTCAGTTCTTGTCTTGAAAACAGTTCCTCTTATACCAATAATATCACCTATGTCGTATTTCTTAAATTCTGCATAGGCTTCTTCTCCTATTGCGTCTTTTCTAACATATGATTGTATATTTCCCTTTAAATCTTGAATATTACAAAAAGAAGCTTTTCCCATAAGCCTTTTTGTCATGATTCTTCCTGCAAGGTTAACTTCTTTACCTTCTAGTTCATCATAATTATTCAAAACATCTAAAGAATGGTGGCTAGGGTCATATTTCATAATTTGAAATGGATCCTTACCACTTGTTTTTAATTCCTCTAGTTTATCTATTTTTACTTGTATTAGTTCATTGATATCATTTTCTTCAGTCACAAAACCCTTCCTTCCTTATTACATCATCTCTAAATTAATATTATTATGTTAACTTGCTCTTTTTATTTCTAAAACCTTATACTCTATAAGACCAGCATGAGTATCAACCTGTACAACGTCTCCAACTTTCAAACCAAGTAAGGCACTTCCTACAGGAGATTCATTAGAAATTCTTCCTTTTAAGCTGTTTGCTTCTGTTGAACCAACTATTTTGTATTCCATTTCTTCGTCAAATTCCACGTCTAGTATTCTCACCTTACAGCCTATACTAACTGCATCGACATCTACATCGTCTTCAACAACTACTTCAGCATTCTTAAGTGTCAGTTCTATTTGACTTATTCTTGCTTCTACATCTCTTTGCTCATCTTTAGCAGCATCATATTCTGCATTCTCAGATAAGTCCCCTTGTTCTCTTGCTTCTTTGATCTTCTGAGCTACTTCTTTTCTTTTGTTAACCTTTAAATCTTGCAGTTCCTCTTCTAAATCCCTTAATCCTTCATAAGTGATTATATGTTTTTTGTTTGTCATCATATATAAACACCCTTCCTCATTTTATATTATTGCATCTATCTTATGCATTAAATTCATATATATATTCAAAGTATTATAGACTATCATAAATTTCTTGTCAAGATTTTACTGAAATAATACCATATGACATTTCGATTATTTTTTCAACTTTAGACAGGATATGCAGAATTATTTCAAAATATACTTAAATATGGTCTTTACAGTTCTACAGAATAATGATAATCTTATATAGTAGATATTTTAAAATAATATAACAAATTATATTCATATGTAATTAAGGGCACGGGACGTTTCTTTGTTGCCCTTGCTGGCATGTTTATGCCCTTTACCCTTAATTATTTTATAAAGGAGGAAATTTTATCATGGCACGAAAAATGAAAACTATGGATGGAAATACCGCCGCAGCTCATGTCTCTTATGCTTTTACTGAAGTTGCAGCCATCTATCCAATCACACCATCTTCAGATATGGCTGAATATGTAGATGCTTGGTCCGCTGATGGAAGAAAGAACATATTTGGTGATGAAGTACAGGTATCTGAAATGCAGTCAGAAGCAGGTGCAGCTGGTGCAGTACACGGTTCTTTAGCCGCTGGTGCACTTACTACTACATATACCGCTTCTCAAGGTTTACTACTTATGATTCCTAATATGTACAAGATGGCAGGTGAATTATTACCATCTGTAATTCATGTTTCTGCACGTGCTCTTGCAAGTCACGCGCTTTCTATTTTTGGAGATCACTCAGATATATATGCATGTCGTCAAACTGGCTATGCACTACTTGCAGCAACTAATCCACAAGAAGTTATGGACCTAGGTGCAGTTGCACACTTAGCAGCAATTAAAGGACGTGTTCCATTCTTACATTTCTTTGACGGATTTAGAACTTCTCACGAACTTCAAAAAATCGAAACTTGGGATTATGAAGATTTAAAAGATATGCTTGATGAGGATGCATTAGATGCATACCGTAAGCAAGCTCTTAACCCAGAGCACCCAGTAACTCGTGGTACTGCTCAAAATCCAGATATCTTCTTCCAAGCTAGAGAAGCAAGTAATCCATACTATAATGCTGTTCCTGGCATTGTTGAAGATTATATGAATCAAGTTAATGAAAAAATCGGAACAGATTATAAATTATTCAACTACTATGGTGCTGAAGATGCAGAACATATTATTATTGCAATGGGATCTGTTAATGATACTATAGAAGAAACAATTGATTATTTGAATGCTAATGGTGGAAAATATGGTTTACTCAAAGTTAGACTTTACAGACCATTTTGCATTGATCGCTTCGTAAACACTATTCCTGATTCAGTTAAGAAAATTACTGTATTAGATAGAACAAAAGAACCAGGTTCAGTTGGTGAACCTTTATATCTTGACGTTGTAGCTTCATTAAAGGGAACTAAGTTCGAGAGCATTCCTGTATTTACAGGCCGTTACGGTTTAGCTTCTAAAGATACAACTCCAGGTCAAATAATTGCGGTTTATAATAACACTGAAAAACAAAGATTTACTATCGGTATTGTTGATGATGTAACTAATCTTTCATTAGATGTTACAGAGAATCCTATAACAACTCCAAAAGGAACAATTAGCTGTAAGTTCTGGGGCTTAGGTTCTGACGGTACTGTTGGAGCCAATAAGAACTCTATCAAAATTATCGGTGATCATACTGATATGTATGCTCAAGCTTACTTTGACTATGATTCAAAGAAATCTGGTGGTATTACAGTATCTCACTTACGTTTTGGTAAGGATCCAATCAAGTCAACATATCTAATAAAACAAGCAAACTTTGTTGCATGCCACAATCCTGCTTATATGAACAAATATGACATGGTTCAAGAACTAACAGATGGAGGAACTTTCCTTCTAAACTGTAATTGGGACATGGATGATATTGAAAAACATATTCCTGGGCAAGTTAAGCGTTATATGGCAGATCACAACATTAAGTTTTATGTAATTGATGGTTTCAAGATTGGTAGAGAAATCGGTCTTGGCACTCGCATTAATACAGTATTACAATCTGCATTCTTTAAGTTAGCAGATATCATCCCTGTAGATGATGCTGTTAAGTATATGAAAGATGCTGCTACAGCTTCATATGGTAGTAAAGGTGAAGCTATAGTTAAGATGAACCATGATGCTATTGATCTTGGTATATCAGGAGCTGTAGAAGTTAAGGTTCCTGCAGAGTGGGCTAATGCAGAAGATTTAGACCTATCTGCTGCTACTATTACTGGTAGAAAAGATGTAGTTGATTATGTAAATAATATAGCCAATTCAGTTAACGCTCAACAAGGTTATGATTTACCAGTTTCCGCATTTGTTGATTACGTTGATGGAACTACTCCATCAGGCTCATCAGCATTTGAAAAACGTGGTGTTGCAGTTGAAGTTCCAAGCTGGCAACCAGAAAACTGTATACAATGTAACTTCTGTTCATATGTTTGTCCTCATGCATCAATTCGTCCAATTGCAATGAATGCAGATCAAAAGGCAAATGCTCCAGAAGGAACTACTACTATTACTATGAACGGACTAAAAGAATACGAGTTTGCAATTTCAGTATCTCCAGCTGATTGTCAAGGCTGTGCATCTTGTGTTAATGTATGTCCAGGTAAGAAGGGTCAAAAAGCCCTAGTTATGCAAGCTCAAGAGTCTCAACTAGAAGGTCAAAAGCTATTTGATTATGGTGTAGGACTTGAAACCGATGAGGCTGTTACAAATAAATTTAAAGAAACAACTGTTAAGGGAAGTCAATTTAAGAAACCTTTACTTGAGTTCTCAGGTGCTTGTGCAGGTTGTGGTGAAACACCTTATGCTAAGCTTACTACTCAGTTGTTTGGAGATAGAATGTATATTGCTAATGCTACTGGATGTTCTTCTATTTGGGGAGCTTCAGCGCCATCAACTCCATATACAGTAGATAAAGATGGACGTGGTCCAGCTTGGCATAACTCATTATTTGAAGATAATGCAGAGTTCGGATATGGTATGGCTCTTGCACAAAAAGCTTTAAGAGGACGTCTAATTAAAGACGTAGAAGTTCTTCAAGATATTGTTGCAAACGATGAAATCAAGGCAGCTTGTACTGATTTCTTAGAAACAAAAGATTCAAGTACTTTAAATGCTCCAGCAACTAAAGAGCTAATTGCAGCTATTGAAGCTTGCGATGCTGACTGCGATAACGAACACAAGAAAAATCTTTTAGAAAACAAAAAGTTCTTATCTAAGAAATCACAATGGATCTTTGGTGGTGACGGTTGGGCTTATGACATCGGATTCGGTGGACTAGACCATGTTATCGCAAGTGGTGAAGATATCAACATACTTGTATTTGATACAGAAGTTTACTCCAATACTGGAGGACAATCTTCAAAGGCTACTCCAACAGGTGCGATTGCACAATTTGCAGCTGCTGGTAAAGAAACTAAGAAGAAAGACTTGGCAGCAATTGCTATGACTTACGGCTATGTTTACGTGGCACAGATTTCCCAAGGTGCTAACTATAATCAAGCTATAAAAGCATTAATTGAAGCTGAAAATTATCCAGGTCCATCAATTGTAATCGCTTATGCTCCATGTATTAATCATGGAATTGCTGGTGGTTTGAGCAACGCTCAAGCTCAAGAGAAGAGTGCTGTTGAATCTGGTTACTGGCACTTATTCCGCTTCGACCCTCGCTTATCACAAGAAGGCAAGAATCCTTTCCAATTAGATTCTAAAGAGCCTACTAAGGGTTACCAAGACTTTATTATGAGTGAGAACCGTTATAAGAGACTTTCTCGTAGTAATCCAGAAAGAGCAAAAGGTTTATTTGATAAAGCTGAAGAATTTGCTAAAGATAAATATGATGCATTAGCAAAAATGTCTGAAGAAGAATAATCTAATCTTAAATATGTTGTAGGTGTGTTGGCGGGGACGTTTCATTTAACACACACATTTATGTGCGTGTTAAATGAAACGTCCCCACCAACACACTATTGGGCTATCGCCAAACGGTAAGGCACTGGACTCTGACTCCAGTATTTCAAGGTTCGAATCCTTGTAGCCCAGTTAAATATGAATTTGGAGGGATTTCTTGAAGAAAAAACTATATGATTATATAGCATACTTAGAAACTCTTGACTACTCGGACATGACAACTGAACAAAAAAACAAAGTAAAAGCCAATTTATTAACTCAAATTGGCTTTTATCAGCATGAAAGATTAATTCATTTAATTGTAATTGTACTCTTTGCCATACTTACAGTTCTTATGGTCTTTGGCTGCCTAGCATGGCCAAGCATTCCTATGTTTATTCTAACAGTTCTTATAATTTCACTGCTAATTCCATACCTAGGTCATTACTACTATTTAGAAAACGGTGTCCAAAAGCTTTACGAATACTACCTTCTTCTTTGAAAGAACTTCACTATTTCAACTACTGGAATAACAGTGATCCCTAGTCCCATTGCTACTAAGTATTCAGCAACTGAAATTGATTCGAATTGAAATGCATTTGCTAAAAATGGTACATATACAACTGCTAAAGTTAATATAAATGATGCAAAAATAGCTAAATATAAAAATTTGTTATGGTTCTTTAATTTAAATATAGATTCTCTTCTGCTTCTCATATTTAATGAGTGGAACATTTCTGCCATTGATAATGTAATAAAGGCCATTGTAATTCCATCTTCACTTTGAGCAATTTCCCAAACTCCGGATTCCATGTAATGTCCAATAAAATATGCAGCAACAGTTAATACGGTAACCATAGCTCCTTGCCATATTACATCAATCCCTAGTCCCCTAGCAAATACTCCTTCTTTTACTTCCCTAGGAGGTTGATTCATCGCATCGCCTTCACCCTCTTCCATACCAAGTGCAATAGCTGGAATTGAGTCGGTAATTAAATTAATCCACAATAAATGTGTTGGCCTTAAAATTGTAAACCCTAATAAAGTAGCCGTAAGTATTGATAATACCTCTGATAGGTTAGATGCCAGTAGAAATTGAATTGTTTTTCTTATATTGTCGTATATACGGCGCCCTTCTTCTACTGCATTAACGATGGTTGCAAAGTTATCATCTGCTAGTACCATGTCAGCTACATTCTTTGTTACATCAGTACCTGTGATACCCATCCCTATTCCTATATTAGCTGTTTTAATTGATGGAGCATCATTTACACCGTCACCTGTCATTGCAACTACTTTGTTTTTCTTCTGCCAGGCTGCTACAATACGTACCTTGTGTTCTGGTTGTACACGAGCATAAACAGAATACTTTTCTATTTCTCTTTCTAATTCATCATCACTAATTTCATTTAATTCTTGTCCTGTTATAGCTTCTGATTCATCTTCTATAATGCCTAATTGTTTTGCTATAGCAACTGCTGTATCTTTATGATCACCTGTTATCATAATTGTACGAATACCTGCTTGTTTACATTCATCAATTGCTGGTTTTACTTCAGGACGAACAGGATCAATCATACCTGTAAGTCCAACAAAACATAAGTCTTGTTCCAAATTTTTAGGGCTTTGATCTTTTGGATTCTCATCCCACGTTCTTATAGCTGCTGAAAGTACACGAAGAGCTTGACTAGCTAAGTTTTTATTGGCAGCAAGTATTTCTCGCCGTTTTTCATCTGTTAAAACTTGCTTAGTTTGTCCATCCCAATAAGTACTGCAAAGTCCTATTACCACATCTGGAGCACCTTTTGTATATTGTTCATAAGTATTTTCATCAATTTTGTGTATTGTACTCATAAGTTTACGAGCAGAATCAAATGGAGCTTCTCCAACTCGTGGGCTTTTCTCTTCTAGATTGCCTTTTATTAAATCTAACTTGTAAGCATAGTTTACTAAGGCTGCTTCAGTAGGTTCACCTTCTGCCTCATTGTTATCGTTTAGATGTGCATCATTACATAAGGTCATTGCTCTAGCAAGTAAGTTTTCATCATAAGCAAAATAATCAACTACAGTCATTTTGTTTTGAGTTAAAGTACCTGTTTTGTCTGAACAAATAACACTTGTACAACCTAAGGTCTCAACAGCAGTTAACTTCCTCACAACAGCATTTCTCTTAGACATCTTTGTAACACCTATTGATAAAACAATAGTTACTACAGCAGCAAGACCTTCGGGAATAGCTGCTACAGCTAATGAAACTGCAAGCATAAATGTAGCTAAAACGCCTTCTCCTGTTATATTAGGATATAACCTCAAAACATTTAATAGAAAAATAAATACACAAATACCTAATACTGCCCAACTTAATACCTTGCTTAATTGATTTAGTTTTAATTGAAGTGGGGTTTCTTGTTCTTTTGCTTGGGTAATAGCATTTGCTATTTTGCCCATCTCTGTGTCCATTCCTGTTGCTGTAACTACAGCAGTTCCATGACCATAAACTAAAGTAGTAGCCATGTAGACCATGTTTTTTCGATCTCCAAGTGAAATATCATTAGCTTCTCCTGCTTCTAATACTTTATTCATCTTATCTACTGGAACACTTTCACCTGTCAGTGGAGATTCTTCCACCTTCATGCTGGCACTACTTATTATTCTTCCATCTGCAGGTATAGAATCTCCCGCTTCTAAGACAATTATATCACCTACAACTAAGTCTTCACTTTTAACTTCTATTTGTTTTCCGTCTCTAATCACTTTAGATTTAGCTGCCGTCATACCTCGTAAGGCCTCTATAGCTTTTTCAGCTTTACTTTCTTGATACACTCCAAGTACTGAGTTAATAACAACAACTGCTAAAATAATAATTACATCTGCAAATGATTCATTTGCATATATTGCAGTTATAGCAGAAACGATTGCTGCTGCGATAAGGACTAGAACCATTGGGTCTTTAAGTTGATTAAGAAGACGTACTAATAAAGAAACACTTTTTGCTTCATCTAATTTGTTCTTACCATTCTTCTCTAATCTCTCTCTGGCATCTGCACTTGTTAATCCTTCTTCTCCTGTTTTTAACCCCTTAAATACATCGTTAATAACTTGTAAATATTCTCTCATCAAATCCTCCTAATAATCGATTTTCTAGCATAAGTATACTAGCACTAAAAATATAATAAAAACAAAAAACCCACGTATGGCTAATACCATACATGAGTCTCATACTTTAAGATAAGCCAGGCCAATGCCCGTGCTGTTGACTTACCACGTGGTGTTCTACCACGCACATTACTCCCTCATTTCGTGTAATATTATCATGTTTCTCGTTTTTTGTCAATCATTATTATTAGGGATATAAGGACAGGTTCATTGCCCCATTATCCCTACATAATGGGATAACTAACCTGTCCTTATATCCCTGCTAAACTGACTTGATATAATTATTATTTTTCCTGTTGCTACAGGGGTTATCCAGTAAGTATTGTTTTAATTCCATTGATGAGAATATATGCTCTTCAAACTTTTTCTTTAGTTCTATCATTCGAGGAGATGATAAAGAAATTCCTCCTTGAACCATAACTTCAATTATTAATCGGTATGTCTCTGCAATAACTAATTCATTGTTCATTGCCGCTTGTAATTTGTGCATCTTATTTTCCCTTTCGTTTTTTAAACATCCATATATATATTGTGTCTGCGTCTCTTTATTTCCAACATCTTGTGTTTTCTGATTATAACATAACAGTAAAATAATAGGAAGAACTTTCGCTCGACAATACTTTTGCCTATTTCTAAGCATTCGACTTATATCTTCATAAAATCTTTTTTCTAACTTTTATAAAACTATAACAAGGTCGAATTGTCTAGAATTTAAACATATGGTATAATTTAAAATGGATTTGACAACTTAAACTAATGTTGAAAAACAAATAAGTTTCTTTATTTAAGGAGGATATTGTCTTGATTTACTTTCTCTTAGCCATTTTAATTATAATCCTTATTTATATCCTAGCAATTATGCCTAAAGTTTTTAATAAAAAAGATTTAGATCATTGGACTTGCAAATACTTTGCTCACCGAGGTCTTCATAATAATACAGATGTGCCTGAAAACTCTTTTCTTGCTTTTTCTTTAGCTATAGAAGAAAAGTATGGAATAGAATTAGATGTTCACTTAACGAAAGATAATATTCCCGTAGTCTTTCATGACTACTCCTTACTTAGAATGTGTGGAGCAGACTTAAAAATTGAGAGATTGACCTTAAAAGAATTAAATAATTATACTTTGCTCAACACAAATAAGCACATCCCTACTCTTGAAGAAGTACTAGAATTAGTTAACGGTAAAGTTCCTCTTATTATTGAGCTGAAAATAAAAAGAACAGATATGTCACTATGTTTTCATGCACAAGAGCTATTAAATAATTATAAAGGACTATATTATATACAGTCTTTTAATCCTTTAGCCTTGCTTTGGTATAAAAGACGTTATCCAAATATAATAAGGGGGCAATTATCTAGTGCCTTTTTAAAAGAAGATAATGGTAACTCTGTTGTTTGGAATTTTTTATTGCAAAATTTATTATTTAATTTTACAACAAAACCTGATTATATTGCATTTAATCACAAAACACCCAAACTCCTTAGTTTAAGGCTCTGCCGTGACCTTTACAAAACACCTTTAGTTGCATGGACTATAGAATCAAACAGCGAATTGGAAAAATCACGTAAGTTTTTTGATATTTTTATATTTGAAGGCTTTAAACCAAAGTAACAAGCTGATTGACATGGGCTTTGCTTTGTGATAATCTGATTTTATGTAATTTTATGAAATAATAAATAAGCACATATAATTAAAATCGGAAGGAGTTCTAAGAATGGACTTTTTAATCGAAGGGATTATCTCAGTTACTTGGCAGCAACTTGTTATGTATGTAGTAGGAGTGTTGCTCATTTATTTGGCTGTAAAAAAAGATATGGAACCATCACTATTACTACCCATGGGCTTAGGTGCCATATTAGTTAATCTACCAAGCAGTGGTGTTCTCAACCAAACCATGACGGGCATAGGAGAAACTAATGGTATTATTGAATGGCTGTATGATATAGGTATTAATGCATCAGAGGCTCTACCTATATTACTATTTATAGGTATTGGGGCAATGATTGATTTTGGACCTCTACTTGCCAATCCAATTATGTTTTTATTTGGTGCCGCAGCACAGTTTGGTATTTTTATTACCATTGTATTTGCCACTCTTCTAGGATTTAATCTTGTAGATGCATCTTCTATAGGTATAATTGGTGCAGCTGATGGTCCTACTTCAATCTTAGTATCACAAATACTAGGCTCACAGTATTTTGCTCAAATTACAGTGGCCGCCTACTCATATATGGCTCTAGTTCCAATTATTCAACCAGTTGCCATAAGATTAGTTACAACTAAAAAAGAACGAAAAATAAAAATGGCTTATAACCCTAAGAGTATATCAAAACGAACAAGACTCATTTTCCCAGTAGCTGTTACCTTTGTTGCTGGCTTTATAGCTCCAATGTCTGTTTCCCTAGTTGGCTTTTTGATGTTTGGTAACTTAGTGCGTGAATGTGGTGTACTTAATAGCCTTTCTGAAACAGCACAAAATTCTTTTGCCAATTCAATTACCTTATTACTAGGAATAACTATTTCCTTTAGTATGCAAGCAGAGAACTTTGTTGTACTTGAAACAATAATTATTATGGGCCTAGGTCTATTTGCTTTTATTTTTGATACAATTGGTGGAGTATTGTTTGCTAAGCTTATCAACCTGTTCCGCAAAGAAAAAATCAATCCTATGATTGGTGCTGCAGGTATTTCTGCCTTCCCAATGTCTGCTAGGGTTGTTCAAAAGATGGCCATAAAAGAAGATCCTACTAACCATATTTTAATGCATGCTACCGGGGCTAATGTTTCTGGACAAATTGCTTCAGCCGTTGCAGGTGGAGTTATAATAAGCATAGTAAGCAGAATGCTATAGGATTGAAAGGAGACTTATATGTTTGAATTGTTTAACTTTAAAATTGAAGACCTCTATAACTCACTTGAAATAATGGGAGTTGGAATGTTAGGTTTGTTTATAGTAATGATCATTATAGCTTTGGTCGTAATTTTATTAAATCAAATAGATAAAAATAGTAAGGATAACTCTACTTCATAATACGGAATTTACAAAAACAGGAGAGGGTGGCTGATAGTCACCCCCTCCTGTTTTTATGTAACAACTTTCTCATTCCCAGTATATTATATAGTAATAAATAAAATGGGAGTGATATTTTAAAAAATGATTGATTTAACAATAAATCCTGATTTACTTCTGGGATTTTTAATTATAATTGCAGTACTATTACTTGTTCTAATTACCTTGCTGATAAATAACTCTAGAAAAGTAAAAACTCATGATAATTCCACTTTTAATGAAGTACAAATTTCAATAAACGATGAACTAAAGAGCTTTGGATTTGCATATGATGATAAGGCAAATTTCTTTTATTCTATTCTAGATCCTTGGCAAAAAGATTTAGGCTATTGTAGTTTATATGATGAAGCTGCTCCAGCTTTAAGTATGATTTTTGATAGCGAACCTATATACTTTGATTACAATGGCAAACACTGGCTAATTGAATTTTGGAAGGGCCAATACGGAATTACTACTGGTGGTGAAATTGGTATTTATAACACCGATGATGATGGGCTTATTATCCCTGGATTCTTTAATGGAAGATTTTATGAAGCAGTAGAAGAATCAGAATATATAGATATGTCCTTTACCCTTTTTAAAAACAATAAACGCTTAATCAGACAAAGTGGTATGCATTGGTGGCTTACTGGATTCTTACTAGGTGAGTTTTCCCATCCTAATGAACTTAAAATGCATATTAAATTAAATTTCCCTAGCAAAAATATGTTGATAGCATTTGTCAATGGATTGCTAGATGCAGGATATACTAATAGTGACTTTTCTACAAAGAATAATACTGTTTATATAATCTATGATAGGCCATATACTAAACAACCTTTTACCAGAACAGAGCTGCTAACTAATTTTATGCAAAACAATAATAGTAGAAATGTTGAATTATTTAATAGCTCTACAAATGCTTTTTCAAATACAAGAGAAAAATTATATTATTTAAGAACTAAAAAACCTGATTATTACAAGAGTACCTTGGAAATTGGTAAGCCAAGACAGCTTTATTCTGCCTTTAATACAATTAAAAAGTACTTGAATTAGTGCTAGTAAATATGTCGAATTTAGCTTTAAAACGTTTAAATCAGGTTTATAATTCTGCAAAATATATTCCGATTGATTATTCTTCTAAAATCGTTATTATGAGCGATTGTCACAGGGGAATCGGAAACTGGGGTGATAATTTCGCCCATAATCAAAATGTGTATTTTGCAGCCTTATCACATTATTATAGAAAGGGTTACACCTACATCGAATTGGGTGATGGAGACGAATTGTGGGAAAATAGATCCTATGATTTAATTATAGATACTCACAATAATGTATTTTGGCTACTATCAGAGTTTCAAAAAAGTCAGCGATTATATATGTTATACGGAAATCATGATATAGTTAAAAGAAACAATCCATATATTAAAAAGGTTTGTACTAGTAAAAACAATCCTTGTGAAAAAAATGATATCACTCTTTTTAATTCTATTAGTTTTTACGAAGGATTAATCTTATACAATAAATATAATGATCAAGAAATATTTTTAACCCATGGCCATCAAGCTGATTTGTTTAATGATATGTTTTGGAGGATGTCAAGATTCTTGGTAAGATATCTGTGGCGCCCCTTAGAATTGGTTGGTTTTAAAAATCCAACTAGTGCTGCTAATAATTTTACAAAGCGAAATAAAGTAGAACTAAACCTTATAAATTGGGTAGAAAAAAATGATATTATGATGGTCGCTGGCCATACCCACAAAGCAGTCTTTCCAGCTAAAGGGGAATCCTTATATTTCAATGATGGTTGTTGCATACATCCTAGATGCATTACAGGTATAGAAATTTGTCAAGGTCAGATTTCTTTGATTAAATGGTCCACTCTAGTTGACCCAAACAACAAGCTCTATGTAGGCCGAACCACCCTAGAGGGGCCAGAAGATCTTAAAAGTCTTTGAGTGATACAAGGAGACGGTTCCTTCTATATTGCAGAAGGAACCGTCTCCTTGCGTCTTCTTTATATCTCTTTCGTTTGATTAGTTAGTAAATAGCTGTGTCCAGTAGATAATTCCATTTTGTTCGTAAACACCTACTCCAATTTTATTAAAGCTTGAACCTAGTATATTTGCACGGTGACCTGGAGAGTTCATCCATCCATCAACAACACTCTTAGGAGTTGGCTGTCCGTATGCTATATTTTCTCCGGCTGCATTAAATTTAATCCCATGCTCATCAAGAACAGTGTCAAAATTTCTTCCGTCTGGCCTTTGATGGCTAAATTTACTTACAGTCTCAACTGCACGTTTATCTGCTGCTGCTTTTAGCTTTAAGTCCATAGTAAGTGCTGAAAGTCCTGCTGCTTGACGTTCCTTGTTAACTAATTGCAATACTTGTTCTGCATAACTATTATTTGATGGTTGAGTTTCCTTAGCTTCTGTTTCAGCTTCTATTTCCTTAGGTGGAGCTATCTCGGGCTTTTTTTCATCCTTATTATTTGTTTCATTAAGATTAACACCATATTGTTTAACCAAATTATTTAAAAGTGTTTCTGCATCTAAGTCTTTGTATTCTTTACCATTTACAATTACCTTTGAATAAACCGTATCTTCATCACAATTTTCTAATTCGTTGTAAAAAGACTTTATTTCTTTATTTGAATCTATCTTTACTTCTTTTTCTTGCTTTTTCTCTTTAGTAGGGGTTACGGTTTTAGCCTCTGTTTCCAATTCTAATTCTGGTTCTGTTTCTTCTACATTTGTTACCCTTTCATCATTGCCTTTGCCGGCATTAAGATCTTCAATAGTTTCTTCTATATCCTCATTAGTTTCTAAAGAAGCCTCATTATTTATATCATCGCTATTAATATCATCACTTATTTGCTCATCAGTTACTAAATCTTCTGTGTTTAAGTCTTCAGCTGCTGTGTTTTCTTCGATCTTAACTGCATTAATAGTATCTTGTTCGAATTGATTTAATGCTCCAGTTAATATACCTGTCGCAGACAATAGACCAATCAAAATTGAAACAATATATTTTTTCATAGAATTGTCCTCCTCTATTTAAAAATTTTTGTGTTTTGTTTCTTGCTGCACAACTAGACTAACATTTTTTTGGTTGGCATTTCAATAGTAACACAGTGGCAAAGACTGAATATACTGGAATTCACCTTTTGCACACACTTCCCATACTTAAGCAAAACATTTAATTCTCAGCGATAAAACTACTTTCTATAGTTACTATACAATTATATTTATAATCAATCTTTCTAGTTTCTTGGATAAGTTTACGTAATAATTCCTGCTGATCCTTTACCCCGTATGAATGTGGAAGAATCAAATCAAATATAAGATTTATTTTTTTCTCTCCATTTACTACACGAAAATCATGTATAGATGCCTTGGCTTCTAAATTAGTTACTATATTAGTAATCATATCTCTCTTTTTTATGATTTTAATATCATTTATTTCAACGGGGTCCATATGAATCACTAGCAATATATTTAACTCTTCAAGTACATCCTTTTCAATTAAATCAATTATTTCATGAGCCTTTTCTAAATCTGCATTATTAGGGATTTCCGCATGAATAGTTGCCATAATATTACTGGGTCCATAATTATGGACTACAAGATCATGACTACCTATAATTCCCTCATAGCTTTCTACCTTTTCAGTTATTTTCTTAAATACATCCTTGTTCACCGCTTCTCCCATAAGTGGCATTAGGGTTTCCTTAGCTACACTAATGCCTGAAATCGTAACAAAGGCACCGACAAATACGCCCATCAGGCCATCGACTGCGTATCCTGAGGCTCTCTCTATTATAATAGATATAATTGTTGCTGTGGTAACTAGAACATCCGCAAATGAATCTGTTGCTGTAGCCTTCATTACAGTAGAATCTATACGTTTACCTAATTTAGAATTAAAATAAGCCAACCACAACTTTATAAACACGGAAACACCCAAAATTATAATAGTGATCCAATTAAATACTACAGCTTGTGGATTAAATATTTTACTTATTGAGTTCTTTATTACAGTAAAACCTACTTGAATTGTTAAAAAGGCCACTATAAGTGAAGCAATATATTCAGCCCTACCATGACCAAAGGGGTGCTCCTTATCTGCTGGTCTGCCGGCAATCTTTACTCCAAGGAATCCAATTACTGAAGATGCTGCATCGGATAAATTATTAAATGCATCACCTATAACTGATATACTTTTAATAATAATTCCAATAGTTAGTTTGAATATAAACAGAATAAGATTGAAAATAATCCCAACAATACTTGTCAGTATGCCATAAGCAGTTCTTACTTCTTGCTTTTTGGTGTTTTCATAATCTTTTACAAATAACTTAACTAATAACTTTGTCATATTTTATCCTTTCTTTTTCATCTTGCAGCTCTATTTGATTTTATAATAATTTGCTCTATTTATTTATTTTATCTTACGTGTTAATATAAGAATAATTCATTGTTATACAAGGAGGATATTTATGAAGATATTAGTAGATGCAGATGCCTGCCCTGTTAAAAGTATTATAGAGAAAGTTGCAAAGAATTTCAATATTAAAGTGACTATGTTTATTGATACAAGTCATATATTAGAATCTGATTATAGCGAAATCATTCAGGTAGGGCAAGGACAAGACGCTGCAGATATTGCTATTATTAACAATACGCAAAAATTAGATATAATTGTCACAGGGGATTACGGAGTTGCATCACTTGCCTTAGCAATGGGTGCTTACGTAATTAGCTTTAACGGGATGTATTATACTCATGATAATATTGATAGACTTCTATTCGAAAGACATATTGGAAAGCAACAAAGAAAGGCAGGCAAACGTAATTCTCGCATAAAGAAACGAACACAAGATCTAGATATAAACTTTGAAAATGCTCTTATAAAGCTTTGTAAAAACAAAAATGAACATCTCTAAAACCAATATTTTATTCTTTTTTTATAAAGAATTTCTTTTATTTAATCATTTAGTATGATAGACTTTCACTAAATGGTCAAATGCAATATATATTTGACCTTTTACAAAGTGATTATTAACCTGTGAGGTGTTACATGAATAATTTAGATAAAAAAACAAAAAGACTACATGATGATGCTACAATATATCAAAAACGCGAATTAAAATCTGAAAAGACAAAGCTTAGTGAAATGAATATAAAAGAAAAACTTTCATATTTTAAGACCTACTATGCAGTAAAAACCTTCTTCACCTTATTAATACTTCTAGGTGTATCCCTTACATTATATAGCATGCTAAAACCTAAGGTAAAGCCAGTTTTATATGTAGTCGCTATTAATAGTTCTATAGATAATGATCTTGTAACTAAATTAGAAGAAGAAATTAGTGGTCTTCTAGATATAGATGATATGGAAAAAGTTATTATTGATAACACCTTTTATATACAGAATAATGAAGAAGGTTTAGAAACTAGTGACACCGCAATAAACCAAGTAAAACTTACCACTTTTATTGCTGCTAGGGAAATTGATTTAATTATTGCACCAGAAGGTGTGTTTTCCCAATATGTAAAAAGCGATTTTTTTATTAACTTAGAAGAACAATTGCCGAATGATATATTTGTTTCTCTTTCAGAACAACTCTATTTTGGAAAAGTTGAAGTTGATTATGATGACGATCCAAATTTTAACGAAACTAAACCTTATGGAATTATGCTTGATAATCTTAGCTACTATGAAAACACCGATTTCCCAGATGGCGAAAAACGTATTCTAGGCATAGTGGCAAATTCTCCACACAAAGATAATAGCATTTCCTTTATACGACATGTGTTTGAAAAATAGAAGTTGGTGTTAGGGGGGACGTTTCATTTAACACACACATTTATGTGCGTGTTAAATGAAACGTCCCCCCTAACACATGCCCTACATAATCTTACTTCGCTTCTATATATCCCTGAGCTTTTAGCAGTTCTGCATTCAAAACCGCTCCTCCTGCAGCTCCTCTTACAGTATTGTGTGAAAGTCCCACAAACTTATAGTCAAACAAGCTATCTTCACGAAGTCTACCTAATGTTACTCCCATACCCTTTTCGTAATCTCTATCAAGTCTAGCCTGTGGACGATTATCTTCTTCAAAATACTTGATAAATGGCTTTGGAGCACTTGGTAAGTCAAGTTGTTGAGGTGGGCCTTCAAATTCTGCCCAAGCCTTTAGAATCTCTTCTTTAGATGGTTTATTTTCAAATCTTACAAATATTGCTGCTGTATGGCCATCTTGAACAGGAACACGAATACACTGTGAAGTGATAAGTGGTCTCTTTGCATTTTCTATCTTTCCACCTTCTACTTTTCCAAATATTTTTAATGGCTCTTTTTCACTTTTTTCTTCTTCACCACCAATGTATGGTATTATGTTATCAATCATTTCTGGCCAGTCTTCAAATGTCTTTCCTGCTCCAGATATTGCTTGATATGTAGTTGCTACTACTTCTTTTATGCCAAATTCTTTTAAAGCATATAAGGCAGGAGTATAACTCTGAATTGAACAGTTTGGCTTAACTGCTATAAAACCTCTTTTGGTTCCTAATCTTTTCTTTTGTGCTTCGATAACTTCAAAATGTTCTGCATTTAGTTCAGGTATGACCATAGGAACATCTTCTGTCCATCTATGGGCACTATTATTAGATACTACTGGAGTTTCTGTTTTTGCATAAGCCTCCTCGATTGCTCTAATTTCATCAGATGACATATCCACTGCACTAAAGACAAAATCAACTTGACTACTAACTTCTTCTATATTATTGACACTCATTACCTTTATATCTCTTATGGTTTCTGGTATATCCTCGTCCATCTTCCATCTGCCTGCTACCGCATCTTCATATTTTAGTCCCTCACTTCTTGGACTTGCAGCTATTGTTGTAACTTCAAACCATGGATGATTGTTTAACAATGTAATAAAACGCTGACCTACCATGCCTGTTCCACCTAAAATCCCTACTCTTAATTTACTCATTATACCCATCCTTTCTATTTAAATTCACTTTATTTTTATAGTATGTTATACACATAGTTGTGTGCGTTCCCTGTGTACTTTTGTTCGTCTGTCGCACACATTTATTTGCTATCTGTAATCATACACTTCTTTTAAGTAAAAATCAACTATTATTTTTCACTATTTCAAAATAATTATTTAATAAGCCTTCTAAGTCTTTATAAGTCTCTATATAATTTGACTTACTTCTTAGTTTGGATGACTCATGGTATCCACTTGTATACCATCCTATGTGCTTGCGCATCTGGCTCATTGCTGTATATTCATCTTTATATTCCATAGCTAAACTTGCATGCTCTAAAATCATTTTGATCACTTCTTCAATGGATGGCTTTTGTGGTATTTGTTCTGTATTAAAATATTCTTTAATTTGAGAAAATATCCATGGGTTTCCTTTTGCACCTCTTGCAATCATTATTCCATCACACCCTGTTTGCTCACTAATATTTATAGCATCCTCAATACTAAAGACATCACCATTTCCAATGACAGGTATTGATACGGCTTCTTTAACCTTTTTAATAATATCCCAATCAGCTTTTCCGCTATAATACTGCTGTCTTGTCCTACCATGTACGGCGATTGCAGCTGCACCATTTGCTTCTGCTATCTTTGCAATCTCCACTGCATTAATATTGTCTTCCTCAAATCCTTTTCTTATTTTTATTGTAACTGGTTTTTTTATTGCTTTTGAAACCATAGAAACTATCTCTCCAATAAGTTTAGGCTTTGCCATTAAAGCAGACCCTTCACCATTGTTTGCCACCTTAGGTACAGGACAGCCCATATTAATATCCAAAATATCAAAGTCTCTATC
The DNA here is from genome assembly GCA_964579655.1 of uncultured Lachnospiraceae bacterium. Classification (GTDB taxonomy): domain Bacteria; phylum Bacillota; class Clostridia; order Lachnospirales; family Lachnospiraceae; genus JAAYRG01. The sequence goes on from CAZOGN010000013.1 coordinate 20,003, forward strand.
CTCAATTGCTTTTGCTGTTTCACTTAAAACATATGGATCAGAACCAAATATTTGAACCGCTATAGGTTTTTCTTCTTTTTCAATGCTAAGAAGGCTTTCTGTTTTTTTGTTCTTATATAATATGCCTTTTCCACTAATCATTTCTGTATATAACAAATCAGCACCTTGTTCTTTACACAAGATACGAAATGGCAGGTCTGTCACGCCTGCCATAGGTCCTAATATTAAATTTCCTTTTATCTTAACATTACCAATTACTAAGTCTTTAATCATATTCTTACCACTGTCTTCTTTTCTTATCTTAAGTTTCTTTGTTTTTATTATAAATAATTCTTAGGCCTTCTAAGGATAAATTAGGATTATTAATATCTATTATCTTAGTTTCTTTAGCCATCATTCTTCCAAAGCCACCTGTTGATATAACCTTAATTCCTTCAATGCCTGATTCTTCACTAATCTTTTTTACTATATATTCAGTTTGTCCAATATATCCATATACAAGTCCTGCTTGCATACTAGAAACTGTTTCCTTAGCAAGAATGGATTCTGGTTTTTTTATTTCTATTTCAGGAAGCTTTGCAGTTTGTTTCCAAAGAGCATCAGCACATATACGAAGCCCTGGACTAGTTACTCCAGCCATAAAAGTTCCGTCTTCAGATATCAAATCATAAGTCGTTGCTGTACCATAGTCTATTACAATTAAAGGACCTCCATAAATTTCAAATGCCGCTGCTGCATCTACTATCCTATCTGTACCGATTTGTTCAGGATTAGGAGTTACAACTTTGATTCCAGTTATCTTATCAATCCCTATTACAAAAGGCTTTTTATTAAGATATTTGGAAATGCTATTATTAAAGGAATGCATAATACCAGGAACTACCGTGGATATAACAACATCATCTAGGTCTTCTTTACTTACATTTCTGCTTCTCAATAAATCCTCTAATATGATACCATACTCATCAGAAGTTCTAGTTATTTTTGTGGTAAGTCTAAAATCATATATTAACTCTTCTTTATCAAACAAACCAAGTGTTATATGGGTATTTCCAATATCTATTCCAAGTAACATAGCTTACAAATCCTTTCTCAAACAGTTCACTTAACTTTCTAGTTCATCAATATTTTATCCTAAATAGAAAACCTTATAAAATGTTTCTAAAGCTTCTAATAGTTCCTTCTTTTCTCTACGAATTTCTTTGATCTTAAGGGCACTTCCAATTTCATCATATGCAGCATCATTTTCTTTGGCTGATACTTGTAATAACAAATTACCATTATCATCATATTCTACAGTTAGAACTCCGCCTATCTCTTCTGTAAATAAAACACACATTGCCTTTAGTTCCTGTTCTACCAATTCAGGTAATGCTGCAAATTCTTCATTAAAATAATAACTTTTTTCATATCCATTACTACCGCACAAAATAATTCTGTCTGATTCCATATACTTGCCTCCTTGCATCAATACTTATACTATTCCCTAGTAATTAAGTCCTGTTCCAAAATTTCTTTGGATGTTTGTTTTAATTTTATTGCTTTATTGTAATACTCTTCTAATAACTCTGGACTTATACTTTCGTAAGTATTTGTATCCCAAGCACGGCTATCTTCTAAAACACCATCTCTTGATATTTCTAACATAACATCATTATGAACAAAAGAACCTTCTAAAAGATATGAGGTAAAAGCTACAAATCCATCTGTCCCGTTAACCAAGTCTTGCCCTAGTATATAAAGATGTGGTATTTGTAAATTCATAAGATTAGCTATGGTAGGCAAAAAGTCAACACATCCACCAGTAGTTGATATGGTTTCAGTAATTCCACTATCAGGAATATGAATTATTAAAGGTATATTAAGCATTTCATCATAATCATATGGTTTATCTAAATACTCTGATACAATTATATCATTATTATCCATTTTGTAATTAAGCCCATGATGATCACCATAAAAGACTATAATTGAATCTTCATATAATCCTGCTTCTTTTAGTTCTTCAATGAACTCACCTATTGCATAATCTGTGTATTTTACAGTTTGTAGATAGTTACCAAACTTAGTTTTTTCATGTTCCTCTAATAAATCAATAGTAGTTAGTTCTTCTGGCAATAGATATGGATGATGGTTTGTAAGAGTTATAATAAATCCAAAGAATGGCTCTTCATACTCTTTCATTATTTCTACAGACTGATTATAAACAGAGATATCTGATATACCCATACCAATGATATCACTTTGGTCCAAATCTTCCATACTATAAAACTCTTCTATTCCCTGACCTGGATACGCATTTTCCCTATTCCAAAACTCTCCCTTGTATCCGTGGAAAGCTGCTGTTTTATAGCCCTCATCTCTTAATAGCCATGGCAAACCGTAAAAGGTATTCTCTTCATACAAAGTATAAGCTTCACGCTCAATATCTGGATACAAACTATTAAATGTAGTAAACTCTGCATCTACCGTATTTCCTTTTCCAATGGTAGAATAATATTTGTCGAAGTATAAACTATTATTGTTTATAAGCTTGTTAAGGTTTGGTGTAACTTCTTCTCCTAAATATTCATTAAAAATAACAAAGTTTTGTAAGGATTCAACTTGCACAAGAATCAAATTCCTTCCTTCCGCTATTCCATGATATTTAGGATTAAGAACTTCATCTTCTTGAATACCTTCTACAACTTCTAAAATCTCTTCAGCCGAAATTTTTTCTGATATAATGTTTTCCGTTAATGCTATGTAAACATCATTAAAGTGATTAGAGAAAAACTCCATACTATTTATTCTTGAAAATGTATTGCTGGTTAAAGGATTAATTACTACAAGAAGAAGTAGCAAAGCTACAATACGTGTAAAATATTTCATGTTATCATAATACTTATTAAAAAAATCATAAACTGTTTTGTAACTTTTATTTTTAATTCTTTTAAACAAAATATATATAAAAGGAATATCAATTAACAAAAATATACTTGCTGGAATCAAAGTTGCTACAACACTCTCTGGCACCGATGAAACATTCTTAAGTTGCCATAACTGCTTTATTGATACAGTTTGATGATAGTAATTATAGTACATTGAATCAGCAAACATTAAAATACTAAATCCAGTATAAATTATCAGAAACATAATATTACTATGCTTCCACTTACTAAGGGCAAGCCTAAAGAAAATGGAAACAAATAAAATATAGCTAATTAACAAATTAAATAGTCCTGATATATTAGCGTCTATCAAAATATAATATGTCAATACTTTTAATGTAAATAAACAAACCACTAGGGTTACGTAGAATTTTCGATTTTTAATTAGATCTTTTAATTTTTTCATATCCTCACCACTTTTTAAATAATTTTCAAATAATCATAACTTGTTTTACCTACAATATATAATAATTCAATATATTACTAATAGCAATATTTTAAAACTTAATTTTCTCTTAAAAAATATTTAGGTGGTAATAATCTGTACAAAAACAAAACAGAATATTATCACCTAAGTTAAACAAACAACCTTTTAGTTACTTCTCCGACCACGAAAAACTTCATACATCATAATTGAAGCCGCTACTCCTGCATTAAGAGATTCTACCTTCCCTTGCATGGGAATCTTAACTAAGTCATCTGCAAGCTTAGTAGTATCACTTCTAAGGCCTGTGCTTTCATTTCCTATTAGGATGGCACACCTTCTAGGGTAACTAGCCTCATCATAATAGCTTTTGCCTTCTAAATGACTTGCATATATAGTAATGTTCTTTCTTTTTATTTCGTATAGTACTTCTTTAAAATCTTCTACATAGACAAATGGCATCCTAAAGATTCCACCCATTGTAGAACGAACCACCTTAGGATTAAGCATATCCACGCAGTCATGACTTAGTATAAGCCCTGTAAATCCTGCTGCTTCAGCCGTCCTAACCATAGTTCCTAAATTCCCCGGATCCTGTATGTTCTCTAGCAATAATAGAGTGCTATTAGCATCTTCTATCATATCAGCCATATTATATCCTGGCTTTTCTACAAGTGCCAAAACACCTTGAGGGGTGGATGTATCAGATAATTTATTAAAAGTATCATCTTCTATAACTTCATAGGTTAAATCCTGAAAAAATTCAGATTTTTCTTTAAGCTTATTCTCATAAAAGCTTAAAGAAAAGTATGACTTTATTAAATTCCCCTCTGTCTTTGATTCTTCAAACATCTTTATGCCTTCAATAATAAAAGCATTTTGTTCTATGCGGGCCTTTGATTTCTTCTGTAATAACTTTATTTTTTTAATTTGTTGGTTTTGCATACTACTTATCAAAGAACCCACCTCTTTACAAATAACTTATATGATTATTCCTCAACCTTGCTTAGTTTAGCTGCTTGATCCGCTGTTGCTAGACTATCAATAATCTCATCTAAATCACCATCTAATGTATCCTCAAGTCTATGAAGTGTAAGCTTGATTCTATGATCTGTAACACGACCTTGTGGATAATTGTATGTTCTAATCTTTTCCGAACGGTCTCCTGTTCCAATCTGACTTTTGCGAGCATTTGCTTCTTGGCTATGTGCCTTTTCCATCTCTAAGTCATATAGCTTACTTCGAAGTACCTTTATAGCCTTATCTTTGTTCTTTAATTGAGACTTTTCATCTTGACAAGATATAACAATCCCAGTTGGTATATGGGTAATACGAACAGCAGAGTCTGTAGTGTTAACACTCTGACCACCATTACCTGATGAGCGAAACACATCAATTCTACAGTCATTCATATCTAATTCCACATCTACCTCTTCAGCTTCAGGCATGATAGCCACAGTTGCTGTAGATGTATGGATGCGCCCACCAGATTCAGTTACTGGAACACGTTGCACCCTATGAACTCCACTTTCATACTTCATCCTGGAATATACACCCTTTCCAAGAACCATGAATACAACTTCCTTAAATCCGCCAATACCATTCTCTGTAAGTGTCATCATGTCAATCTTCCAGTTTTGTCTTTCTGCATACCTTGTATACATTCTATATAATTCTGCTGCAAATAAAGCCGCTTCATCGCCGCCTGCACCACTACGAATTTCTATAATAACATTCTTTGCATCATTAGGATCCTTTGGTATTAAAAGAATCTTTAGTTCATCTTCAACTTTAGGTAGTTTTTCTTTTAATTCGCTTAATTCCTCTTTTGCTAATTCACGAAATTCTTCATCATCTGTTTCATCTATGATTTCCAAACTTTCCTGTAAGCTTTTATTAATTTCTTTGTACTCATCAAATTTACTAACAATCTCTCCAAGTTCATTTTGTTCTTTCATAAGAGAACGAAACCTATTCTGATCATTTACAACATCAGGACTACTTATCTCTTGAACAATCTCATTGTATCTCATGGATAGATTCTCTAATTTTTCAAACATCTTTACCTCCTCTAATTAAAGTCTTCCTTTAATTATACGATCTAGTCCTGCCAAATCCTTTAGCACTTCTATTTCTTCAATACCTTTTGCCTCCAATATCTTAGTTAAGGCTTCCGCTTGATTATAACCTATTTCAAAAAACACAAAACCTTTAGGCCTTAAATATTCTTTAAGTTCCTTAGCAATCTGTCTGTAATAATACAACCCATCTTCCTTACCATCTAATGCCAGGTGGGGTTCATGATCCCTTACTTCCTTACTAAGTCCGCTTATATCATTCTTAGGTATGTAGGGCGGATTAGAAACTATAATGTCAAACTTATCTTCTACATTACTAAATAAATCACTTTCAACAAAATTGACATCCAGCCAATTAATAGTGGCATTTTCCCTTGCGATCGCTAGTGCATTCTTGGAAATATCTGCTCCTATGCCACTGTTAATACTACCATACTTCATAAGGCTAATTATAATACATCCCGAACCTGTACATAAATCTAAAACATCTTTACCTTTACTAACTTTCAATATTTCTTCAACCAATACCTCTGTATCTAGTCTTGGAATTAAAACATCTTTATTAACCTTAATCTTTAATCCCATAAAGTCTTGATAACCAATAATATATTGTAAGGGCAAATTATCCGCCCTTTTTTTAATTAAATCCATATATTGATTGTACTGTAAGTTACTAATTTCTTTGCCTGAATGCAAGAAATAGTCTGCTCTATTTATATTTATAAGATGAGAAAATAGATGCCATGCATCTACTTTCCCATTATCAATATTATGTTCTATTAGATATTTAGTGCCTTCTTCTAAGGCATCTTTAAAACTTTTCATACTTACTTTTCTTTCAAAATTAATTCTACAGCTTGTAAAATTTCGTCATCTTCATCAAATATATCAGTTATCTTTTCTGTCTCCAAATCATCTGTACTACTTGATTCATCATATGTATTTGTTATGTCCTGAGTATCAGATGGTTCTTCTAAATTATCAACAAATTCAATAGCTGGATCTTTTTGCTCATTCTTTGCTTCTTCAAGAAAAGCCTTCCAATCAAATACTGCATTCACTGATTCTATAGCAACTTCTATCATTTCATCATCTGGTTCTCCTGTTGTAAACCTTTGTAATAGCATACCTGGTTTGCTAAGAATCCTCACTAATAGAGACTCACTTCTTCCAGCCCACTTGATAAATTCATATGAAACACCAGCAATTACTGGAACTAATAGCAAACGAGTTAAAATTCTTAACCAAATAGTATCTACACGAATAAACATAAAGAAAAGAATACTTACAAACATAACAAGGAATGTAAAGCTTGTTCCACAACGTCTATGCTCTCTTGATTGCCCTCTAACATTCTCAACTGTCAATTTATGGCCATTCTCTATACAATTAATAACTTTATGTTCTGCTCCATGGTACATAAATAATCTCTTTATATCTTTCATTTTTGAAATAAGAAAAATATACAGAATAAAAATACTAATACGAATTACACCTTCTATAAGTGTTAACACTACTGAAGATTCAATGTTACCGCTTATTAATTCTGCAATAAAGTAAGGCAATAATATAAAAATAGCAATAGCCATTACAATAGAAATAAATACCGTTATCCCCATCGCAACCGCTTCAGCCTTGTCCTTGAAAATCTTAGCAAATGATTTCTCAATTTTTGATGGTTCTAACTCTTCTTCCTCCTCATAGAAGCTTGCAGAAAAGGTTAGTACCTTCATTCCCATTACAAGTGATTCTATAAAGTTTATAACGCCTCTTAATATCGGTAATTTGAAAAGTTTATATTTTTCTACTTTACTAACAACTTTTTCTTTTTCTACTATTATTGTGTTGTCTGGCTTTCTAACTGCAATGGCATATTCACCTTTGTTTCTCATCATAACGCCTTCTATTACAGCTTGTCCACCAATTCCAGATGGTTTCATAATTAATACACACCTTCCTTAAAGTAATTTTAAATATTCAAAAAGAGGTTGAGATTATATAACCTCAACCTATTTAAATATAAAATACTTCAGCTATTCTAATTGTCTTCAGTAATACCATATCTACGATTAAACTTCTCAATTGCTCCACGTGCTGCAGCGGTCTTTTGTTGTCCTGTGTAGAAAGGATGACACTTTGAACATACTTCAACACGAATGGATTCATTGGTTGAGCCAGTTTCAAACTCGTTACCGCAGTTACACACTACTTTTGCTTTATGATATTCTGGATGAATTCCTGATTTCATGCTCTCACCTCTTTAAAATCTAACTATTTTATACTTATAAACAGCTTTTTTATTATATCATAGGATATAAACGATTGCAAGGTTAATTCTTTATTTTGCAAATATCATTTCATCAATTATAATTTAGTCTTCTTGATTATTTCAACTAATTCTTTATTTGTCTTTGTATGTAGGAATAGTTCAATTATTTTCTCTACTTTATCATCTGCCCTAACCCCATGAAATGCTTTTCTTATAAGGAAATTAGCTTCTGTTTCTGCTTGTGTTAAGAGCAAATCTTCTCTTCTTGTACCAGACTTAATCAAGTCAATAGCAGGGAATATACGTCGTTCTGATAATGATCTATCTAATACAAGTTCCATATTACCGGTTCCTTTGAATTCTTCAAAAACCACATCATCCATTCTACTTCCAGTGTCTACTAAAGCTGTAGCTAGAATTGTCAAGCTTCCACCTTCTCGCATATTACGTGCCGCACCAAAGAAACGTTTTGGCATATATAAGGCCGCTGGATCCAGTCCTCCTGATAAAGTTCTTCCACTTGGTTGAACCGTTAAATTATAGGCTCTAGCAAGCCTTGTAATGCTATCTAATAAAACAATAACATCTTTCTTATGTTCTACAAGTCTTTTAGCTCTCTCTAACACCATTTCTGAAACTCTTTTATGGTTTTCAGGTTCTTCATCAAAAGTAGAATATATCACCTCTACCTTATCACCCTCTATAGATTCTTTTATATCTGTAACCTCTTCTGGACGTTCATCTATTAATAGGATAATAACATGCATTTCTGGATTATTCTTTGTAATTGTCTTTGCAATTTGTTTAATCAAAGTTGTTTTTCCCGCCTTAGGTTGGGAAACAATCATTCCTCTTTGACCCTTACCTATAGGAGAAATAAAATCCACCATTCTCATAGCAAGCCCCGAACCTTTGGTTTCTAAGAAAATTCTTTCATTAGGAAAGATAGGTGTTAAATCTTCAAATCTATCCCTTCTTAGGGTTTCTGATGGACGCCCTCCATTAACACTTTTTATATATAAGAGTGCACTAAACTTCTCATTAACATTCTTAACTCTTGTATTACCCATAACAATATCACCAGTTTTTAATTTAAACCTTCTTATTTGGGCTGGCGAAACATAAACATCATTATCCCCTGGAAGATAATTATCACATCTTATAAAGCCAAAGCCATCTGGCATTACCTCAAGTATTCCTTCTTTTATCTCTCCACTATCTAATCGTTCCAAGTCCGAATGATTGGAGTTTCTTTCTTTCTCTTTTTCTTTTGATTCTTCTTTTGATTCTTTTGGCTTACTCTCTTCATTTTCTTTATTAAGAACCTTTATTAATTCATTTTTTCTATAACTAGAGATGTTTTTAATTTCTTTTTGCTTTGCAATTTCCTTAAGTTCTTTTAACGTTAAGGCACTATAATTTTCTTCCATAAATATTTGCTCCTTTGCAACAAGTTAAATGCTAATTCTATTCGGGATAATTTTTTTGATAGTAATAAATGAAGTATTGTGAATTAAATGAATATCTAATATTAGAAAAAGGAACGATCAAGACTTGAATTATTTAACTGTGTAACAATACTAGTATAAACTTAACCCTTAATAATGATAGAGTTTTCCTCTAATAATACTATTATACACTAATCTCAAATAAAAAAAAGGGGATTATATCTTTTTTTGTAATTTAACTGTGGCTACAATAGATTTGTCAGAATATATGCATATACTTGTTGGCTTTTTTCTCGCCAGTTATTACATATATTTTCTGCGTCCTCCTTAGATGGAACAGATATGTTTAAATCTATTATAGCATCACCTTGTTCTATAACTCTTAATCTAACAATATAATTCTTATCTTTTGTTTCGAAATATTCAGATAAAGTGGATACCTCATCCCTTAAAGTAAACTGGTTTTCTTTCAAATATTCTGTAACTTCTTCTTGAATATCCGGGCTTATCTTGTTATTAAAAAAGGACAAGGTCTCTCTGCCTGTACTTGTGATTTTATAATAAGTCTTATTACCAATTTTATCACTAGATATAAATTCAGTTTCTAGTAAGTCAGATACTGAATACTGAACGTTAAAGTAGTTTGTATAATTAAGACTTAAAATTATATTTGATATTTGAGCATTTGTTAAAGGAAAATCAACCTTGTCTAGTAAGAATAAAATAATTAGCTTATATAATGTAATAGCATCTGATTCCATACAATAGTCCTTTCCTAATCTAATTTATAGTTCTATTAATAATTTCCCAAATCTCTTCTCTTCCATTCTTTGTTTTTGAGGAAAAAGGAATTATTATTTCTTCTTTGCCTATAGCAAACTTGTCTCTTATTGCTTTAACATGCTTGTTTAATTGACTCCTCTTTATTTTGTCTGATTTTGTTGCAATTATTATTGGGTGAAATCCATTATGAATTATCCAATCATACATTAACTTGTCATTATTAGATGGATCATGGCGAATATCTATTAACAAAAATATTAAACCTAACATTTCCGATTTGTGAAGATAGTTCTCAATCATTTTACCCCAACTAGCCTTTGTTTTTTCGGAAATCTTGGCATATCCATAACCCGGTAAGTCAACAAAATATAATTCTTCATTAATATTATAGAAGTTTATGGTCTGAGTCTTTCCTGGCGCCGATGATGTCCTTGCAAATGATTTTCTATTCATAAGCACATTTATCAAGGAGGATTTACCAACATTAGACTTGCCCACAAAGGCAAACTCCATTTTGTCATTTTCAGGTAAAACACTTGTGATTCCACAAACCGTTTCTAAATCTACACTTTTTATATGCATATAATCCTCTCCAAACAACTATTCTTTCGTTAATATAGAATAGTTTATAACCTCATCCATATCTTTAATATATTTAATATGGATACCATCTTTAATCTCTGTATCAATCTCTTCTATATCTCTTTCATTATCTTTAGGTACAAGTACCGTGCTTATTTTGGCCATCTTGGCTGCAAGTAACTTTTCTTTTAGTCCACCAACCTTTAATACTCTTCCTCTTATTGTAACTTCTCCTGTCATGGCAAGGTCAGCTTTTACTTTTCTTCCTATAATTGCTGAAAGTATTGCAGTTGTCATACTTACACCAGCAGATGGCCCATCTTTTGGAACGGCCCCTTGTGGAATATGTATGTGAATATCATATTTGTCAAAGTATGTTGAATCTATGTTATACTTCTTGCTAACAGAGCGAATATAGCTGATTCCAGCTTGAGCTGATTCCTTCATTACACCACCAATTTGACCCGTTACCCTAAACTTGCCTTTGCCTGGCATTATATTTACTTCTATTTCTAAAGTGTCTCCACCCATACTTGTCCATGCAAGACCTCTAACTATCCCAATTTGGTCTTTTTTATTGGCTTGCTCATACGTAAACCTTTCTTTCCCTAAGTAATCCGAAAGATTGTTAATACTTATTCTAACCTTGTCTTTATCATCTATAACTATTGCCTTTGCAGCTTTTCTACATAGTTTCCCAAAATTTCTTTCTAACTGACGGACTCCAGCTTCCCTAGTATATCCAGCAATCACTTTAACAATTGCTGTGTCTGAGATTGTTAATTGTGACTTTTTAAGACCATTATTTTTAAGCTGTTTTTTGTATAAAAAATCTTTTCCTATGTGAAACTTTTCATTTTCTGTATAACTTGGAACTTCTATCACTTCTAATCTATCTAGCAAAGGTTTTTGAATATTTCTAATAGAATTAGCTGTACATATAAATAATACCTCTGATAAATCTACAGGCATTTCGACAAAATGATCAACAAATTTATTGTTTTGTTCACTATCTAAGACCTCTAATAGTGCTGAAGAAACATCGCCTCTAGAGTCACTACCAACCTTATCTATTTCATCAAGTAGAAAAAGGGGATTCTTAACTCCCGCATTCTTGATTCCTTGTACTATTATTCCTGGCAAAGCCGCCACATAAGTTCTTCTATGACCTCTAATTTCCGCCTCATCACGAACTCCTCCAAGACTAATTTTAACATATTCCTTGTTTAGGGCCCTAGCTATAGACTTTGCTATAGAAGTTTTACCTGTACCTGGTGGTCCTACCAAACATATAATTGGTGTATCCCCTGCTTTTGTTAAAATTCTAACTGAAAGAAATTCAATTATTCTCTCTTTGACTTCTTTTAGTCCATAATGATCTTCCTCTAGCACATTTTGTGCAAATTCTAAATCGTCACTTTCTGGACTAAGCTTATCCCATGGCAATTCCAATAAGAGTTCTATATACTTTCTTTCAACAGCTGCTTCTGTTGAATTGTTATTAAAACTCTTTAATCTATTAATTATAGTTTTAATTTTATCTTTTACTTCTTCTGATACTATTAAACTATCTGTTTTCTTAATATATTCATCTATATAATCGTTTCCACTATCACCAAGTTCTTCTCTAATTAATTCTAGTTGTTCTTTTAATAAGTATTCTTTTTGATTCTTCTCTACTTTTTTATTAACTTTTATTTGATAATCTTTTTTAATTTTTAATATATTTCTTTCTTCTAAAATATATTTTGAAAGCTTTTCGTGACGTTCTATTATATCAAGAGTAACTAGTATCTCACGTTTCTGTTCAAGAGCCAAGTTTATATTAACGCTAATTTCATCAATAAGTTCATTCAGATTCCCTATTTCCGATATTTGCCTTATAGTTTCTTTACCTAAAGTTCCAATTTCTTTAGCATAGCTAATAAAGAGCTCTTTTAATGCTCTTAATAATGCTTCCTTTTCATAAAACGAAAGAAGTTTTTCTCCTTCGTCTTCTATAAAAACAACTTTCCCAGAATCATAGGCATCTATTTCATTACTACTTAGAAGCTCTGCCCTACTTATTCCTTCAATAAGAACACGCAGGCTATCATTGGGAAGTTTAATATAATGCTTTATTTTTGAGATAACACCAATCTTATTGTCACCCTCCATTGATAGGAACACTAATTGTTCCTTATTCATTGCAGCCTTGATTGCTTTCTTGGACTTTTCATCATTAACATCAAAATGGATTAATGTCCCTGGGAACATAACAATTCCCTGCAAGGTAACCATTGGTAATATATTTGTTCCTTTTATCATATTTCCTCCTAAAAAAACTGCCCCAAAATCTTAATATGCACCATTAGCCTCATTAGTTTGAAGCCTTACTTTACATAATAACACTTGAGACAGTCTAAATCTTATTATTTAAGCAATTTCATCACTGTTTGTCTTGGTTCTTTTTTTAACAATTGGTTTTTTAGGAACGTCTTCATTGTTTCTTTCAATAATTGGTTCTTCTGTTCCGTCTACCGCTTTCTTGGTTATAACCACTCTTGAAATCTTAGAATCAGATGGTGCTTTGTACATAGAATCCATCATAACTAATTCCATTATAGAGCGTAAACCTCTAGCCCCAGTTTTTCTTTCCATGGCTAGTTTAGCAATACCTCTAATTGCGTCATCTTTAAAATCTAGTTGAATACTATCTAATTCAAATAACTTCTTATATTGCTTTATTAGTGCATTTCTTGGTTTTGATAAAATCTTGTAAAGGGCCTCTTCATCTAAAATATCCAAAGCCACCGTTATAGGTACACGCCCTATAAACTCAGGTATTAAACCAAACTTAACAAAATCTTCAGGTCTAGCCTTTCTAAATAAATCTCCAACATTACGTTTTTGACTGTCAGAAATTGCAGCATTAAACCCTATAGACTTTTCGCCTATTCTTGACTCTATAATCTTATCTAAGCCATCAAAGGCTCCACCTGTGATGAATAATATGTTAGTTGTATCAATCTGTATAAATTCTTGGTGAGGATGCTTACGTCCACCTTGAGGTGGTACAGATGCAGTTGTTCCTTCCAAAATCTTAAGTAAGGCTTGTTGAACCCCTTCGCCAGATACATCTCTTGTTATTGATGCATTTTCTGACTTTCTAGTTATCTTATCAATCTCATCTATATAGATAATTCCATACTCAGCACGATCCACATTATAATCTGCTGCTTGTATTAACTTTAACAAAATATTCTCAACATCTTCGCCTACATAGCCTGCTTCTGTCAATGCTGTAGCATCAGCTATTGCGAATGGAACATTTAGTATCTTTGCTAAAGTTTGAGCCAAATATGTTTTTCCAGAACCTGTTGGTCCAAGCATTAAAATATTACTTTTTTGAAGTTCTACATCTAAATCCTTATTAGCTATTACTCGCTTGTAGTGATTGTACACTGCAACAGAGAGTACCTTCTTAGCTTCTTCTTGTCCAATAACATATTGATCTAAAATGTTATTAATCTCGATGGGCTTTAATAAATTGATATCAGTGTCTATTAAATCGTCAATCTCTTCTTCAATAATTTCCGAACAAATTTCAATACATTCTTCGCAAATAAACACGTTATCTGGTCCTGCAATTAACTTTCGGACCTGTTCTTGGTTCTTGTTACAAAAAGAACATCTTAGTGTCTTTGCATCATCAATCCTGTTTGCCAATCTATATCGCCCCTTTCCTAAATATAGTGCGCATAATTAATCTACCCTATTAGTAATTACCTTATCAATAAGTCCATATTCTTTAGCTTGTTCTGAAGACATATAGTTATCCCTATCTGTGTCTCTCTCAATAATTTCTATGGATTGTCCTGTGTTTTCAGATAAAATCTCATTAAGTTTTTTCTTAATCTTTATAATGTTTTCTGCAACAATACTGATATCACTTGCTTGGCCTCTTGCGCCACCAGATGGTTGATGGATCATAATTTGAGAATTTGGTAATGTAAATCTCTTACCCTTTGTTCCGCCTGCTAATAAAAAAGCTCCCATACTTGCTGCCATACCTATACATATTGTAGATACGTCACATTTAATGTATTTCATAGTATCATAAATAGCAAACCCGGCAGATACTGAACCACCTGGACTATTAATATATAAATGAATATCCTTGTTAGGATCTTCTGATTCTAGAAACAACAATTGTGCAATAACAATACTTGCAGATACATCATTAACTTCTTCATTTAAAAATATAATTCTATCTTTTAATAATCTTGAATATATATCGTAGGATCTTTCTCCTCTACTTGTTTGTTCAACGACATAAGGTACTAAACTCATATTAAATTCCTCCTATTTTAAATATTGTCGATAAATTAAACTTACTTATCTTCTTCCTTAGTTTCCTGTTCTTCTGTAATCTCTACTTCTTCTACAACTTCAACTTCTACTGAAGCCTCGACAACTAAATCTATGGCTTTTTGAACACTTATATCTAATCTCATTTGTTCTTTTTCACTTTCGCCAATCATTTCATTTATTTTATCTAGCTCCATTTGATAGGTTTCTGCTAACTTTTCGAATTCTGTAGCAAATTCTTCTTCTGATACTTTAATATCTTCCACTTTAACAATCTCTTCTAGAACAAGTCTAGTTTGAATTCGCTTAACAGCTTGTGGATTCATTTGCTCAAGTAATTGCGCTTCATTAGTGCCAGTAAATTGATAATACTGTTCAATTGAAATTCCTTGATATTGCATTCTCTGTCCAAATTCATCTAATATCTGTCTTGCTTGAGTCTTAATCATCGCTTCTGGAATGTCAATTTCTGTATTATCAATTATTAAATCTACAACTTTATCTTCTTTAATTCTTTTTGCGTTCTTTTCCTTTTCTTCTAAAAGGCCTTTTTTGATATCTTCTTTATATTCTTCTAAAGTATCAAATTCTGAAACATCCTTAGCTAATTCATCATCAAGCTCTGGTAATTCTTTTTCTTTTATTTCGTTGATTTTCACTTTAAACAAAGCATCTTTGCCTTGAAGTTCTTCTGCTTGATATTGCTCTGGAAATGTTACATTAACTTCAACTTCTTCGCCAACATTCTTGCCAATAAGTTGTTCTTCAAAACCATCAATAAAGCTCTTGCTTCCAATTGTTAGTGAATAATTCTCTGCTTTTCCGCCTTCGAATTGTTCTCCATCTACATAACCATCAAAATCAATAGAAGTGATATCTCCTTCTTCTACTGGTCTATCATCAACATTAATCATTCTAGCGTTTTGCTCTACAACTTTATCTAATTCTGCTTTTACTTCTTCTTCTGAAATAGAAATTTTACTTGTTTCTACTTCTAATCCTTTATATTCGCCTAAAGTAACTTCTGGTTTTATAGCTACTTCTGCAGTAAATATAAAAGGCTTACCTTTTTCTATTTGTACAACATCTATTTCTGGCATAGAAACAATGTCTAATTCACTTTCTTTCATTGCTTCTTCATATGCTGATGGAATAATTGCATTTGCTGCATCTTCATAGAAGATATCTGGACCGTACATCTTTTCAACAAGTGCACGAGGTACTTTCCCTTTTCTAAAACCTTGTAATGAAATACTGTTTTTATTTTTTTGGTATGCTTTTTCTAATTCTTCTTCTAATTTTTCAGGGGAAGCTTCTATTGTAAGCTTAGCCATACTACCCTCTAATATATCTACCTTTAAACTCATTTGTAAAATCCTCCTTAAAATATATGAACGTATCCCCTGCTTATTATAAGAAATACGCATTATACGGTTTTATTTATGTTTACACATTAGTATATTATAACATAGTAAGTCTGTAAATACCATATTGAAATATTATCTTATTATCACTCACTAATTATATATCCTTCTTGTTTAATTACTTCATACACTTCATTTACATATTTGTTACATAATTCTTCACTTTTGGCTTCTACCATGATACGGATAACTGGTTCAGTACCACTTTCCCTAACTAGGATTCTTCCATCATCACCTAGTTTTTCTGCAACTTGTTCTACTGCGTCTTGAACCTTTTTATCTTCTTGAACAATAGTCTTATCTTCAACTCTAACATTTTTAAGAACTTGAGGATATATAGTAATATCTTTTATTAAATCAGAAAGAGGTATCTTCTTTTCTAACATTACTTCCATTAGTTTAAGTGAGGTAAGGATACCATCTCCACTAATTGAATGCTTACTAAATATTATATGTCCTGACTGCTCCCCTCCAATAGAATGCCCATTTTGCATCATATTTTCACAAACATGTTTGTCTCCTACAGCTGTTTGTTCATATTTGATACCATGTTCATCTAAAGCTTTGTATAAACCTATGTTTGACATAACTGTTGTTACTATTGTTTCATTATTTAGCTCACCACGTTCTTTCATATATAGACCACAAATATATAAAATTAAGTCGCCATCAATAATATTGCCTTTTTCATCCACTGCTAAACATCTGTCTGCGTCACCATCATATGCAAATCCAATATCTAGTTCGTTGTCTAATACATGCTTACGCAACACTTCCATATGGGTTGAACCCGAGTTTTTATTAATATTCAAACCATTTGGTTGATCATTAATTACATATGTTTGTGCTCCTAAAGCATCAAATACTCCCTTTGCTATAGAAAATGCTGATCCATTTGCACAATCTAGGCCAACCTTAACATCTTTATATGAACGAGTTGCTAATGATATTAAATATCCTATATAGCGATTCCTTCCAATGGCATAATCTGTTGTTTTTCCTATATTTTCTCTTTTAGCCAATGGCAAGTTATCTTCTTCACTATCAATATAAGCTTCAATCAAATCTTCTACTTCTGTTTCTAGTTTGTAACCCTTTTGATTTAAGATTTTTAAACCATTATCATAATATGGATTGTGACTTGCCGATATCATTATTCCACAATTAAAGCCCTCACTTTTTATTACATAAGAGACACTTGGTGTTGTTGTAACATGAAGTAGATAAACATCTGCTCCACTTGCAGTTAAACCTGCTACTAAAGCATATTCAAACATATAGCTTGATCTTCTAGTGTCTTTCCCAATTACAACATTAGCCTTGCCCTCTTTACCATAATAATGTCCTAGGTAACGTCCAACTTTATATGCATGTTCTACTGTAAGGACTTCATTAGCTTCTCCTCTAAAACCATCTGTTCCAAAATATTTCCCCATGTTGAATCTCCTTCTATTCATTTATCTTTTATATATTCTCTTAAAATATTTCCATTTTTTATTATACTTAAAGTCAATAAACATTTTATCATAAGTAAAAATAATACGCAACGCAAAAGAAAAGGAATCCCAGCTTGTAAATTCAGTCCAGGATTCCTTTTTTAAATTACTTAGTTATTTTATAGATTTTATCGATGTTATTATCTTGATTAGCTTTGCTGATTTTGAGAACCTGCCATAGATTCTTCTTGTCTCCTAATCATTCGTCTAACCATTTCTCCACCAACTGATCCATTTTGGGCACTAGTTAGATCACCATTATATCCTTGCTTTAATGGTACACCTAGTTCTGAAGCTACTTCATATTTGAACCTGTTAAGAGCTTCTTTTGCTTGAGGTACTTCAACTCTGTTTCGTCCAGTATTATTACTTGCCATTATTATTTCACCTCCATAAATAAATATAAGCAGTTACACTTCGTCAATTTAAAATCACAAAGTCTATTTGTTAGATAAATGATTGTAGTCATATTATTTTCTGACTGATATCTTCTCTTTATAAATTTTAATCATTTATCTTGCTATTATTATTATCCGATATGCTCTTATTTATGATGGTAAGTTGTGGCACTTCATATTTGTTTTAAGAATCTTACTATGTATAATTTGCCTTCTCTTTTACATATATTATACAAACATATAGCAAGTAAAAAGAGGAGCATTAAAAAAAATGAATCATATTTTTAATTTAATTAGTAAATTAAATAATATAATTTGGGGAATTCCCTTATCCTCTTTAGTTATGGGCACACATCTATTCTTTACTTTTCGACTAAAGTTTATTCAAAAGAAAATTCTTAAAGGTATTCGCTTATCTATAAAGCCTAGTAAATCAAACGAAGGAGAAACTAGTAGTTTTGGTTCCCTTGCTACAACTTTAGCTGCTACACTTGGAACTGGCAATATTGTTGGTGTTTCTACTGCTATTTCACTTGGTGGTCCAGGTGCTGTTTTTTGGTGCTGGATAACTGGTCTTTTAGGAATGGCTACTACATATTCCGAATCTTATCTTTCTATTGTTTACCGCATTAAAAATAAAGATGGTAGTTTTTCTGGTGGTCCCATGCACATCATCGAAAGAGGTTTAAATTCTAAAACCTTAGCAAAGTTCTATTGTTTTTTTACTTTATTAGCTGCATATGGTGTGGGTTGTTCAACTCAAGCTAATGCAATTACAGAAACCACTTCTAGCCTTTGGAATATCTCTCCTTATATTGTAGGAATTTTTATTTCCTTAATTACTGCTTTTGCGATTATTGGAGGAATCAAGTCTATTAGTAATTTATGTACTAAACTAGTTCCCTTTATGGGCATTTTTTATATGCTAGCATGCTGCTTTCTTTTATTTTTAAATTATCAATATATAATACCTGCCTTTAAATTAATACTATCTTCAGCTTTTTCTCCTAGGGCTGCTGCTGGAGGCTTTGCTGCTAGCACACTTTTATCTGCAACAAGATACGGAATTGCTAGAGGTTTGTTTACAAACGAGGCAGGCTTAGGTACTGCTGGCATTGCCGCTGCTAGTGCAAAGACTGATAGTCCTAATAATCAGGCATTAGTATCTATGAGCGCAACCTTTTGGGACACTGTTGTAATGTGTGCAATAACAGGTTTAGTTATTGTAACTAATATACTTAAACGCCCAGCTTCTATTAATAAATATTCCATGGGGGAATATACCACTGCAGCTTTCAATCAAATTCCTTATATAGGTGAAAGACTCTTGGGAATATCAATCATCCTCTTTGCTCTTGCAACCTTAGTGGGATGGTCCTATTTTGGCGAAAAGGCCGTAGAGTACTTATTCGGAAAAGAAGGAATAAATACTTACCGCCTCTGCTATATAATAATTATCTATATTGGTGGAATTCTTCCACTTAGTTTCGTATGGGAACTAACAGATCTTATAAACGCCTTTATGGTAGTTCCTAACTTGATCTGTATCTGCTTTTTATACAAAAAGATAAATTAACTATTTATCAATAAGTAAATATTATTGATTCTGCTATTGCTTTTGAAGTATCTTCGTCTTTTAGTTTTTCAATTATTTTTAAGGCAAAGAAAATTGCTGTTCCTAATCCTCTACTTGTTATAATATTCTGATCAACCACAACTGGGTCAGTTGATATAACTGCATCAACAAGTTTATCTTCAAAACCTGGATAAGAAGTAGCTTTCTTTCCCTTTAGGATTCCATTTACCCCTAGTACACTTGGGGCAGCACAAATTGCTGCGATTAATTTATTCTTATCATTAAAAGACTTAAGCATAGTAACTAGTCCTTCATGTTCTCCCAGATATTTTGTTCCAGGCATACCCCCTGGAAGCACTAACATTTCAGCATGACTAAAATTCACATCATTATATAATGCACCCGCTTCTATACTTATCCCATGAGCACCAGTAACCTTTTTCGAATCCATAATTGAAACCATAGTAATATCAATTTCTGCCCTTCTTAACAAGTCAACAACAGTTAAAGCTTCAATCTCTTCAAAACCTTCTGCTATAAAAATATAAACCTTTGACATATTAGCCCTCCTTTTAGAGTTAATTTTTCATTTTAATATTATTTATTCTTAAACTCAATATAATATATAGAAGCTTATAAATCAAGAAAGCTGTTTTAAGTAATTATTTTCTGTTAATTTTAAAAATGTTCTGCTATAATTGTATGGGAAGTTATAAACCCCCTGATTGGAGTGTGGAATTATGAAACAAAAAGAAAAACAAAATACCTTTAAGGAAGAGTTCAAGATTACAAAATCCGAATTGTTATCTATCCCTAACATCTTATGTTATACAAGATTGTTATTGATACCTGTTTTCGTAATTCTCTACATCAGAGCCAAAACACAATCTGAATATTTTTTAGCTACCTTTGTTGTCTTAGTGGCAAGCTTCACTGATTTTTTAGATGGTTTTATTGCTAGAAAGTTTGATATGGTTACAGAATTCGGTAAACTCTTAGATCCAGTTGTTGATAAGTTAATGCAATTTGCCTTATTATTTGTCTTGCTAGTAAAAACCGATTATGTCTATATATTGGTTGTAATCTTTTTAATTAAAGAAATAACTATGGCCATAACAGGATATGTATTTTTCAAAAAAGGAAAGAAATTGGATGGTGCTAAATGGTTTGGTAAAGTCTCCACTACTGTTTTTTATCTTACCATGTCTATTTTAATTCTTTTCCCTAAGCTTTATGACTATAATAAAAATATTGTTTATACTCTAGTAATAACTTGTGCTAGTTTTTTAGTTCTTTCCTTTTTGTTATACGGAAGAGAATATTACAACATGTATAAAGAATCTTAATTAAGCTAAAAAAAGGTTTGTGTTGGACGGATTATCCAACACAAACCTTTTTCTAAATATTTTTCTATATTAATAAATCTCTTTTCTTAAATACTCCTAATGATATAGCTATAAAGACTATAGTTGAAACTATAGAAACTATCACCACCATAGGAAAAGTAAAATAAGCAGATCCTGTACTTCCAACTATACTACCTGTCGCTATTTCATCTACACTAGCAAAATGTAAAAATATAAAATGCGAAATCGAGTTATATGTTGCTGACATTCCATAAGCTATAGAAGTTCCTAACAAGGTACATATAGCTATGGTATTAGATATCACACTTGACTTAGCTATTGTAGATATCATAAAAGCAAAGGCAGTTAAAGTAATAATAAAGAGTATTTCCAAAAATAAAACTCTAAGAACATAATTCCAAAGTGGGATATAGTATCCAGACCCTGCAATCTTTTGCATCATCAATTGTCCATGGAAAACAACCTCTTCATATTCTAATCCAACTAACATTGGACGTTCAAAATTACCAAACCCCTTTACCAAGCCTATAATTGCAAAAAATATAGCTTGCACTCCAACTATAAGTACTGTGGAAGTTGATGCCATCACAAAATATTTGCTTAATAAAACCTTTGCTCTTGTAACTGGTTGAATCAACAAGAACTTAAACGTCCCAGGATTATATTCATTCGATACACTATCTCCATTAAATAGTATAAGTCCAAAAGCTAGAAAACCTCCAGATACAAGTGAAATAACAAAGTGTAAATAGTTTATGCCTGAATTCTTATGCTCATCTCCTGGGGAAGTATCTGCAGCTAACTTTAGCTCCAGTTCTTCTATATTTTGTTCTATTTCTGCAATCATATCAGCATCATCTTTTGTGGCTTCTTTCTTTGCTGGAAAGCTTGCTATTTCCTCTTTTAATGATGCTATCTGGTCTTTATAATTCTTCCTCCAGTCATTTTCTTCTGACCTTGCTTCAAATTTCAAATTTTTTAACTCAACTTCAAGTTCTTCTAAATATTCTTTGTTATATCTGATGTCTTGTTCTTTTTCTTCCTCAGACAAATCCTCGTTATTTTCTGTGTCTTTAATATATTCCTTTTGCCTAATCTCTTTTTAAGATTTTTTACCTCTAATACCTTTTGCATATTCTTACACATCCTTACCTTTTTAT
>CAZOGN010000014.1:0-40962 GCA_964579655.1 uncultured Lachnospiraceae bacterium
CTTTTTGTTCTGCCAAAGTTATTATGATTGAGTTTTTCTGGGGTATAATTATTAATGACTGGCCATCTGTGCCCCAGCCAAAGAAGATGTCTTCTTCTCCTAGCCAAATTCCATGCCCATAAGCACGCTTTATAAAGTATTCATTTGGGCTATCTTCATTATTAATTACAGTAGAAGGCAGAATAACTTTTTCAATCCAATCTTTTTTTATAATTCTTAGATTATTATATTCTCCGAAGTTCATTAGGAGCTTTCCTATCTTCAACAAGCTCTCAGAGGATAAGCAAAGTTTGGTGGCTCCTGCTAGATAATCATAGTATGAGTTATGAGATGTTTTACTTTAATCTTTTTTAAATAAGATAGGTTTGTCTCATTAGTTATATTAATCCTCTCTTTTATAATAGGATAAATATAAGTGTTTTCATCAAAAGGTGGGTAATAGCCCTCTAGGGACAAGTCTCTTACTATACCTGTAACTAAGGTTAAAACAGTCTTACTAATACTTCTTATATCTGAAAGTGTGTTTTTCCTATTGAAATTATGTACAAAAACATTATTATCAAGACTGATAAGAAGAGAATGCATATTTAATTTCTTGCCTTGGGAATCTTTTCTTTTGTTAAAAATATTTATAACTTCTTCAAATCTTTTTTAATTCATTGTAATCTCCTATAATTTTTATTTTTTACTTTCGAAAATGAGTTCCGAGAGCTCGCATCTATATTGTTTGGATTATACTACATTTCTTATAAATTCTCCATATAAAAAAGGGTTCATGCATAATCAAACAGTCAGGGATTTGAATTTAGCGAATCACTATTATAATGAAAGTGATTGTGGTAAAATTATAATAGATAAAAAAATTAATAAGGAGGAGTCAGTATGTCAAATGAGAAGGTCGTGCTTGCAGTAGTATGCTGGATATGTGCATTGATTTTTGGTGCAATCGGTCTTTGGGCCTTTAAGCGAAAAGACCCAATGCACTTTTGGAGTGGAAGCAAGGTTAGGGCTGAAGAAATCACAGACATAGCCTCATATAACCGTGCCAATGGTTTAATGTGGACAGTATATTCTCTTTGCACAGCCCTAGCGGGTATAGTGGCACTATTTAACATGCAAGCAGGCGCTATTTTGCTCGGAATTGTAAGCGTCCCTGGAATTATCATATTAATAGTTGTATATAAAAGAATCTACAGTAAATATAAAAACCCCTCACCTCTTTATAAAACAGACGATTCAAAGAGAAAAAAGTCCTGATACAAAGATTCTTGATGATCATATAAAGATAGAAGCTATGTACGGAGTAGAGATTGACTTTTCTGAAATCCTAGAGATATCACTTATAGAAGAGAGTATGAGTGATATTGGTATTGGAATAAGAACCAATGGTTATGGTGGATTTGGAGGCTCCTTAAAAGGTAATTTCAAATCGGATTCTATTGGTGATACCCTACTTTTTGTTTATGCAAAATCATCTCCCACAATAAAGATTGAGCGGGCTAATAAAAAGGATATATATAAGCTTTCGCAATGGTGAGAAAACAGAGGAATTGTACACGGAATTAATAAAGACCCTAGGCTTAAAGACAACAGACGACATCAAATAAATGTAAAGTTATATATAGTTTTGTAGGCTCTAGGAACAGTGAAGATGATAAAATAAAGGAGATACATGAACAAATAGAAACAAGCTAGATAATTAGGTTATTAGGAGGGGAATATGCTAGGAGCAATTATAGGGGACATTGTAGGGTCACGTTTCGAAATCAATAACCATAAGAGCAAGGAATTTCAATTATTTACAAAAGAGTGTTTTGTTACAGATGATAGCATAACGACTCTGGCTGTAGCCAAGGCGATTATGGAGACCATAAAACAAGAGGGCGGAAAAGATGGTGAATACAATAAAGGCTTCCACGAGAGACTCCGAGATTTAACGATAAAGTACTTGCAGGAACTTGGTAGAAAGTATCCAAACAGTGGATTTGGTGGAATGTTCTATAATTGGTTATTTAGCGATAATCCTGCTCCATACAATAGCTTCGGTAACGGTGCTGCTATGAGGATAAGCCCTGTAGCATTTGTTGCAAACTCAAAGAAGGAGGTTGAGGAGCTTGCAGAGACTATAACAGCAGTCACCCACAATCATAAGGAAGGAATTAAAGGAGCAAGAGCAACAGCTCTTGCGGTTTATATGGCTATAAATGGTGCTAAGAAAAGTGAAATCCATGAGGAAATAACCTGCAACTATTACTCTATGGATTTTAAGATAGATGATATTAGAGAAACATATACATTTAGTCAGGCTTGTCAGGAGACTGTCCCGCAGGCAATCAAATGCTTTCTTGAATCTACTTCTTTTGAGGATTCGATTCGTACAGCCATATCCCTAGGTGGTGATAGTGATACAATTGCTGCAATTACTGGTGCAATAGCCCATGGCTACTATGGAGTTCCCAAAAGTATAGAGGAAGAGGGTCTTGCTTATTTAGATGAAGAACTCAGAAGAATCTACGACCAGTGGACAGTTTTTATCTGCTCTAGGGATGATTCGGAAATATCACTAATTCACAATAGCAAGCAGGCATCAATCATTTTTTTTCCAGATCATGAAAAACTAAAAGCTTCTATAGAGAAACTCAGGGTAGAACTATCTATGCTTGTTCTTGAGCGAGATGAACTTCTGTATGTGGAGTGTAAAAATATTGAAATGGCATATATGCTTGAACTTGGTGGGCTTGAATATAAAGCATACGAGTTACACTGTACCCTACTAAGATTAAAAAGAAAAGTAGAATTAATACAAGCAAGAAAGAACCGCCAAGAAAAGGTTATAATATCTAAGATCGAAGAAATTCTTGACCTTGAATTTGTCCAATATCAAAAAAAGTTAGAAGAGCAAATTGATAAGATGAATGCAGCTATAGATAGAAGTAATATGGAGGCCCTATCTAAAGAGGAAAGTCGAGAATTTAAAAAACTGTATCGGACTATTGTAAAAGTGCTACATCCAGATATTAATCCTGATTTGAGTGAAGGCAAGATTCAGTTATTTCATAAGGCGATGGAAGCCTATGAACATGGAGATATTAAAGGACTTAGAATAATAAGTTCAATGGTTACACATCTGGAACTGCCTGAAGAAAGTAAAGAGATAAGCACACGACTGGCAGAAGAAAAGGAGCGAATTTCCAAGTTGCTTCAAAGTCTCAAAGAAGAAATATCAAACATAAAATTCAACTACCCTTATACAATGAAACCCTTTATTCAAAGCTCTGAAAAGATAGAAGAACGAAAAGAGGAACTTAAAGAAAGAATAAATCAAGTTGAGCAGAGTCTTATGGTTTATAAGGTAAAGATTGAAGAAATGTTGAGGTGAAAGACATGGATGAATTGATAAAAGGTAAAGATAAGGATCTGATGAACCTTCTTCATGGTAAAGGAGGAGGTTTGGAAATTCCCCAACCATTTGAAAGAGAAATCTTTCTCTTTGACACCTATATTGCTGGGACAAGTCATATTGAAGGTATCAACGAATTAGAGCCTCATATTAACACAGGAGATAAATTGGATTTTTTTCGTGAACCTGATAATCCTTATGATAGTAAAGCGATAGTAATTAAAAATACAAACGGAATAAAATATGGCTATGTACCACAGATGGATAATGTGATTTTTTCAAGGCTTATGGACGCAGGGAAATTACTATTTGGTAGGATAAGTTCAAAAGACATGAAGGGCGATTGGTTGAAGATTGACATAAAGGTTTATCTAAAAGAGTAAAAATAAGAGCGTGTTAAATGAAACGTCCCCTCAACACGCTCCCAACACGCTCTCAACACACCCCAAACAATATTACTACTGATCTTGCTTTTAAGTGTATGGTATTGTTCTCAACTTCAGTCATATCTTCATAAGCTTCAATAATATCTTCACCATAAGTTAGAGCGGTATTTACAGCCACTTTCCAAGTATAAGGATCTGGAAGTTTGGGAAGTTCCATAGAATGGTTTTCCCAATGAGAGTTAATTGCAATAAAAGCAATATCATCATGGTCCATCTCATTGTTACTTCCAGTAAACATTACGCCTAACACTCTAGTTTCGTGAGAAGGATTTAAATACCAAGGTTCAACACCATGTTTACTAAAAGCAGGTAAGCCAGACTTTGAAGGTTCAATACTGTTTCTAAGAACTGGATGCTTCTTGCGAATTCTAATCATCTTTTTGAAGAAATCAAAGATTTCTCTGTTTTCATTTATTAAAGCCCAGTTTAACCATGAAGTTTCATTATCTTGGCAATAGGCATTGTTGTTTCCGCTTTGAGAGTTTCCAAACTCATCTCCAGCAAAAAACATAGGAGTTCCCTGGCTGGCGAATAAAACAGCTACAGCATTTTTAACCATTTTTAAGCGAAGTTCTAATACCTTAGGGTCATCTGTTTTTCCTTCAACTCCGCAATTCCAGCTATGATTATCGTCAGTGCCGTCTGTATTATTCCAGCCATTTGCCTCATTGTGTTTTTCGTTATAAGAATATAAATCATATAGGGTAAAACCATCGTGGCAGGTAATAAAATTGACAGATGCATTTCCCCCTCTTTGTGCAGGAAGATACATATCATGTGAGCCGGCAATTCTATCGGCAACGATACTAGCAAGCCCATCATCACCTTTTAAGAATCTACGTAAATCATCCCTATACTTTCCGTTCCATTCAGAGAATCTATTATAAGAAGGGAAGCTTCCAACTTGATAAAGTCCACCAGCATCCCAAGCTTCAGCAATAAGTTTTATATTTGAAAGAAGAGGATCAAAGGCAAGACTTTTTAGTAGAGGTGGATTATTCATAGGAGCACCGTACTCATCTCTTCCTAAAATAGAAGCTAAATCAAAACGAAATCCATCTATCCTATATTCAGTAACCCAGTGACGCAAACATCCAATAATCATCCTTTGAACAACAGGATGATTGCTATTAATAGTGTTGCCACAACCACTGAAATTATAATATTGACCATTAGGTGTTAACATATAATAAACATTATTATCAATACCCTTATAAGAAATATAAGGACCATTTTCATTTCCTTCTGCTGTATGATTAAACACAACATCTAGTATTACTTCAATACCATTTTCATGTAAGGTTCTTATCAATGTTTTAAGCTCTTTGCCAACGCTTGTTCCTTCTTGGAATGAACCATAACTTGCATTTGGTGTATAAAAACAAACCGGATTATATCCCCAATAATCAATAAGCTCTTGGCCTTCATGAATTCTATAATCAAGCATTTCATCAAATTCGAATATAGGCATAAGTTCAACAGCATTGACACCTAATTCTTTTAAATAAGGAATTTTTTCAATAATAGCTGTAAATGTGCCAGGTTTTTTAACATTTGCGGAAGGGTCTTTTGTAAATCCTCTTACGTGTAGTTCGTAAATAATTAATTCACTCATAGGAAGATTAAGTTGGGAGTAACTTCCCCAGTCAAAGTCGTCTGTAACAACAGCAGCTTTATAAAAAATATTTTTATTATATCCTGTTCCCCATATTCTTTGACCTGCAACTGCTTTGGCATATGGATCAAGAAGGTATTTATTCTTGTTAAAGATTAGTCCCCTTCTCTCGTCGCAAGGACCATCCATTATATATGAATATTCAAAAGAATTAATATCCAAGTCAAAAACAATCATGGAAAAGACATCACCAATTCTGTAGCTATCAGGAAAAGGTATAATTATATAAGGTTTATTTTCACCTTTTTTAAAAAGTGCTAACTTACAAGAAGTAGCATTTTGCGAATTAATAGTAAAACTTATACCTCCTGGAATTATAGTAGCGCCATATAGGCGGTAGAAGCCAGGACGAATTTTAAAACCCATATATTCATCTACTGGTAATAAGTTTTTTCCAAAGGCTTCTGTAAAATCATCTATACTAGTAACGTGTGACACCATTTTATGTGACATAAAGAACTCCTCTCTAGTGTGTATTGCCTATAATATTATCTGCCTTCGTATTTCTCGGGGGATTTCAATAAGTCTTGTATACTTTTACTAGCAAGAACATCATTAATTTCTCCTCCAATAAAAAGAATGTACATACAAAAATATAACCATAGAACTAGAAAAAT
The DNA here is from genome assembly GCA_964579655.1 of uncultured Lachnospiraceae bacterium. Classification (GTDB taxonomy): domain Bacteria; phylum Bacillota; class Clostridia; order Lachnospirales; family Lachnospiraceae; genus JAAYRG01. The sequence continues at coordinate 6,139 of CAZOGN010000014.1, forward strand.
AATTGCGGCTAAACTACCATATGTGTTAGACATATTAGCCATATTATCAATATAAAAAGAATATAGGTAAGAAAAACCCATCCAACCTCCAGCAGCTACTATTGCTCCAGGAAGTTCATCCGTAAGTTTGCTTTTTCTATTTGGAATAGCGAGAAAAAGTATTATAAAGAAGATGATTAAAATTGCCAGTCCTACAATAGCTCTTAAGCTAATTATAATCAAGGCAGTATCTTTTATAACTGGGAAAACGCTTCCTAACCAAACATATAGGCGATTACCAAAGACAAGAAACACAAGAGTTATAACTAGTATGAGAGCAAAAACCAAAGTATATAAAGCGGATGCAATTCTAGTTTTAAGATAACCTCTTGTTTCTTTAATACCATATACACAATTTAGACCTCTTGCAAGAGCAATAAAACCTCTAGATGCAGACCATAAGGCGGTGACTGCAGTAATGGACATTATTGTAGCAGAGCCCTTATCATATGCTTCAGCAATAACCCTTATAAACATAGGACTTATGTTATTAGGAAACATATAATCGATAATAATCATTATATTACTTTCTGTAATTGGAAGATATCTAATTAATGTCAAGAGAAACATAAGGAAAGGAAAAAATGAAATTAAAATAAATAATGTGGCTTGACCAGCATAAGCAGCCACATGATCTTCTCTTGACTTTCTAAAAAAGTTTACAATTGTATGGAAGATTATTTTAATAGTCATAGTAAAAACACCTTTCTGAGATTATAGTATTATATGTATTAATTAGATATTATATTTAAAATCTTATTAAAGACATCATATTCAATTTAGGCTTATAAATCAAGATAGTAATTCTTTAATCATTTTTCTTGACAAGAAACTTTAATATGCTAAAATTAGACATAAGTAAAAAGCAAGGAAGGTGCTTGTAATCAAATTTAAGCATTTGTTTACAAGATAGATAATTGTTTTCTAGCAGAGAGAGGAAGTCATGGCTGTAAGCTTCCTTAAGTTCAAATAATTATTAACATTCACACTGGAGCTGCATCTCTGAATTTCAGTAGGAGATGCCGTAAGCTGTACGTTACACAGAACTTTAAGTGCTCAGAAGATATATTAATATCTTATTGAGAATTAGGGTGGTACCGCGGTAAAAAAATTCCGTCCCTTTATAATTAAGGGGCTTTTTTTATGTTTAAAAATGAAAGGAGAAATTTATGAAAGACAAGCTAAAGACTATTGTTAGTGCCGCATTAGAGCAAGTTCAAGATTCTAATAAACTAGATGAACTAAACAATATTAGAGTAAAATTTCTTGGAAAAAAAGGTGAGTTAACTAGCATTTTGAAATCCATGAAAGACGTGCCAAAAGAAGACCGTCCTGTAGTTGGACAAATGGTAAATGAAGCAAGAACTTCTATTGAAGAAAAACTACAAGAAAAAACTAAGGAAATAGAAAAACAAAAGCGTCAAGCACAAATGGAAAAGGAAACGATTGACGTAACACTTCCAGGAAAAAAACCAAAGACTGGTCATAGGCATCCAAATACAATAGCCTTACAAGAGGTAGAGGATATATTTATTGGAATGGGATATGAGATTGTAGAAGGTCCGGAAATAGAATATGACTATTATAACTTTGAGGCCTTAAATATTCCTGCAAATCATCCAGCCAAAGATGAGCAGGACACATTTTATATTAATAATGATATTTTACTTAGAACGCAAACTTCTCCTGTTCAAGTTCGTGTTATGGAAAAAGGAGAACTTCCTATCCGTATGATAGCACCAGGTAGAGTGTTTAGATCTGACCAAGTTGACGGAACTCATTCACCGGTATTTAATCAAATCGAAGGAATGATTGTTGATAAAGACATTACCTTTGCAGACTTAAAAGGGACGCTAAATGAGTTTGCTAAGAAATTATTTGGAGAAGATACAAAAACAAAATTTCGACCTCATCATTTTCCATTTACAGAGCCAAGTGCAGAAGTGGATGTAACCTGTTTTAAATGTAGAGGAAAGGGATGTCGTTTCTGCCAAAACACTGGCTGGATTGAAATACTAGGTTGTGGTACAGTCCACCCAAAGGTTCTTAAGATGAGTGGAATTGATCCAGATATATATTCAGGATTTGCATTTGGTGTTGGATTAGAACGTATAGCTTTACTAAAATATGAAATTGATGATATGAGATTATTGTATGAAAATGATATTCGTTTCTTAGAACAGTTTTAATAGGAGGTTTAAATAATGAATACACCCTTATCATGGATAAAGGCATATGTACCAGACCTTGATGTGTCTTTGCAAGAGTATGTTGACGCAATGACTCTTAGTGGGACCAAGGTTGAAAGTTATAAAAAGCTTGATGAAGATTTAGATAAAATAATAGTAGCTAAAATTTTAAAAATTGAGAAGCATCCTGATGCTGATAAATTAGTTGTATGTCAAGTTCAAACTACTAAGGAAGGCGAAACTGTACAAATAGTTACAGGTGCTAATAATATAAGTGAAGGTGATATTGTACCGGTTGTTTTAGTAGGAGGACGTGTTGCAGGTGGACATGACGGAAAGCTAACAGCAGGTGGGATAAAAATCAAAAAAGGAAAGTTACGTGGAGTAGAATCATTTGGAATGATGTGTTCTATTGAAGAGTTAGGAACTGATAGTAACATGTACCCAGATGCTCCAGAGGATGGAATCTATATTTTTAGTGATAATCCAGCCTATGATGACATGGAAATTGGATCTAGTGCTATAGAGGTGCTAGGTTTAGATGATGTTGTTTTTGAATACGAAGTTACATCCAATCGAGTAGATTGCTTTAGTGTTATTGGTGTTGCAAGGGAAGTTGCAGCTACATTCAAGAAGGATTTTCATTTGCCAGAGATAAAAGAAACTAGTAATCAGGGAAATGATGATGCCTCAAATTATATTTCAGTAGAAATTAAGGACTCCGACCTTTGTAGTCGTTTTGTTGCTAGAGTAGTTAAAAACATTAAAATTGAGCCATCACCTTTATGGATGCAAAGAAGACTTGCAGCTTGTGGAATTAGACCAATAAATAATATTGTTGATATAACTAATTATGTTATGGAAGAGTATGGTCAACCAATGCATGCTTATGATTTAGACACTATAGAAGGAAATAAGATTATTGTTCGTAGGGGAGAAGATACAGAGAAGTTTCAAACCTTAGATGAACAAATAAGAGATATAGATTCTTCCATACTTATGATATGTGATGATAAAGCCCCAATCGGTATTGCTGGTATCATGGGTGGAGAAAATACTAAGATAACAGATGATATGAGTACACTTTTATTAGAAGCTGCTTGCTTTGATGGTACTAATATTAGGCTATCAGGTAAGAAATTAGGACTTAGAACAGAAGCAGCGGCTAAGTTTGAAAAAGGCTTAGATCCAAACACTGCAATGAAAGCAATTAATCGTGCTTGCCAGTTAATTGAAGAATTAGGGGCAGGAGATGTAGTAGCAGGAGTTGTAGATGCTTATCCTAATGTAAGAAAAGAAAGTAGAGTTGCATTTGATCCAGATAAAACAAATCATATTTTAGGTACAGACATTTCAAAAGAAACTATGATTGAATACCTAAAAAGAATTGACCTTGAATATGATGAAAACACAGGAGAAGTTATTGTACCTTCTTGGAGACAAGATGTTGAATCTCAAGCAGACCTTGACGAGGAAGTAGCAAGATTCTATGGATATGATATTATACCTTCAACCTTACCTGGGGGAAGTGCAACAACTGGTCACCTACCTTTTAGTTTACAAATTGAAAATATAGCTAGAAATGTAGCGGAACAGTCAGGCTTTAGTGAATCAATGAATTATTCATTTGAAAGTCCAAAAGTATTTGATAAGTTATTAATTCCAGAGGAAAGTGAGCTTAGAAAAGCAATAGTAATATCCAATCCTTTAGGGGAAGACTTTAGTATTATGAAAACTATTCCTTTAAATGGAATGTTAACTTCCTTATCTAGGAATTATAATCACAGAAATAAAAATGTTGGCTTATATGAAATTTCTAATATATATATTCCAAAAGAATTACCGTTAAAAGAACTACCAGATGAAAGAAAACAATTTACTCTTGGAATGTATGGCGAAGGAAACTTTTATGACCTAAAAGGAATAGTAGAAGTATTTATTGAGAAAATAGGATTAAAGAAAAAGATAAGTTATAATCCTAATACAGATAAACCTTTCTTACATCCAGGCAGAAAAGCAGAAATGGTATATGATGGTAAAGTGATTGGATATTTAGGAGAAGTTCACCCAGAAGTAGCTGATAAGTATGAAATAGGCACAAGAACTTATGTGGCTGTACTTGATATGCCAGAAATCATTCCATATGCAAATTTTGATGTTAAATATGAAGGAATAGCAAGATATCCTGCAATTTCGAGAGATATTAGTATGACTATGAAGAAGGATATTTTAGCTGGTGATGTAGAGGAAGTAATCCAAAAAAAAGGTGGAAGACTCTTAGAAAGCTATCATTTGTTTGATGTTTATGAAGGCGAGCAAATAGAAGAAGGTTTTAAATCAATGGCATACTCCATAGTATTCCGTGACAAAGATAAGACCTTAAAAGATGAAGAAGTCAATACACTAATGGAAAAGATACTAAAGGGATTAAGCAAATTAGGAATAGAATTACGACAACAATAAGGATTATCTTATTGCTAGGAAAGCATGCATATGTTAGAATATAATTGAAATTTGATACTGTACCAAAACTTATTAGAGAAGGAGACAAAACCATGTTACAAACATTTAAAGCAACTGTTAAGAATCTTCCTGATGGTTTACAAGTAGAGGGTGAATCAAGATGTCCAGTAGGTGATACACTTGAAAATGGTGTAAAATTGGTTTTATCAGGTGTTAAAGTTGAGTAATAGAATACAAAAAGAGGCCTATCTATAGGCCCCTTTTTTTGGATAAGTTAGTATTGAATAGGATAATCAACCTTCAAAAGGAGACTAAGAATGATAAAAGAATTAACTACTAATTTACTTATAATTGGAGCAGGTCCAGGAGGATATGTAGCTGCCATTTATGCTGCAAAGAATGGTCTAGATGTAACATTAGTAGAAAGATCAAAACTAGGAGGAACCTGTCTTAACATAGGTTGTATACCTACAAAAACGTTAGTAGAATCATCCAAGGCAAGTCAAATGGTGAAGAATGCTAAAGTGTTTGGTATACAAATAGATGGTGATATTTCCACAAATATGGAAGATGTAATAAAAAGAAAAGACGGCATAACCCAAAGGCTTGTTTCTGGAATTGAGTTTCTAATGAAGAAAAACAAAATCAAAGTAATTTATGGCCAAGCTTCTTTTATTAATGAGAATACTATAAAGGTTGAGGGGGCAAGTAATTACAAGATAAAAGCAAAAGATATTATTATAGCCACAGGTTCTAAGATATCTAAAGTAAATATAGAAGGAATAGACTTGCCCTTTGTTTTAGATAGTACAAGTGCATTATCATTAACTGATTTACCAGAATCCATAACTATTATAGGTGGTGGAGTAATAGGTATGGAATTTGCTTTTATTTATAAAAACTTTGGTGTGGATGTAAACGTTATCGAATTCATGGATAGAACTTTAACTATGGTAGACAAAGATGTTTCTAGAGAAATTCAAAGGACTGCAAAAAGAGAAAAAATCAAAATTCATACAAGTTCTAAAGTTACTAAAATACAAGAATCCCAAGATAAAAAAGCAATAATTACTTATGAGAATAAAAAAGGTGAACATGAATTAGTAAGTGATAAGGTATTAGTTGCAATAGGTAGGGAGCCTAATATTGAAGAACTAAACATTGAAGTTAGTGGAGTTTTACTAAATGAAAATGGAAAAAGTATTAAAGTGGACGACACAATGCAAACAAGTACTCCGCATATTTATGCTATTGGCGATGTAACGGATATAATACAACTAGCCCATGTAGCTTCACATCAAGGAATTGCTGCTGTAGACAATGTTCTAAATAAAGATAGAAAGATGGACTATACTGCAGTTCCCAATGTGATATTTACTTCTCCAGAAATCGCAACGGTTGGTATAGGTGAAGATGAGGCAAAGGCAGAAGGTATAGATATCACAGTTAGCAAAATTCCATTCACAAGTAATGGAAAGGCACTAGCTATGAATGAAGCAAGAGGCTTTGCTAAATTAATTAAAAACAATAAGACAGGAAAAATTATTGGTGGAGCAATAGTAGGGCCTGATGCATCTGCATTAGTTAGCACCTTAACAACAATAATTGCAAATGGTTTAAGTTTAAGCCAAATTGATGAAACTATTTTTCCACACCCAACTACTAGTGAAGTTATAGGTGAAGTAGCTCTAGAAATGGGAATAGGTGCTATACACACCTAAAACTTCTAAAAAGCTCTTTACGAGTCTAGGTATTTGATTTATAATTGTTTGGAGTAGGAATTAGCTAGGAGCAGTCTATTGAAGACAAAACATAAAAGATTAATTAAAATTATCTTTAAAATTATATTTCTTTTATATATTGTAGTTCTAACATATTTCCTTTTTTTTAGTGAGCGATATGGTAGGATAGCTACACATATTGAATACAGGTATAATTTAGTGTTATTTAAGGAATTAAAAAGATTTATTACTTATAGAGAAGCAATGGGATTAGAAAGTTTTATTATCAATATATTTGGAAATATAGCCGCATTTGTTCCATTTGCTTTTATGTTGCCTATTATCAGTGAGAACAATAGAAAGTTTTTAAATGTTACAATAATCACGTTTTTATTTAGTCTTACAGTTGAATTATTGCAACTTATTTCTAAGGTTGGAATCTTTGATGTAGATGATTTGTTTTTGAATACTTTAGGTGGCATTTTTGGTTACTTTATATTCAAACTTGCTAATTCGATTCGAAAAAGATTTTGATTGAGGTGCCAATATGGCAAGAAAAAGGAAATTAAGATTTTCAGATAAGAAACACTCAGTAAAAGGTGCTATAGCCCTTATTATCGGCATAATTTCTATAATTTTATTATTGGTTTCATTTTATTTATCAGCCATATCAGCTGGCGATGGAGGAGTGTTTTTAGGCATTATAGGAACATTAATATTAGTTTTTTCCATTGTCGGATTTATTCTTGCTTATCAAGGCTATAAAGAAAAAGATGTATACTATCATGGACCAGTAATAGGAATTATATTGAATGGAATTATGTTTGTGGGCTTGTTTATTATATATATAGTAGGAATAATCTTATAAACCAAGTAAGGAGTATTTATGTTATCACTAAATGACCATCAAAAAGAACGATTTAAAAAGCAAATGGATTTTATATTGGAAGTTGATAAGTTAAAAAGCATCATAAGACAAAACTTTATAGCAGATGGTTCAAGAAAAGAAAGTGATACGGACCATTCTTGGCATTTGGCCATGATGTGTTTTTTATTAGAGGAATATGCTAACGAAGACATTGATGTATTAAAAACTATGAAGATGGTTTTGATACATGATATAATTGAAATAGATGCAGGAGATACATACGCCTATGATGCAGAGGCCAATAAAGAAAAAAAGCAAAAAGAACTTTTGGCGGCAGAAAGAATTTTTAATATTTTACCAGAAGATCAAGCTAGCAAGATGAGAGTCTTATGGGATGAATTTGAAGAGGGTAAGACAGCTGAGGCAAAGTTTGCAAACGCTCTAGACAAGGTTCAGCCAGCCATACTTAACGATGTTTCAGGTGGCAAGTCATGGAGAGAGCACGAGGTGGAAGCTTCACAAATAGTAAAAAGAAATGAATTTACTGCAGATGGCTCAAAAGTATTGTGGGAATATGTAGAGGAAATACTAGAAAAGAATATAGCTAATGGAAATATCAAAAGACAATAGAGGTATTACTTTATGAAATATTTAGAACTTTTTAAAAAAGAAAATGAAATAATTGAAGATAGATATATCTTAGCAGTAGAAAGAATTGAATTAATTCTTCAAGAAAAAAATGTAAGAGAGCCATATAGAGACTATTTTACAAAGATGGCTTCTTTTCTCATGCTTATTGATAAACTAACATCTTTAGTTGCTGAAGATAAACTAAAGAATTTATCTTTAGAAGAGTTAAAAGAGTTAAATCATAAATTATATGAAGATATATTAGAAGAGAATTATAAAGAAAGTTATGGCAATCCTAGTTTTTCTGTAAGTTTATTTGGAAAGAAACTTGGAAAGCTCTTTACGTTTTTACATGCAGAATTAAGAGGGCTTATTGCAAGTGCATTTGAAGGTAGAAAGTTCCACACTACTTTATATTTTGAATTGTTTTTAGAAGTATATAATTGTTTTGAAACAAGGGATGATTTGGCTTATAAATCTTCTAAGCATGCAATTCGTGATTTTATTAATGACAATAGTCACTACATGATGGACTATAGGGTTAGAGAAGGTCTAGATCCAGAACTATCTTTTGCATCAGATATTATTATGAATTGGGATTTAAATGACCTAAGATATTTATATCAGTTTGGTGAATATATCGGAACTAATGAAATAGGAATTGCCAGTTATTTAAATCAACTTTCAGAAAAAGAAGTCAAGGCTATGGCCTTTACATATGTTGATGGATATCAAAGGGGCTTTGATCTTGCTAATATGAATTTAGATAAAAAAGAAACTGTAAATATACGTTATAATATTGGCTTTGAGAGAATGGTAAAATACGCAATACAGTATTTTTCAGAAATTGGACTTAAGCCAGTTATATATAGGGCAGCAGTTCACAATATTAACAAAAGACAACACTTAAAGATAGGCTATCATTCACTTGGAGCTAATAGGCAGTATGACTATGATCATAGGTTTGATGAAGGATTATATTTGAATAAAATTTTTAAAGCTAATAAACTTCAAGGATTAGAAATGGCATATGAAAAGTATAGAAATCTAGCAGAAGTTTATGCAGGGCCAGCAGTAATAGAAGTATTTGGCGAGAAAAACTTTATTCCTAAGAATAAAGAAGAAGCCTTTTATCTAAGTCAAAAGCAAGAAAAACTTTCTGTAAAATATAGCCTAGATGCAGGCTTAATAACTAACAAGTATATAAAGGGTGATGAGACAAGCTTTACTATTATAGCCTATCCAATACCAGAAATAGGAGAAGGTTTTGAAGAAATCTTTAATGAAACAGTTAAGGTGAATACTCTTGACAATAAAACCTATCAAGATATACAACAAAGGATAATAGATGTACTTGATGTAGGGGATTATGTTAGGATTGTAGGTAAGGATAATAATAAAACAGATTTAAAGGTTATGCTTGCACCATTAAGTAAACCTCAAAAAGAATCTAGGTTTGAAAATTGTACAGCAGATGTTAATATTCCAGTAGGTGAAGTGTTTACATCTCCACAATTAAGGGGTACAGATGGTATACTAAGTGTATCTAAAGTTTATTTAAACGAATTAGAGTATAAGGATTTAATGATAGAATTCAAAGATGGAAAAATCATAGATTATAATTGCAATAATTTTGATAATAAAGAAGATAACAAAAGATACATAAAAGAAAACATTATGTATAATCATGAAACACTTCCTATAGGTGAGTTTGCAATTGGTACAAACACAACAGCTTATGTTATGGGACAAAAATATAATATCCAAGATAAACTTCCAATACTAATTGCGGAAAAAACAGGACCTCATTTTGCCGTAGGTGATACATGCTATAAAATGAGTGAAGAACTAAAGACATATAATCCAGATGGCAAGGAAATTGTTGCAAAAGATAATGAGATATCAATTTTAAGAAAGACTGAGATTGATAAGGCGTACTTTAATTGCCACACTGATATTACGATTCCTTACAATGAAATCTATGAGATATCAGTATATAATAAAGATGGTAGTAAAGTTCAAATAATTGATGATGGCAGGTTTGTATTAGATGGGACTTTAAAGCTAAATGAAGCTTTTAAAAACTAAAACTAATTACTAATAAAAAGGAGGATCTACAATGACAGCGAGCAAAGATGTTAGTAAAGTTGGTATTGTAATGGGGAGTGATTCAGACCTTCACATAATGGCGGAGGCAGCAAAAGTATTAGAGGAATTAGGAATAGAATATGATATGACAGTAATATCTGCTCACCGTATGCCAAATAAGTTTTTTGATTATGCTAGTTCGGCTGAGGATAAGGGATACAAGGTAATAATAGCGGGTGCAGGAGGGGCGGCTCATTTGCCAGGAATGACTGCAGCATTATTTTCAATGCCAGTAATAGGTGTACCGATTATGACAAAGTCACTTGGAGGAATAGATTCATTATATTCCATAGTACAGATGCCATCAGGAGTACCTGTTGCAACAGTATCAATTAATGGTGCTAAAAACGCTGGATTATTAGCTGCAAAAATCTTGGCTACTTCTAAGCCAGAATTACTAGACAAGATTAAAGAATATGCAGCAAAGCAAAAAGAAAATGTAAATGATAAAGATAACAAACTACAAGAACTTGGGTATGAGGAATACTTGAAAGGTATGGATAATTAAAAATGGATTATAAAAATGCAGGAGTAGATATTGAGGCTGGTTATAAATCAGTTCAATTAATGAAAAATCATATTAAAGAAACTATGAGAAGAGAAGTTCTAACTAATGTTGGTGGATTTTCAGGAGCTTTTTCCCTTAAGAATTATAAAGACATGGAAAGTCCTACGCTAATCTCAGGTACTGATGGAGTTGGTACAAAACTAAAAATAGCTTTTTTATTAGACAAACATGATACAATAGGTATTGATTGTGTGGCCATGTGTGTAAATGATATTATTTGTGCAGGGGCAGAACCTTTATTCTTTTTAGATTATATTGCTTGTGGCAAGAATGTTCCAGAAAGAATAGCTACTATAGTAAGTGGTATTGCAGAAGGATGTAAGCAATCAGGGGCTTCTCTTATAGGAGGAGAAACTGCTGAGATGCCAGGCTTCTACAAAATAGATGAATATGACCTTGCAGGTTTTGCTGTAGGTATAGTAGATGAAAAGGATATAATAGATGGAAAAAGTGTGAAGGAAAAAGATGTGATTATAGGTATCTCATCTTCTGGAATTCACAGTAATGGGTATTCTCTTGTTAGAAAAGTTTTCAATATTAAGGAAGAAGCTCTTAATGAATATTTTGATTCACTTGGAGAGACTCTAGGAGAGGCCCTTCTTGCTCCTACTAAGATTTATGTTAATTCCCTAAAATCCATAAAAGAATCTGGAATTAAAATCAAAGCTTGTAGCCATATTACTGGAGGAGGTTTCTTTGAGAATATACCTAGAATGTTACCTGAAAATATGCATGCTAAGGTTAATAAAGCTAGTTATGAGATTCAACCAATCTTTAAGATGTTATCTACTGATGGTGAAATATCAAGTGAAGCGATGTATAATACATTTAACATGGGTATAGGAATGATGTTAGTTGTAGATTCTTTGGATGTAGATAAAACATTAGCAGCAATAAAGGCATCAGGAGAAAAGGCTTATGCAATTGGTGAAGTTGTTTCAGGAGAAAAGGGTGTAACTTTATGTTAAACATAGCCGTATTTGTATCAGGAGGAGGTACAAATTTACAAGCAATTATAGATAATATCGAAGATGGCTCTATAAGTAAGGCTAAAATAGCTCTTGTAATAAGCAATAAAGCAGATATTTATGCTTTAGAAAGAGCAAAAAAACATAATATAAAAACAAAAGTAATATCAAAGAAAGACTTTGATGATAGAATAGATTATATTAATGCACAGCTTGATATTTTAGAAGAGTACAAGATAGATTTAATAGTTCTTGCCGGATATTTATCAATTGTTCCTGAGCTTATTATTAAGAAATATAGCAATAAAATAATAAATGTTCACCCTTCATTAATCCCAGCTTTTTCTGGCAAAGGGTATTATGGCCTAAAGGTACATGAGGAAGTATTAAAAAGAGGTTGTAAACTTACAGGAGCTACAGTTCATTTTGTAGATGAAGGGACTGATACTGGTCCAATTATAATGCAAAAGTCTGTAGGGGTAGAAGTTAATGATACAGCAGAAAGTTTACAAAAACGTGTAATGGAAAAAGCAGAATGGATAATACTGCCTAAAACAATTGATTTAATTTCAAACAATATGATAGTCACAATAGATAATAAAGTTCATATAAAAACATAAAAGGAGAGAATAATGAAGGTTTTAATCGTAGGTTCTGGAGGGAGAGAACATGCTATTGCTAAGGCGGTGTTTAAGAGCACTTATGTAAGAAAGATATATTGTGCACCTGGAAATGCAGGAATTTCAGAAATTGCTCAATGTCTTCCTATTGAGGCCAACAATTTTGATAGACTAGCAGACTTAGCAATAAATGAGGGAATCGATTTAACCATAATTGGTCCAGATGACCCCCTAGTAAATGGGATAGTGGACGTTTTTGAAGAAAGAGGACTTTTTGTATTTGGGCCTAGGGAAAATGCAGCTATTTTAGAAGGCTCAAAATTATTTTCCAAGAATTTAATGAGAAAATATAATATACCTACTGCAGAATATGAGGTTTTCACTAACCCCTATGAAGCACAAGCTTATATGGAATCATGCAATTTTCCTATAGTTTTAAAGGCAGATGGATTATGTCTAGGAAAAGGGGTCCTTATCTGTGAAAACAAGGAAGAGGCTTTAGACGGCATAAAAACAATTATGTTAGACAAGAAATTTGGTAGTGCTGGGGAAACACTTGTTGTTGAAGAGTTTTTAGAAGGAAGAGAAGTTTCTGTTTTAGCATTTTGTGATGGAGAAACAGTTAAGACTATGACAAGTGCTCAAGATCATAAACGCATTTATGATGGTGATAAGGGATTAAATACTGGAGGAATGGGAACATTTTCTCCAAGTCCTTTCTATACAAAAGAAATTGATGAATATTGCCAAAAAAATATATATCAACCTACATTAGATGCTATGAAAGCTGAAGAAAGACCATTTACTGGAATTATTTTCTTTGGACTTATATTAACAAACGATGGCCCAAAGGTTATAGAATATAATGCTAGGTTTGGTGATCCAGAAGCTCAGGTAGTGCTTCCAAGAATGAAAAATGATATTATTGATGTTATTCAAGCTTGTCTTTCGGGGGCTTTATCAAGTGTGGAACTTGAATTCGAAGATAATGCGGCCGTTTGTGTAGTGTTAGCATCGGGAGGTTACCCATCAGAATATGAAACTGGTTATAATATTTCGGGCCTATATAAGTTTGAGGATGAAGAAGATTACTTTGTCTTTCACGCAGGCACTAAGGAAAAACAAGGTAGCGTAGTAACAAATGGTGGAAGAGTACTAGGTATTACAGCATTAGGAAAAGATATAGAAGAAGCTCATAGGAAAGCTTATGAAGCAACCGAATGGGTTGATTTTAAAGATAAATATATGAGAACGGATATAGGTAAGCTTAGCTAATTTTATTTATTTTATTAATAAAATAATTGTCTAGGATGTAATCGGGTATACAAAGAAATGTTACCCGCTTACATTTCTAGGCTTTTTTTTGTTGACATAAAGATATTCGGCTGTTATACTAATAATAGAACAGATACAACTTATAGAACGGACTAGGAGGTGATGATTTGATTATAAGAATCGATTTTAACAGTGATGAGGCATATTATATTCAACTATGTAATCAAATCATTTTTGGAATAGCGAATGACAAGATTAGAGATGGAGACAATCTACCTTCTGTAAGGCAAATGGCTGACAACATTGGTATTAATATGCATACAGTGAATAAAGCTTACACAATCCTTAAACAAGAAGGATATTTAAAGGTTGATAGAAGAAGGGGCACAATTATATCAGTAAGTCCTGATAAGCATGAGGCTTTAGATGAACTTTTTGATGACATGCGTATGTTGCTAGCAAAGGCGGCATGTAAAGGTGTTTCTTTAGATGAAGTACACAAGTTGGTAGAGAAAATTTTTGGTGATTTTAAGAAGCTAGAAGAATGATAATAGAAAGAAGGGATAATCTATGTTATGTGAGAATTGCAAGAAGAATGAAGCAACTGTATATATTACAGAAACAGTTAATGGACACAGGGAAAGACAACATCTATGTGCGAATTGTGTATCTAAGGCAGGTATCATTACTTCTAATATACATTCACCTTTTTTTGGACCAGAATTATCGTTAGGTAATCTTTTATCTACAATGCTTGGTGCTACTAATAATTATGTTGATACAAAACAGCACCCAGCTAATGAAGTAAGATGTGATAATTGTGGAATGACATATTATGATTTTATTCAAAAAGGTAAGTTTGGTTGCAGTGAGTGTTTTAATAACTATGGAGATTTACTTGATGATAGTTTGAAGAGAATACATGGATCTGATAGGCATATAGGCAAGAAGCCAAAGAATTATGTAGCAGATATAGTTTTCAAAGATGGCAAAGAAGACATGTCAGAAGTAGACAAATTGCAAGCTGAGTTAAATCAGGCAATCAAAGATGAGAGATACGAAGATGCAGCACGATTAAGAGATAATATTAGGGACTTAAGAAAAGAGGAAGGAGAAGAGAAAGAATAATGAAATGGTATGATGATAGTGGAAACAATAAGGATGTTGTTATTTCAAGTCGTATTCGTTTGGCAAGAAACTTAAAAAATTATCCTTTCTCATCAAAACTTTCTAATGAACAAGCATCAAGTGTCGTAGAAGAAGTTAATAAAGGAATGGCAATTTTAGAAAGTAAGTTATCAAAAAAAATTAATGGTTATACTATAAATAGCCTTAGTGATATAGATAAGGAAGCTATGATAGAGAGGCATGTTATAAGTCCAGAGTTAGCTAATAAGAAACAAAGTTCAGGCTTGCTTCTATCTGAAGATGAAAAGATAAGTGTTATGGTGAATGAAGAAGACCATTTAAGAATACAAACAATCACCAATGGAATGAACATAGATGAGGCTTATATTACTGCAAATTTGACTGATGATATTATGAGCGAATATCTTAACTATGCCTTTCATGAAAAGTATGGTTATCTTACATGTTGTCCAACTAATATAGGTACAGGACTAAGGGCTTCATATATGCTTTTTTTACCAGCACTTTCAATATCTAAAAGGATTGGCAAACTAGCAGAAGAGCTTAGCAAGTTTGGAATTACACTTCGTGGAACATATGGCGAAGGAACAAGGACAATAGGAAATCTTTATCAAATATCAAATCAAAAGACTTTAGGTAGAACAGAGGAAGAGATAATAGCAAGTTTAAATAAAATAGTAGAGCAAGTGGTAACTCAAGAAAGAAATCAAAGGGAATATATGATAAAGAATAACTATCATGAGATACAAGATCAAATATATCGTTCTTATGGAGTTTTGAAATATGCTAGGCAGTTATCCGCAGATGACACGCTAACATTATTATCACAGTTAAAACTTGGAATAGATACTAATCTGATAAAAGTAGAAAAATCTTGTGATATTTATGGATTAATGGTTGAAAGCCAGCCTGGTAATTTACAAAGTAATGCCAAGGAAGAGTTTGACTCATCCCAAAGAGATAAATATAGAGCAAGTTATATTCGCGAGAATTTACCAGAGTTACTTTAAAAAAGGAAAGGAAGGTTAATAAAATGAACAATAAATTCACAGAAAGTGCAAGAGATGCAGTAAATTATGCGCAAGAAATTGCAGATAAACTCTCTCATAATTATGTAGGAACTGAGCATTTGTTAATTGGATTACTAGGAGCAGAGGGAGTAGCAAAAGCTGTTCTTGAAAAAAACGGAGTAGATAAAAATAATATAATTGAACTAGTAAAGCAGCTAATTGTTCCTAATAACACAATAGAAGCGACTGGAGAAAGTGGTTTTACGCCAAGAACTAAAAGAATTTTGGATAATAGCCTTAGGGAAGCAATGAGACTCAAATCAGCAACAGTAGGAACTGAGCATATACTCATAGCTTTGTTAAAGGAAACTGACTGTATTGCTGTTAGGCTTCTAAATACACTAAGTATTAATATTCAAAAATTATATATCGAGATACTTACAGCTATAGGTGGAGATGTTCAAACAGCTAAGAATGATTTTATAGCAAATAAGAATAAAGGAAAAGGGAAAAGTAAAAGTAATACACCCACTCTTGATCAATACAGTAGGGATTTAACAGAGTACGCAAAGGAAGGCAAACTAGATCCTGTTATTGGAAGAGATTCTGAAATTCAAAGAGTAATTCAAATATTAAGTAGAAGAACAAAGAATAATCCGGTTTTAATTGGTGAGCCAGGTGTTGGAAAGACAGCTATAGCTGAGGGTCTTGCTAATAAGATAAATGAAGGTAATATTCCGGAGATAATTATAGATAAGAGGGTTGTTACTCTCGACTTATCGGGGATGGTAGCAGGTTCTAAGTATCGTGGAGAATTTGAAGAAAGAATTAAAAAAGTTATAAGTGAAGTTATGGCAGCGGGTGATGTTTTATTATTCATCGATGAAATCCACACTATAATAGGTGCTGGCGGTGCAGAGGGAGCTATTGATGCTTCTAATATCTTAAAACCTTCTTTAGCTAGAGGAGAGATACAAATTATTGGAGCAACAACTATAGAAGAGTATAGAAAGTATATAGAAAAAGATACTGCATTAGAACGACGCTTCCAACCAGTTGTAATTGATGAACCAAGTGAAGATGAATCTATACAAATTCTAAAAGGTCTTAGGGATACTTATGAATCTCACCATCAGGTTACTATTACTGATAAGGCATTAGAAGCAGCAGTTAGGTTATCTGCTAGATATGTAAGTGATAGATTCCTACCTGACAAAGCAATAGATTTAATGGATGAAGCAGCATCAAAAGTGCGTTTAAATGCCTATGAAGCTTCTCCAGAGATAAAAGAATTAGAACAAGAATTGGAAAGACTTAGCCTTGAGAAAGAAGTTGCCATTAAAAAAGAGGCATATGAAAAGGCAGGAGAAATCAAAGATAAAGAAGAAGAAATTAAATCAGAGATCAATATATTAGAGACTAAGGCAGAAAAAGAAAGACAAAGCAATGAGCTAGTTGTTGGTGAAGAAGAAATTGCGGACATAGTTTCTAGTTGGACAAAGATTCCGGTTAGAAAGCTTGAAGAAGAAGAAAGTGAAAGACTTCGTAATTTAGAAGCTACACTTCATGAAAGAGTAATAGGCCAAGGTGAAGCTGTAAGTGCAGTTTCAAAAGCAATAAGAAGAGGAAGAGTTGGGCTTAAAGACCCTAACAAACCGACAGGTTCTTTCCTATTCTTAGGACCAACAGGAGTTGGTAAAACGGAGTTATCAAAAGCACTAGCTGAAGCTATGTTTGGTGATGAAAACTCCATGATTAGGCTAGACATGTCTGAATATATGGAAAAACATAGTGTGTCAAAATTAATAGGTTCACCTCCGGGATATGTTGGATATGATGAAGGAGGTCAATTAAGTGAACAAGTAAGAAGGCATCCTTATTCAGTAATACTTTTTGATGAAATAGAAAAAGCTCATCCTGATGTATTTAATATTTTACTACAGGTTTTGGATGATGGACATATTACTGATTCCCAGGGTAGAAAGGTCAGTTTTAAGAATGCTGTAATAATTATGACATCAAATGCAGGAGCACAAAACATTGTTCAGCCTAAGAAATTAGGATTTGCATCTTCAGAGGATCAAAAAGAGGATTACAATTCAATGAAGGAAAGTGTAATGGAAGAGGTAAAACGTATATTTAGACCTGAATTCATTAACAGAATTGATGAAATAATAGTTTTCCACGTATTATCAAAAGAAAACATTAGAGAAATTGTTGGTATAATGTTAAAAGAGATTTTTGGAAGAGCAAAAGATCATCTTAAGATTGAATTAGAAGCAGAAGATGAGGTTTTAGATCATCTTGCAGAAATTGGGCATGATAAAACCTTTGGTGCTAGACCACTTCGTCGTGCTATCCAGTCAACTATAGAAGATAAGTTAGCTGATGAAATCTTACTAAACAATATAAAAGATGGAGATTTAGTAATGATCACATTAGAGGATAAAGAGGTAAAACTTAACCTAAAAGAACAAGCAAAGAAATAAAGAATTAATTAGACTTATTAAGACATATATAGTATTATGATAATTATAAAATAGATATAAATCAAGTAACTTATGTATTTAACAGGAAGAGGATGTTAATAAGTGTTTAAAACTAGGAGGTCAACAGAATGTCTATAGTTAATGAGTTGATTCGTAAGGAAGAAGATGGGTCAATTAGCTTTGGTAACTATAAATTAGAGGAAAAATCAAAGGTAGAAGATTTCGAGCATGAAGGTGATATGTATAAAGTAAAGACTTTCAGGGGAATTACAAAGCTAGAGCGTAATGGCTCATTTGTATATGAATCTGTTCCAGGAACAGCAGTTGAGAATTTTAAGTTTTCAGACAGAGAACTTACTTTCGGAGTTCAAGGATATGAAGATACACAAGTTACTTTAGAACTAGAACCGGATAAAAAGTATAAAGTGTTTATTAATGACATTAACATAGGTAAAATAAAAACCAACTTAGGTGGAAAGATAGTTTTAAATGTTGAGTTTACTAATGAAAGCAAGTCTGACATTAGAATAAAGAAACTAAAATAGACTTTGTAATCAGGGGAACTATTTGGTAGTAATTTTCTACCCAATAGTTCCTTTTTGTAATTAAGTAAAGAAAGGGAAAAGAAGCTAATGGCAAAAAAGAAAACAGTTTTTTATTGTAAAGAATGTGGAAATGAAACAAGCAAATGGGTTGGACAGTGCCCTGCCTGTAAAGAATGGAATACACTAGTTGATGCCCCTAAAGTAAGCAAAGGGTCTTTATCAAAAGCTGATTTTCTTAACAGACCAAGTCCAGTATTACTTTCGCAAGTTGAATCAAAAACTGACCAAAGGATAGTAACTAATATTCAAGAATTTGATAGGGTATTAGGTGGTGGAATCGTAATTGGTTCACTAGTATTAGTAGGAGGCGATCCTGGTATTGGGAAATCCACATTACTACTTCAGCTAGGACAAAAATTAGCAAAAGAAAAATATAAAGTTTTATACATATCTGGTGAAGAATCTCCGAGTCAAATTAAGATGCGTGGAAATAGATTAGGTTCCTTAGATGGAGACTTAAAAGTATTATGTGAAATGAATTTAGATATAATATTAGATATTATTCAGGAAGACAAACCGGATGTAGTTGTAGTTGATTCTGTTCAAACTATGTACAAGGATGAAATAGGCAATGCCCCAGGAAGCGTAAGTCAAGTAAGAGAGACAACTCTTAGTTTAATGAAACTAGCAAAATCAACAGGGGTATCTATATTTTTAGTAGGACATGTAACAAAAGAAGGTACTGTTGCAGGGCCTAAGATGCTTGAACATATGGTAGATACGGTTTTATATATTGAAGGAGATAAGAGTGCAACATATAGAATACTTAGGGGCGTAAAAAATAGGTTTGGTTCCACAAATGAAATTGGTGTTTTTGAGATGCGTGAAAATGGATTAATAGAGGTGAATAATCCATCAGAATATATGTTGTCAGGAAAACCTGAAGGAGAGCCGGGTTCTGTAGTTACTGCTTCTTTGGAAGGAACAAGACCTATATTAGTTGAAGTTCAAGCCTTAGTTAGCCATACAAACTTCAACTTGCCAAGAAGGACAGCAGCAGGTACTGATTATAATAGGGTGAATTTATTAATGGCAGTTTTAGAAAAAAGACTTGGAATTACTATGTCTGATAAAGATGCCTATATTAACGTTGCAGGTGGTATGAGAATTACCGAACCAGCTCTGGATTTAGCTGTTGTTTTAACCCTGCTTTCAAGTTATAAAAATAAAGAATTAGAGAATAAAACCATAGCATTTGGAGAAGTTGGATTAACTGGAGAGGTAAGAGCTGTAACCATGGCAGAACAAAGAGTTGCTGAAGCACAAAAGATGGGTTTTACTACATGTGTGCTACCAAAATCAAATATGGAAAATATAAAACAATCAAAGATTAAATTGCTTGGGATAAGTAATATTTACCAGTTAAATCAGTTGTTTTAGTAAAAAAAGATTGACAAATGAGATATTGAATTATACAATGTCTATACAGGTGACAAGACAGTAACATTTGCAAGAATTAAGATATCTTTTCACCTGATAATATATTATATTATTTAATATTAAGGAAGGTTTATTATGAATTCACAACACAAAGTTAAAACAATGACAATAGCGGGGCTTTTAAGTGCCCTTGGAATTTTAATACCTATGATTGCACCTAGATTTTTGCTAGAGCCAGCATCTTATACCTTAGCTAGCCATGTTCCAATTTACATAGCAATGTTTGTATCATTACCTGTGGCAGTTTTTGTGGCTATAGTGACGGGCATAGGTTTCACTATAGGATTTCCACTTGTTGTTGCATTAAGAGCATTTTCTCATATTATTTTTGTAGTAATAGGTGCCTATGCACTAAGTAAGAACAAGAATATCCTTAAGAATAAAGTAAGTACAATTTTATTTGTTTCCATTATTAGCTTTATTCATGCCGTTAGTGAAGTTATTGTAGTAAGTTTGTTTTATTTAGATGGCGAAGTTATTGAACTTTATTACGAACAAGGTTATTTCGTATCCGTTATATTGTTAGTTGGAGTAGGGACGTTTCTTCATAGTGCCTTAGACTTCCTTATTGCGACTTTAGTGTGGAAGCCAGTTAGTAAAGTTGTATCAATTCCCGTTAATGTAAGTTTTAAGAAAGCGAACACAAATTAATTATATTAATTTAAATAAAAAGGAGATATTCTTTGTTTAAGATATCTCCTTTTTTGTGTAGTTTAAATTATATGATGCTTTGAAATGTTTTATTGTGCTTGATAATAACCTTTGCTTTCCATGTACTTAAATATAGATTCGCCATGTTGCTGTTCTTCTTTTTGAATATGATTCAGGACACTGCGAATTTGTGGGTCTTTAAACTCAAAAATTGCAGTATCATATGTGCCCGAAACATACTTTTCTGTAGATAATAAATCAGTGCAAAAATCCTTGTCCGACATCTGTGTCTGACTCATGTTAGCAAGAGATCCACTCATACTTTCTCCTGATTTACTAGTAGCATTACTACTTTGACTGCTAGCTTGACTTTGCCCACTATTTTGTGAACCCGTATTGGGTAATTGTCCATTTAGGAGTTGATTAATGGAATCTAGGTGGGAACGTTCGGTATTAGCATGGTTTTGAAACAAACTTCGAAGTTCAGGATCACTAGCTAATCCAGAGTAATTTGTATATTTCTTAATGCACATTTCTTCATGACTTTTTTGGTCTTGTAATAAACCTCTTTCTTTTTGTGTTAAATTGACTATCATGTTTTCACCTCCTATAGAATAGTATTTTCTTAAAATCAAAAATTATCCATCAATTTAAAAGACTTTACAAATAAATTATCTTGAAATATATTAATCATATGCTATACTGTCTAAGTAATAAAACAAAAAAAGAATAAGCAGAGTAGGGTCATGTGCGTTAAGTGCTGGTTGAACGGGGAGTTGTCAATCGGACGAAAGGAAAGAATTGCGATATATGGCTTGCATCCCGCTGCTACAGTAGGTAATTACATAGTTATTTTATATTATCTCTTATTGTAGTAAAAGGTCTGCAAAGGAGGTAATTTTTTATGAGTAGATTTAAAGCATTATTTAAAGATTCAGCAAAAGAATTGAAGAACGTAAGATGTATTACTTTATCAGCCATGTTAGCTGCAATGGCAGTTGTACTAGGACAATTTACAATTGTGGTCTCGAACCACTTAAAGATAGGCTTTACTTTCTTGCCTATGCGAACTGTATATTATTTATTTGGTCCATTTGTAGGAAGCATATTTGCTGCGGCAATGGATGTTCTGAATTACATAGTAAAACCAACAGGTCCATTTCATCCTGGTTTTACTATAAATGCAGCCATTTCGGGTTTGATATTTGGTTTGATTCTTTACAAAAAACCATTAAAATTATCCCGTGTCTTCATAGCCACAACTATAAATATGATTGTGGTGAATCTAATACTTAATACTTTTTGGATTTCCACTGTTACAGGTAATGCATTTATAGCTATGATACCAGTTAGAATTTTTAAAAATATTTTACTACTTCCAATTGAAGCAGGACTTTTGTTTTCGCTTACAAAAGCATTAGAAATAACAGGAGCCTTGAAACTTCTATCAAAACAATAGCAATGAAGAATCTATAGCTATATTAAAGGAATTGCCTGAAGAGATAAAATCAAAATATAATTTTATTAATTTAGAAGGAAGGGTATATGCGTCAGCAGGCTTATATGGTCAGGCTATAAACAAGCTAAAGTTATGGGTAGAAAAAATTCTAGCAACAAAAAAAGATGATAGTAAAGAGTCAAAGAAAAGATATGCAAGACTGAGCGATGCTTATTTTTCTGTTGGACAATGCTACTACCATGAAGGACTTTATGATGAAGCAATAGAATATTTAAATAAGAGTTTCGAAGTGGAAAAGAGAGCAATTAAAAGGCATGGAATAATGGAAGGCCTTGCAAGATCATATATGAAAAAGAAGGAATACGATACATGTATTGATATATGTGATGGGATCATTGAGGAAAACAATCAATACTATCCTGCATATCTTTTTAGACAAGAAGCTAATTATAAGATTGGAAGATATCAAGCAGTGATTAATGATTACTATACTGCAATAGATATCTATCCAGGATTTATAAGACCCTACCTTTTTGCCATAAAATCTTTTTTTATATATAATCAGTCAGAAGATGTTAAGAAAGTAATAGATAGGGTAGAAGAAGCAGGCTTAGAAAGTAATGAGTTTGAACTACTTAATATAAAGTTTATTAGAAAATATTCGGAAGAAGAATTAGAATTAGTAAATGCCATAGAAAGATGTAAGGGCTTAATAATAAAATTAGACTCAGAAGACAATGATATTGAGAGTCCAGATAGTGTTTATTATGAGATGATATATTTGCATAAGGAACTTAAACAATACGGCAAAGCACTAGATCTTATCAATGAAATTATTAGTGAAACTATTAATAAAGAAGCAGAAGTATATGATCATATGCTTGAAAAAGGAGAAATCTTAAGGAAACTAGAAAGGTATAGCAATGCAGTTAATATATATAAGGCACTAATAGAGAAAAACCCTGAAGATTCACGAGCATACTATGAAATTGCTTCTTCTTATTATAAATTAAATGATTTAGATAAAGCCTTAGAAAATTTCTTAAAGACTAGAGAGTTAGATCCAGAACATTATAATGTGAATGACAACATAGTTGATATATATCGGGATAAGCTAAATGAATTAGAAGATATTGATTATTACAAAAAGGCCTTGCCTTATGCTGACAAGCAGCTAGAGCTTTACGAGCATGATTATTATTATAATAGTAGAGGTCTACTTCATTCGGACGCATATGAATTTGAAAAAGCATTATCTGATTACTACAAAGCACTAGAATTAAATGATAATAATATGGCTGCTTTGAACAATGCTGGACATGCAAATCTACTTATGAAGGACATGGATAAGGCAATTAAGGACTTAGAAAAGGCCACATCAAAAGTGTCAATAGAAAAATTCAGATTACCATACGCAAATTTAGCTAAGGCTTATCATATAGTTAAAAATTATGAAGAGGCAATAAAGTATTATAAAATGCTTAATAAACATTATCCTGACATGAGTATGTATATAGATAGATTAATTTGCGTATATCAAGACTGTAAAGATATAAAAAATAGTATTAAGTGGATAAAAATATTAGGAAAAATAAAGGATGTTCCGAGTAGTCAGATTAATAATAAATTTGCTCAGGTTTATTTTCTAAATGGCAATTTGATTAGGACCCGTATTCATTATATGTTAGCAGCATATAAAGGTGATATGTATAAATCCATGAATCTGGCGAAATTTCTTCTTTATACAAAAAGATATTCATCTGCCATTAGGGTTACGAATTCAGCATTAAAGAAAGTAAAGCCTGATGATGTGGAATGTATAGAATATTATAGAAAAGCTGCAGAAATCTATTGGAGTATGCAAATTTTTCGTGAAAACTTATCGGAGCATAAGAAAAAGAAATATAATAAAAAGGCCAATAAACTTGCAAAAAAGGCTATAGAATCAATTATTAGAATAAAAGGAAGCGAAGAAAAGTATTATGAATATCCAGGTTGTCGTACAAGCAAATTAGTAGATCTAGTCTCAATTTATTTTTCTATGGGAGAAGAAGAGAAGGCTTTTGAATATCTAGAGATGGGTCTTAATTCTTATCCATGTAGATGGTGTAGATATGAAAAATGTGTAGAATTATATGAGCTATATGGGATGTTATATGAGTTTAGAGGTCAATTAGATAAAGCTATAGAGTGTTATGAACTCATAATTAGGGAAGATCCTGGAGAAATGTTTTACATGAAAAGCTTAGATAATGCAAAAAGAAAGTACAAAGGGTAAAGTTTAGGAGGAAGTAAATGATTATTGGTATTGATTTAGGAACAACAAATAGTTTGGTTTCATATTTTACCGATGAAGGGCCCAAAATAATTCCGAATCGTTTAGGAAAGTATGTCACACCTTCAATTGTTAGTATAGATGAGAATGAACAAGTTTATGTAGGAGAGACAGCAAAGGAACGTGAACTTTTATATCCAGGAACTAGTGCAAGTGTATTTAAAAGAGATATGGGAAGCAAGCGAAAGTATCGACTTGGAAATGAGAGATTTACTGCTGAAGAGTTATCATCTTTTGTACTT
This sequence comes from uncultured Lachnospiraceae bacterium, assembly GCA_964579655.1. GTDB lineage: Bacteria > Bacillota > Clostridia > Lachnospirales > Lachnospiraceae > JAAYRG01. The sequence continues at coordinate 31,008 of CAZOGN010000014.1, forward strand.
AGATCACTCAAGGAAGATGCAGAAGTTTACTTAAACGAACCAATTACTGAAGCTGTAATAAGCGTTCCGGCATATTTTAATGATATTAGAAGAAGAGCAACAAAGCGTGCCGGTGAATTAGCAGGGCTAAAAGTGGATAGAATTATTAGTGAACCCACAGCAGCAGCAATTGCTTATGGTCTTTACCAGGACAAGTCTAATAAAAAGTATTTGGTTTTTGATTTAGGAGGAGGAACCTTTGATGTTTCTATCCTTGAATTATACAATTCCATAATAGAAGTTAGAGCAGTTGCAGGAGACAATTTTTAGGTGGAGAAGACTTTACAGACGTGTTAGAGCAGAAGTTTTATAAAGATAATGAGCAAGTTAATAAGGATTCTTTGGGAGAAAAAACAAAAAAATATATTTCTAATCAAATGGAATTATGTAAGTTGGAATTATCAAAAAGTAAAAATATAGAAAAGACTTTCCAAATAGAAGGTATTGAAGCTAGATTTAATATGAACATTAACACTTATGAGGAACTCTGCGAAGAGCTATTTGAAAGAATTAGAATTCCTGTAAGAAGAAGTCTTGCTGATGCAAATATTAGAACAAGAGATATAGATAAGGTGGTTTTAATAGGAGGAGCTACTAAGCAACCAATCATTAGAAAGTTTGTAAGTAAACTTTTTGGAGTTCTGCCAGACACATCAATTAACCCAGATGAGACAGTAGTACTTGGTGCGGCTATTCAAGCAGCTATGAAAGAAAGAAATAAAAGTATACGTGAAGTGATACTTACAGATGTTTGTCCATTTACCTTAGGTACAGAAGTTGTTGTGGACCTAGGAGAAAACTGGATTGAAGATGGACACTTTTGTCCTATTATTGAAAGAAACACCACTATTCCAGCAAGCCGTACCGAGAGACTTTATACTGCTTATGATAAGCAAAAGGAGATTCGCATAAAAGTCTTACAAGGAGAGAGTAGATTTGCCAAAAACAATCTTTCCTTAGGTGAATTACTAATTAAAGTTCCAAAAGGTAAAAAAGGAGAAGAGTCAGTAGATGTAACCTATACTTATGATGTGAATTCAATTCTTGAAGTAATAGTAAAAGTTGTGTCAACTGGAGAGACTAAGAAGCAAGTAATTAAAGGTCGACATACAAATATGACTGATGAAGAAATTAAGGAACGTTTCGAAGAGTTATCCTATCTAAAGATTGCCCCTAGGGAGCGAGAAGAGAACAAACTTTTACTTCTTAAGGGTGAAAGACTTTATGAGGAAGCTTTAAATACTAATAGGCAGCGAATAGATCGGGAATTGCATGAGTTTGAACGTGCCCTAGACTCCCAGGAACGGGACAAAATTGAAGGAGCAAGAAGAAGATTTAAAGATTTCCTAGATAAATTCGAAATTTAAAAGAAAAGGTGATAGAAATGAAACCATTAATAGCTATCCCATTAGGCGATCCCGCAGGAATAGGTCCCGAGATAGTAGTAAAATCGATTAATAATAAGGATGTATTTAATGCAGCTCGCTGTATAGTAATAGGAGATAAGAAAGTAATTGATGATGCTATGGAATTTACCAATATTAAACTTAAGGTAAATCTTATTAGTAAGCCCAGTGAAGGTATTTTTGAAAAGGGTATATTAAACTTAATTGATTTGGATAATATAAATATGGATGAATTTAAACTTGGCCAGGTAAGTGGGATGTGTGGCAAGGCAGCTTATGATTATATTGAAAAAAGCATTGAACTAGCTAATGCAGGAGAGGTGGATGCAGTTGCAACTACTCCAATCAATAAAGAATCCTTAAAAGCTGGCAATATTCCTTTTATTGGACACACAGAGATCTTTGGAGAATTAACCAAGACAGAAGATCCACTTACGATGTTTGAAGTTCGTGGAATGAGGGTTTTCTTCTTGACTCGTCATGTATCTTTAAGAGAATCCTGTGATTTAGTTACTAAAGAAAGGATTATAGATTACGTTAAAAGGTGCAAAGATGTATTAAAGTTACTTGGAGTTGAAGATGGTACTATGGCAGTTGCTGGTTTAAATCCACATAGTGGTGAAAATGGATTATTTGGAGATGAAGAGGTAAATGAAGTAAGTCCAGCTGTAAAAGAACTTCAGAAAGAAGGATATGATGTAGTTGGACCAATTGGGGCAGATTCTGTATTTCATATGGCCTTGCAAGGACGTTTTAACAGTGTCTTATCTCTTTACCATGATCAAGGGCATATCGCAACTAAAACTTTAGACTTTGAAAGAACTATTGCAATAACAGGAGGGATGCCAATTTTAAGAACATCTGTTGATCACGGTACTGCAATGGACATAGCGGGCAAAGGAATTGCTAGTGAGGTAAGCATGGTTGAAGCTATTTTACTAGGAGCAAAATATTCACATAATTTCACAAAATAATTCTAATTAAAGTGAAACTAAAAGGACAAGTTAAATGGATGGAGCAGTATCAGGCTCCAGGAGGGCTTGGAGCCTGATGATTAAATTAATTATTCAAAATATTTATCTTTTTCTTTTTCTTTTTCACATGGTTCGCAAAGACCATTAGAATCGTGAAGTACTCTTTCTTTACCAGTATTAGCCTTGCTAGCTATAATTCTAAATCTATCAAAAGCGTCATCTAAGCAAACTTCAAATTGATAATAACCCAGGCAATCAGTTACAGTGTGAGCAACGCCCTTATATTCAATTTTGCCATGACAACAATAAGACTCTAGAAGTTTAACTAAGGCATCTTGAACTGGATTTCCATCACAGTCTTTTATCTGACCCCATACTCTGATACAACATTTTTTCTTGTTTTCAACTAAAATATCTGCTCTTACTTCTGAGTCGGATTTATTTAAGTCTAAATCTATAACATTTCCTTTAATATTTTCATAAAGATCAGGTTTATATTCGCATTTTAATTCTTCTGTCATATTAATATTTTAAGATGCATTAATTTAAGAAATACATCTAATCTCCTTTCTATAATTATATTATTAATATATTATAAAAAAAACTTTATGTTACAATTTGTCGAAAAACATTTAAATAGTCCTTATCCTAATTATAAAAGTTAAGAAAGTATTAAGTTTATAAAAGGTTATGCATTTTTTGTTAATTATGTTATAATAAATAAGATTATTGTCGTAAAACAAATAAGGTGTAAAATGGAAGGACTTTATGGGAATGATTCAAGTTTGCCAAATCAATAAAAAATATGGAAAGAAAGTTGTTTTATCTAATATAAACTTTGAAATAAAAGTTGGTGAAAGCCTTGCAGTAGTTGGAAGAAACGGAACAGGCAAATCAACCCTAATAAAGATTATGGCAGGAATAATAAAGCCAAGTAGTGGGACTCTTTCTTATTTTGGGAACTCCATATTAGAGAATAAAAAACTTTTCAGAAAGTATTGTGCTTATGTACCACAAGATAATGCTCTAATTGAAGAACTATCAGTTATAGACAATTTGAAGTTATGGAGTGGAGGAAAGAGGCATTTAGACCAGGACTTTATAGATAGGTTTGAACTTACTGAAATCTTATCCGTAAAGGTAAGTAATTTGTCAGGAGGAATGAAAAGAAGAGTTAGTATTGTATGTGCAATTAGTCATTTGCCTCCAGTTTTGTTATTAGATGAGCCAACAACAGCTTTGGATATTTTTTATAAAGACGAAATACATAAGATATTAAAAGAATATAAAAAAGATAAGGGCATAGTAATATATACGACTCATGATGAAAGAGAAATAATTGAAAGTGATAGAACGTTATTATTAAAGGATGGAATATTAAAAGAACTAAATCATAAGGAAAAAAGAATTGAGTCTCTTCGCAATTTGATGATTAGTGATTAGTTTTTATAATATATATAAAAAGGGAGGAAATAAGATATGAACGATAATTCAAATAATGATAATTTTGAATTCAACAAGGGAGAGTCAGAACAGGCAAAATCTTACGAAAACATGAGTGGAGTTTCATCTGAAGCTAATAACTTTCAAGGGATGTCATCACAACCACCAGAGGAGAAAAAGGGTAAGGCTGCTAAGATTGCTATAATAGCCACTACTGCAATTGTTTTAATTATAGTTGCTGCATTTTTACTTATCAAGAGTGGCTTATTCTTAGGTAATCAAGGCAAAGTAGAAAAAGCAATGAATAACACACTTAAATCTGGTAGGTTAGCTAAAAGTTTTGATGGGATTCCAGTCCTAAAAAATAACAAATATACAGCAACTCTTGATTTTGTAGTTGATCAAATATCAATGAATTTTACAGCTAAAAAAACAAAAAAGAAACAAGCAGCTTCATTTACGATGGATATGGGTGTTTCCAAAATAGGAATGGATGCCAGAGCAGATGGTTCTGAATTCAGCTTGGATATACCGGTTTTGGACATATTATTTGTTTATGATTATAAGAAAGAAAATAGTGCGTATTTTCAAGAATTACTTGATGAAGCGGGTATAGATATTGATGAACTACTAGAGAGTGTTGATAGTAGTGAGGCAAGCATTGATAAAGAATTGCTAGAAGTTATTAAAAAAGAAGAAAAAAACTTAGAATTTGTAGAAATAGATAAGAAGGAATTCGAAGTTAATGGAAAGAATGTTTCTTGTGATGGATATTCTGTAACAATAAAAAAAGAAACTATTAAGAATGTTTATGAAGCTATTATGAAGTCATACCAAAAAGACCTAGGTATGGATGCTTATCAAGATGAATTTATGGATCCTACTTATGATTTAGAAGAGATAAATTCAGATGTTATTATGGATTTTTATATCTATGATAATAATATAGCAGCAGTAGTGATTAATGTTGTAGACAATGATGTATTCACTCTTGAACTTAAGGGAGGAGAATATCCAACCCAAAACATGATGTTTACTTCAGCAAATGAAGGTCTTATATTTGAAGTTAAGGGTGAGACAACAGGATCTAAAGAAGTTACGGAATTAATTGCTGACAATGAAACACTTCTTAAATTAGATTATGACAATGACCTTGGTGATTTTGAATTAGTAATTTATGATTCTTACAGTGACATATTAGCAAAAGGTAGTATTAAATCAACTAAGAAGGAGTTCTCTTTTACCATTGATGAACTTATATATGATGATGAAAATATCTTTTATGGAAACCTCAAGATTGTAGAGGGAGCTAAGATAGAAGACTTGGATACTACTAGTCAGAAGTTTGACTTGAATAAACTTGAAGAAAAAGACATGCAAGCAATATCAGAGAAACTTATGAATTTTTTTATGAATCCACAATTTTAAATGAAAACAACTATATTTATAATTTCAACGGATTAAGCAAATGAAAGATTATATGACTTATTTAAAATTAGAGTTTAAGAGAAGCATAACCATACTACCTACAATTATAGGTAGTATGGTATTTATGCTTCTTTTTATTGTGGGTATATCTGTTTTAATTAGTAACTACTTATATAAGAGTAATTTATTTGAGCCTATTACTGTAGGAATAGTTATACCTGAAGATGAGAAACAAGGAGAAAGCATAGCTAGATTAATCAGCACCATAGAAAGTGTAAATAAAACAAGTGAGTTTGAATATATGTCTGAATTAGAAGCACGTTCTAAAATAGAGAATAAAGAACTAGAAGTTGCCATTTTATTAGATCATGAATTTTTTGAGACAGTATATGCAGGTTATAATGCACCAGCTAAGATATTGATTTCAGAGGAATCAAGCCTCAATTCAGAAGTCTTTATAGAGTTGTTAAATGCTGCAGAATCAATAATTAGAACAACTGAAGCAGGGGCCTATTCAATAGCTGATATGAAAACTTATTATGAAGTAGAAAGTTCATGGTCAGATATAGCAAGCACTTTTTTCCTTCAATATATGGAGATAGCCCTTATGAGAGGCGGCTTGTTTTCTGAAAATATATTGTCATCCATAGGCAATTTATCGGTTTTTCAATATTATGCGACCTTGTCCTTATTAGCCTTCTTATTAATGATCGGTTTAAACTACGGATATTTATATGCTCCTAGCGATAGAACAGTAGAGCAACGTTTAAGATTTATTGGAATAAGTAACTTCAAAATCACTCTTACAAAGATAATAATACTTACATCTAACTTGTGGGTATTTTCCACTCTTATATATTTGTTAGGTTTTTTCCTGTCAAAACAAATGAATTTATCATTATTTATATTTGACTTTGCATTTCCTATCAAAGTAATCCCAGTATTATTTTCTATTGCTGCATATATACATGCAATATATACTTTATCAGGTAAAAAAAATCAAAGCAGTATGTTATTACTTTTCACTAATATATTTTTGATTATTTGTTCAGGCGGAGTTGTCCCCCTTGCCTATATGCCTAAGTTAGTACAAAATATAGGTAGATACTTACCATTTACTTTTTGGAATCAGTATATAGCAAAAACAGTGTTTGATCAGCTTTATGCTAGGGATGTTTTAGTAGCATTTTTTGTTGGTTTGATATTTATATTGTTAGGAGAAGTAAAGTCATGGAAAGATACTTAACCTGGTATTACTTAAATTTGAAATTAAATATTAAAAGCAAGACAAGTTATCTTCAAATTCTCTTTATGATATTAATAGTAATTATAATGAGTAATATAAAGATGCCTTCTAGTGAATCAGTAAAAATCTTATTATATAATGAAGCTGGAGTTATGGGAGACGAGCTTGTTTACCGGCTTGTAAACTCAGACACAGTATATAAATTTGAGGAAGTTAATAATTTTAAGGAAATGGAAGAGAGAATTTTAGCTGCAGATGTGGAATGCGGTTTTTTTATACATGAAGGATTTGAGCAAGAGATTATATCTGAAAAACATAGGGGTTTAGTGACTATGCTAAGTTCAACTATGACAACAAAGGGAGAAGTTGCAAGAGAAGTATTTTATGCGCATTTCTTTCAAGTGTATAGTGAAATAGTATTAAGAGATTCAGTGGAGACAAATTTTTCGAAAGCTACTAATATAGAAAGAGAAAAATTGTTTGAGCATTTGCTTAATAAAAACAATGAGTATTTGGATAAAGATCAATTGTTTGAAATTCATTATGAAACTATAGAAATGAAGCATTCTGAGAATAATCAAATAGATCTTAATAAAACTTTTCCCATAAGAGGGGTAATAGCCTTAATCTTGTTTTTGATAATATTAATAAATAATGCTAGAACTTTGATGGGTAAAGGGGATAATTATCTAAAGACATTAATTGGCCTAGAAAAACAAATTTATCTTATTCTCAAAAACCTTTCTTCTGTTAGCATGCAGAGCCTTGTGGCTCTTATTCTCATAATGATGTATGCAAAGCCCCAAAGTATAATATATGAACTTCTAGTGCTTATGTTTTATTTGTTATTATCTAGCCTCTGGGTAATGGTATTTGGAGGCTTATTTAAGAAAGCTACAACATATTCGGGATGGATATTGACAATTTTATTAAGTAATATTATTGTCTGTCCAGTGTTTTTCAACCTATCAGAATATGTTAAGGCAATAGGTCTGCTACAATATATGTTCCCATTAGCTACATATCTGCAATTTTTTAAATGATCGACCTTTTTATTAACTTTTAGAGATTGCCATAATTAAGAAGAAGTGGTATAATAAATAATTACATTACATCAATATCTTAGAAAAAAATTTTGTTTTTCAAGAAGCAAGTTTTACTAAAATATTAAAGTACGAGGTAGATAAGATGTCAGCTAAGAATATTTTAATAAGAAGATTTAGAAAGTTTATGTTTCTTGTGTTATTTACACTTATGCTTACTGCATGTAGTAATGATAGTGAAAAGGTATCTACTGATAAGGCAGAAACAAAAGAAAGTGAAGATGTAAAACTTAATGAAATAGTTGAGTATGAAACTGAAACGATTAATGAAACTAAAAAAGACATAGAAGAGGAAACAGAAGAGGAAACAGAAGAGGAAACAGAAGAGGAAACAGAAGAGGAAACAGAAACAGCAGCAGAGGAACCGTCTTATAAGAAGGTAAATGATACACGATTTGCCAAGTCAGCTGTAAATGTTAGAAGTGGTCCATCTGCATCCTATAAGAGATTGGGTTCTCTAAAAAAAGGCCAAGAAGTTACAAGAATTGGTGTAACTGATAGTGGTTGGTGTCTAATTGAGTATAAGGGGCAAGAAGCTTATGTGTCTGGGAAATATTTATTAGAGAACAAGCCAGAAGAGCAGCTTGTGGATAAAACACCAAAGTCCACTACAGAACCCGAACCGCCAAAAGCAAATGTAGAAAAGCCAGAACAAGAAAAGGTAGAACAAGAAGCATTTGGTACTTATGTAAGTAAGTATGCAGATGAAGTTCTGACACTAGTAAACCAAGCGCGTGAGAATGAAGGCTTGTCAGCAGTTACAAATGATTCTAATTTGACTAAAGCGGCAAATAAAAGATCGACTGAACTAGTTACAAGTTTCTCTCATGATAGACCAGATAAGACTAGCTGCTTCTCAGTATATAATGAATATAATGTTAATTATGGCTATAAGGGAGAAAATATAGCAAAGGGCCAAAGCACTCCTAAAGAAGTTATGAATTCTTGGATGAACTCGGAAGGCCATCGTAAGAACATACTTAATGAAAACTTCAGCAAACTAGGAGTGGGTGTCTATGAAAAAGATGGAACAATATACTGGACACAATTATTTGGTGGATGAGTTAAGATTGTGAAATGTAATTGTAAAGGGAATGTAATTAAATAAATATGCCTGAAAACTTAAAATCAAACAGAAGGGACAAGGAATTTTATGAAAAAGAAGAGAATTATCAAGATATTGGCAATGCTGTTAATTGCTACACGAATATTTACTGCTGTGGGGGTAGTTGCGGGAGATACAGAAGATGGTTATGTGAGAGATAAATATGGCGTAGTACAAGTGACAGAAGACAATACATATGAAAAGACTAAATTCTATAAGGATTCTATTTTTGGAATAGCTGGTGGTTTTCATCTTGTAGGATTTGAAAGTATTACAACAAGTGCTCATACTAACGGTAATATATTAACAAGATGTTTGGACTATACTTCTAACTTTGGTACAAATCCTAGTGGAACCCAATTAACCGAAATTTCCTATGTAAGGAATATATCCGGCTCACCTATTATAAAAGCAACACCACATAAAGAATCTGTGCTAGTAGTAGGTAAAGATGTAGATGTTGGAGATGAGGACAATGGCAATGCTTGGTCAATAAATGGTAATAAGATTGATGCACCAAGTAAGCAAGATAGCCCTAATAGTTTGTGGCAAGACACTGAAGTGGAATTTATTGATTTAGTAAAAGTGGAAAGTCAAGTAAAAGCCTTGTCAGAAGCACTCTTAAAAAAGAAGAATCAAAATATTAGTAAAGTTAGCAATGACCAAAATGATCAATCCATAGAGGTTTCATCTACTAATAGTGGAGATTATAGTGTTTATAATATAAAAGAAGGAGATTTCATTTTTACAAATCCTATAAGTATTCAAGGGTTTGATCCTAATAAGACATCGACTTTAATTATAAATGTTGACATGGATAAGTTTAATAATAAAGAAACATTTTCCATACCAAATTCAGTTGCTTATTATACAGATAATACATCAGTTTCTACTGGAGAGGTAACAACATGGTCAAAAGCCAATGTTATTTGGAATATATATGATTCAAATGCAGAGGACAAGATTTTTACGGGTACTATAAAAAATAACGATGCAGTCACAGCTAGTATACTTGCACCTGGAGCAACAGTAAATTTATCAAGTAATCTTAACGGAACTGTAATAGCAAAAAATATTACAGTTAGCGCAGAAAGCCATAGAGATGATTATTCAGGAGATTTAAAGCTAACTGATTTTATTGATGAAGATCCAGAAAATCCAGAAGAGACAGATCCAGGAGAAACAGATCCAGGAGAAACAGATCCAGGAGA
>CAZOGN010000015.1:0-40136 GCA_964579655.1 uncultured Lachnospiraceae bacterium
TAACACAATGTAATTTGCTTGTCAACAATTATTTTTTCTTTTTTTGATTAATTTTAAAACTTTAAATCAATCGAAGATATGATTTGGAGTTTTTGTTTCATAATTAAGTTGATATCTCTAATGTTCTTTGCCTTTATGACAAGTAGCTTCACATAGTTAAAACAAAACTTTTCCGATATTTGAAAGGAAAATTAATATCAAGTTATAGTTATAAACAATACTTAAAAACTTACTATCATTAATTTGCGCAAATATGCTTTGCCCGATTTGAGAACTTGCAAAAACAGTAGCTAACAATAATCCTATCCACACAATAAGAAATCCATTTACTAATCCAGCTAAAAGACCTCCTACACGATCTATATCACTTATTATAGGAAGCGAGGACACCAAATCTAAGGTTACACTTATTATGCCTAGTATTATTTTAACTATAATCCAAAGCACCAAAAAAACAGCAACACTAATTATAAAAGTGGATATGAATTGAACCACATATCCCTTAAAATTATTAACATTCATAGTTTTATAAACATCTGGTGTTTTGTTTTTTATTAAGGCATCTTTTATAATCGAAGGAACTTCTAGTCCTTCAATAAAATTTACTTCTTCACTAACACTATCACCAACTTCATCAGTTGTTATTTGTTCCGAAACTTTTCTATTTACATATTCATTTAATCCATCACTGTTTTTCATCCACTTACTAACATAAGGACTAACCCACATGGTAATTAAAATTGCAATGATTGTAGAAAATATGGTGAATGCAGTTTTAACAAACCCTTTCTTCCTCCCTCTCCAAGAACAAAAAACAAGAATAGCTATTACTATAACAAGTAACCAATTCATAAATCCTCAATCCTCCTAACCTAATATGTATCACCCTATCTTCTGTTACTTAATAAGTTTTATCCTACTAATCTTAGAGTTGTCTATAATTAAATATTCATCTTGAAAAGTCATAGGAAAAACATGTGAAATATGCTGTTCAAATGTAGTGTTAAACTTTTCTTTACCTTTTAGTCTTAAGATGTTTAATTCTGTGTCTGAAAAGAAAACAAGTTCTTCTTTATTTATACTAAACTTATTATAATTATATCTTATATCTTCATTAAGTATTGTATCTCCTTGTCTATCATAAACCTTAAGATTGTATTGACCATTTCCTTCTATTCTTTTTTTAATAATTCCAATATGGTCTTCATCAAAAGAAATACTTTTTACTTCAGTTTCAAAAGGCTCTTCAAATGTTAACTTTGGAATCTCTTCCATATCATAAATACTAAACTTATCATCACCAAATACACATACTGTATCGTTATTAATAAACTCTACTTTTGATATTAGGGTTTGTCCATAGTCAAAGCCTCCTACAACTCTAGCCTCATAATTTTGTCCAACTGCTCCAAAGTTGTAAAACGTAACTTTACTTTGTATTAACCCAGCACTTATTGAAATGTAGCTAGTTACAAACTTCTGTCCGTCCCTAGATAGTGAAAAGTCTACCGGAAAACCATCTTCTTCAACTATTGTTCTTGAATCAACTAAATTCTTGCCTGTAGGGCTGAAAAATTGAATGTAGTTTTCATCCCCTCCATCCATTATAACTGCAACAACACCTTGGTTTGCAACTTCTGCTTTAATTATCGGATATAGAACTTCTAATGACTTAACATGTCCAGCTTCATTAATTAATTCTAAGCTTTTATTACCTTTATCACTAATCACCACATATTCGCCACATATATCTACCATGGGGTTATGCATATCATATGTAGAATTCCAAACGGAATTACCCTTAAAATCCATAGCCATAGCTCCGTCTTTGCTGTAACGAAGAATTCCTTTGTTGTAGCTTAGATAATTTGTATAGCTACCATCACTTCGTTCAGTACTATCAATTAATATATAGTCGGTATAATAAATGTTTTTTTGCTGATAAATAAAAAATGCTATCGCAAAGGCTGCTATAATAAGTAGACTTAAAATTAAGAATGTAAGCATTCTCTTATATCTACGTTTTCTATTTTCAAAGTATTGTCTATCCTTCTTCTCTAGTTCAATCGCCATTTCTGATCTCCCTTTAGTAAATATAATTTTTCTCAATAGTATTATAACTGATTTTCACTATTATTTCACATATTTTTTACTATACTTTTAATTTTTATGGAATGATAAGTTGTTGGCCAGCATATATCTTGTCTTGATTGTCTATTTTATTAAGAATTTTAATCTCTTCTATCTTAGCTTGAGATTCGTCATTATATAAATTCCTGCATATGCTCACTAATGAATCTCCGGGACTAACTATATAATATTTTGTTTCAACAGTATTTGCTTCTGTCTCTTCTGGAACTTGTGCAGATTCAGTTTCTGGCTCTGTACTTATTTCTTCTTCTACTGTTTCTTCTTCTATTGTTTCTTCTTCATGAGTGTCATTATCTTTTGGCATTGTCTCATCACTATGCCCTACATTACCTGGAATGGTTTCTACATCAACAGTTTCTTGATTATTAACATCCTTATCATTGCTAGGATCTTCTGATTCGTCTAAAACCTTAGGGCTATCAACTGATACTTCAAGTTCCCCACTAGTTTCACTTGTTGCTTTAATGTTGTTAGATAGGGATTCTAATGCTGTTTCTAAGTTTTTCATCTGATGATAGTTTCTTAGCATTGTAGAAGCCACAACTAAAATTATTACTGCCATTAGTGTCCCTGCTGCATAGGTCAGATGTACCATATTCTTATCATTCTTAGCCTTTTTTTGATTTTCTTTTTCATCAATTATATTTCTGATTTTTTTGGTTGTAACATCTTTATATTCCTCATGTGTTTTTTCTTCTTGATTATAAGCAATCATGTAATTTTGCATTTCTTCATTTTTTTCATAATAAATATAATATCCACTTTGTCTAATGAACTGATTGCTTTCAAAAACACAAAAGCCTTCTTCATTTTCCATTGTATCAAGCTTAAACAGAAGTTTGTCTGGTCCATGAAAATTGTTTATATGCAAGTTTTTAATTTGCTCTTCAACATCAAGCATAGTGCCTAAACCTACTATAGCCCATCCAACAATCTCTACATCTGAAAAATACTTCTTGATTTCTTCATAAGCTTTAGTCCATAGGCCATCTGTAAATATATCACCATCAATTATATTTACATCTTTCATTTCAATAGCACCCTTTATGAAAATGCTCTTTCCGTCTTTGTTATTATAAATATATTTACCCAAGAGAATTGCTACTTTGTATTCACTTTGTTCTTTTTTTGACAACTGCTTCATGTAAGACATTACATAGTCTTCAACATATATAACTCTTGATAAATCATTTATGTTTCCGATTTGCCTGATGTTTTTTGGCATTTTAAAGTTTTCATAATTTGTATCTCCCATAAAACTTCCCCTCTCTGAACATATTTAACATATATTATCATAAAGAGAACAATTATTATGTCAAAACAAGGAGTGGTTCAAAATTGATTTTTACTTTTTTGCCCTATTTTTCGTCATTTTCTTATTATTCTTTTAGATTATTAATGATCATAAGATGAATTTTGTCGTGAATGCTCAATCATTAATCTGACTATTTCACTTATTTCTGGTAATACTCTAGTTAATACTGAATAAATTGTATTAGTACAGGCAATTAGGAGGTCTTATGAATAAAGGATCTACAATTGATCAAAAGGTTTATTATTTTGATAGTAATGAGTACTACTCTGTATATGACTTTAGCAAGAACTTATATGAATTAATTATAAAGAACAAAGCCCATGATAAACCTATTGTTTTTCTATGCATTGGAACTGACCGTGCTACTGGGGACTGCCTTGGTCCTATTGTTGGCTACAAATTGATGAAAACTTATCGCAAAAAAATGTTATTATACGGAACCTTAAATCAACCCGTTCATGCTCAAAACCTATCAGAGACTATTGAAAATATATATGGTGAATATCCCAATGCATTTATTGTAGCTATTGATGCTTCCCTTGGCTCATCACCACATATTGGATTCGTTACCCTAGGAGAGGGTCCCTTACTACCAGGAGCTGGTGTAAGTAAGAACTTACCATCCGTAGGAGATATCTTCATAACAGGGATTGTAAACTTTTCTGGTGTTTTGGATAGTATGCTTCTGCAAACAACAAGATTAAATATTGTGATGATTTTGGCTGATTTCATATGTTCTGGCATTCATTACTGTTATCAAAAGCTAAATAATTAGTTTTCAATTTTAAACTCTAATTACAAAGCTGGACTCTGTCTATATACGAGACATGGTCCAGCTTATTTCTTATCTATATTAGGAATTACTTTTCCTATACATTGTTATAGCTTCAGATATGTTTTGAAGATTTTTATCTTCTATAAGTGCAACTAATTGATCAATCTTTTCTACATTCATAAATTCTTTTCCTAAATACGCTTCGTAATTATCAACCAACTCAAGAGATAGGTATTTTATATTTTCGTTATTGTTCTTGATCTTTTCAGACAGACTCTTTAATTTTGTCTTTAAATCAAGCAACTCTTCTTCATGACGCCCTCTTATCTCTTTTGTTATTATCGTTCTTGTATTATTGTCAAATGTAGCAATTGCTTCTTTCTTTCTATTTGCAACTAGGTCAATGTCACTTTGAAGTTTGTTAATTTCCTCATCATAGCGGTCTAGGGAATAAACACTTTCATCTTTATCTTTTCTAATTCTTTTTTCTATCTTTTTTCTTTTTGCTTTATTTTTTGACATGTTGTCACGAATTTGCCTAACTTCCTTCATGGTGGACAAGTGTTTATCTTTTGTTTTGCTTCCTATAATAAAATATAAAGCACCAAAAATAAGAACTGTTAAAACATATATTATCACTAGATATAAGGCTTTTTGTTCTGGAAGAATAAAAAAGTAAATTCCACAAGGCAAAGCTAGTAATAAAAGCGCCAAAATAATTGCTATAATTCCATAATCCTTAGCATTCTTAGGCATATATAAGGCAAAAAACAACCTTGAGTTTAAGGATCTTGATATTTTTTCTTTTTTAAATCTATTAACAGTCTCTAGCCTCATCTGTTCATATTTATCTCTTAAATCGGATGTCTCTATATCTATGCGCTCAGATATTTGAGCATTTTTTGACTGATCTTTTTTCGTTTCAACCTTTTTAATTTGTTCTTTAGTCTTAGAAATTTCTTGGTCGTATGTAGCTTCAATTTCATCTTTTCTCTTTTTTATTGTAAAATTAAGTTCATCTTCTATAGCTGTTTCTTTACTAACTATAGATCTTTCTAATTTCTTTTCGTCTAAGCTAAGCAAAGAATTATCATTTTGATATCTGTCTAATTGAACTAACTTGTCTCTTAATAATTGAAGTCCTTCTATTCCACTGTTTAATATATTATCTTCCATGTGCTTCCCTCCTAGGACATTAAATCTTTCGTGTAAACATGTTTAATGCAGTTCTTATTAGTCATTTTGCTCTTATTGCTATTCTAACATTATTTAACAGTGGCGTCTACAATAAAAATATCCTCTAGCCTATAGGCTTGCAAGCATAATAGCCTTTATTGTATGTTTCCTGTTTTCTGCTTCATCCCAGACTCTTGACTGATTTCCTTCTATTACATCAAATGTAACTTCCATATCCTTGACTGCAGGTAAGCAATGTAAGAAAATCGTTTCTTTATTTCCTGTAGCCTCCATAAGTTCTTGATTCACTTGATAAGGAGAAAGCATTTCTATACGACTTTTTTTCTGACTTTCTTCTCCCATAGATATCCACACATCTGTATAAATTGCCTGCGCATCTTTTACTCCCTCAGATACATTGTCAGTGATTGTTATTGAGCCTTGTGATTCTTTACAACATTCTTCTGCATACTTTACCAGTTCTTCATCCGGCCATAAGTCTTTTGGTGCTACTACTGTAAAATCTAAGCCCATCTTTCCACTTCCTATTAATAAGGAGTTGGCCATATTGTTTCTTCCATCTCCAACATACACTAACTTAATACCTTTTAAAGTCCCAAACTCTTCAAGGATAGTTAATAAATCTGCTAAAACTTGAGTTGGATGATAAAGATCAGTTAATCCATTATAAACAGGTACTCCTGAATGTTTTGCTAACAATTCAACGGTCTCTTGTTTAAATCCTCTGAATTCTATTGCATCAAACATTCTTCCAAATACTCTTGCTGTATCTTCAACAGATTCTTTTTCTCCCAATTGTATATCATCAGTTGATAAAAATACTGGGTTGCCACCTTCTTCACCAAAAGCTGTTTGAAATGCACATCTTGTTCTAGTTGACCTTTTTTCAAAAAGCATTGCTAAGTTCTTTCCTAAAAATCTTTGCTCAACTTTTCCAGACTTACTGTTTTCTTTCTCTTTTTTTGCAAGTTGTAAAATAAAATCAATTTCCTCTTGTGAATAATCCTTAAGTGTTAATAAACTTCTTCCTTTAAAATCGAATTTCATGGGTCTTCCTCCTTTTTTATTAAAACATTAATACTAACTTCTATATTCTCCATTTATTTTGACATAATCATAAGTCAAATCACAGCCCCATGCCTTAGCATTATAATCGCCATTTTTTAGATCTATGTTTATGTTTATAAAAGAATTTTCTAGAATTTTCTTGGCTTTTTCCTCATTAAAATCTAAAGGTATGCCATCTTCAAGTACTTTTTCAGTCCCCATTTCATTTTTAAACGATATATCTACTTTCGAAAGTTCGCATGCTGCATCTGCATAACCTACAGCACAAATAATTCTTCCCCAGTTTGCATCGTTACCAAACATCGCCGTTTTTACTAAACTAGATGATACAACAGAACGTGCAATCTTCCTTGCATCCGCTTTAGTAAATGCATTGTTTACTGTAACTTCTATAAACTTTGTTGCCCCTTCCCCGTCTTTTGCCATCATCTTTGCTAATTCTTGATTTACATAATCTAAAGCTTCCTTAAATTTTTTTGAGTCTTCATTATCCTCATCAATTATAGAATTTCCTGCAGTTTTATTAGCAAGTATTACAGCCATATCATTAGTACTTGTGTCTCCATCTATGGAAATCATATTGTAGGAATCAGCAACGCTTTCCTTAAATAATTTATTCAAATGCTCTTTTGAAATATTCACATTACTAACTATAAAGCTAAGCATGGTTGCCATATTAGGGTGAATCATGCCAGAACCTTTTGCCACTCCACTTACTTTTACTTCTTTTCCTCCAATTGTGACTTCAACAGTTATAGTCTTTATAACAGTATCTGTAGTCATAATTGCACTTGCTAGATCTTCCCCCCCATCTGCTGAGACTTCCATGCAAGCCTTTTTTATTCCATTTGTTATTATATCCATATCAAGTTGCACGCCAATAACCCCCGTAGATGCAACTAACACATTTTCACTATTTATATTCAAGTTTTTAGCTACTTCATCTGCCATTTTGTAGGCATTATCCATACCTTCCTTGCCTGTACATGCATTTGCATTTCCAGCATTAACAACAATTCCCTGAATAAAATCCGATTGTAAATGATCCATAGATAAACAAATCGGTGCTGCCTTTGATTTGTTGGTTGTTAATGTTGCTGCACAAACAGCAGGTTCTGTAGAATATATAAGACCCATATCCTTCTTTCCACTTTTCTTTAAACCTGCACTAATCCCACTGGCCATAAATCCTGAGACGTCGCCTATAAACTCCCCTGGCAAAACCTTCATAATTCTTTCCTCCTATAATTTAAACCCTTTTCTATCCCACTAAGGTAACATTGCTAGTGCATTAAGCCCTGTGCTTTCCTCTAATCCAAACATAAGGTTCATATTTTGTATAGCCTGACCTGCTGCACCTTTTATCATATTATCAATTGCCGATACTACAATTACCCTATTTGTTCTTTCATCTATTCTAATGGCAATGTCACAAAAATTTGATCCTTTAACCCATCTGGTTTCTGGCAACTCTTCTATAATCCTTACAAAAGGAGCATCCTTATATTCTTCTTTATATAGCTTATACAATTCTTCTAAAGTCACTCTTTTCTCTAGGCTAACATAAGTAGTAGTTAAAATCCCTCTGTTCATAGGGAGTAAATGAGGTGTAAATGATATCTTTATATCTTCATTAGCTGCATTAGATAACTCCTGTTCAATCTCTGGCGTGTGTCTATGACCAGCTACAGCATAAGCCTTAAATGATTCATTAAGCTCTCCATATAGGTTATCCACCTTAGCACTTCTTCCTGCTCCAGAAATACCAGATTTAGCATCAATAATAATAGAATGCTTATCTATTAAATCTGTTTTCATTAAGGGCATCAAACTTAAAATGCTTGCTGTAGGGTAACAACCTGGGTTTCCAACAAGAAAAGTCTCTGCTATTTTTTCCTTATAAATTTCTGGAAGTCCATAGATGGCTTTTTTGTTTAAATCCTCTGCCCTATGTTCAAGTTTATACCATTCCTTATATTCATCAATGTCCTTTAGTCTAAAATCTGCACCAATATCAATAACCTTTACACCTTTTCCATAACACAACTTAGCTGTTTCAAAAGCCATTCCATGAGGCAATGCTATAAAAACAAGATCAACTTCAGACAAATGGTCATTTACTTCCTTTGTATATATGCACTCCATATCCACTACGCCTTTATATTGACCATATACTTGGGAAAAAGGAATACCCGCATAACTATTCGAAGAGATAAATCCTATATCACACATAGGATGGTTGACTAAAAACCCCACTAATTGTTGACCTACATAACCTGTTGCACCAATAACTCCAGCGCTAATCATATCTTATTAACCTCCTATTATTTGTTTAATATTTTTCAATTATACATTTATATGAATTAAATTGCAATAGCTTCTTGCATATTTATTAATTTAATTGTATAATTATCTAAAATCTTTAAGGAGAGTATTTCATGAACGCACAAAAAGTTGCCATTTTAATTGAGGCTTTACCTTATATAAAAGAGTTTGCTGGTAAAACCTTTGTAATTAAGTTTGGTGGAAGCATTATGAGTAATGAAAAATCTAAAAATGCCTTTATAGAAGATATCGTTTTACTTAATCTTGTAGGTATCAATTTAGCTATTGTTCACGGTGGAGGTCCATATATTTCAAAAACACTTGAGCAAATGAATATAGAAAGTGAATTTATTGATGGACTTAGAGTAACTTCTAAGGAAGCCATAGAGGTTGTAGAAATGGTTCTCTCAGGAGCTGTAAACAAGGATCTTTCTTCTAGTTTATGCAGGGAAGGAATTACAGGTGTTGGCCTTAGTGGAAAGGATGCAAATCTTATTAAAGCTAAAAAGAAATACCTAAATAAAAATGGCGAAAAAGTTGAACTAGGTTATGTTGGGGATGTTGTAAGTGTAAACACACAGTTTCTATCAGATATAATCGAAAAACATCATGTCCCAGTAATTTCACCTATAGGTGCAGATTCCGAAGGCAACACCTATAATATAAATGCTGATTATGTGGCTGCTGCTATTAGTAGTGAGCTGAAAGCAGAAAAGTTAATTTTACTAACAGATGTAGAGGGTATTTACAGAGATATTAACGATCCTTCTTCTTTGATATCTGTAATAAAAACTGGTGAAATAGACTCTTATATCGAAGACGAAGTTTTAGTTGGTGGAATGCTACCTAAAATTGACTGTTGCGTAAGAGCCCTAGAAGGTGGCACAAAAAGTGTACATTTAATTGATGGTAGAAAGCAACATAGCCTTTTACTAGAAATCTTCACTCATAAAGGAATTGGAACCATGATAAAAAAAGGAGACAAACTATAATGTCAAAAGAAAATGTTATGAATACTTATGGTAGGTTAGATTTAAACATTGATAGCGGTTTTCGCTCAAAGATAAAAGATGTAAATGGCAAGGAGTATATCGATTTTATTTCTGGAATTGCAGTTAACACTCTTGGTCATTCAAATCCTAAAATAATTGAAAGTATAAAAACACAAAGTCAAAAGGTAATGCACGTTAGTAACAACTTTTGGACCCAACCCTTAATTGATTTGGCAGGAAAAATCGCGGAATATAGTGATCTTGATCAAACTTTTTTCTGTAATAGCGGAGCTGAAGCAAACGAAGTTGCCTTAAAGATAGCAAGAAAGTATGGTAAACTTCATGGTAGCAAGGATAAGACTCAAATTATTTATGCCAACAACTCCTTTCACGGAAGGACAATGGGAGCCTTGTCCATTACAGGTCAAGAAAAATACCAAAAAGACTTTGCTCCTTTAATTCCAGATACTGTCGCTATTAACTTTAATAATACCGAGGATTTAAAAGGTGCTTTTAACGAAAACACATGTGCCATCTTTCTTGAAACAATTCAAGGAGAGGGTGGAATCATTCAAATAGATGACGCTTTTCTAAAGGAAGCTCGTAGTCTCTGTGATCAATATAACGCTCTACTTATCTTTGACGAGGTTCAAACAGGAATTGGCAGATTAGGCACACTTTTTGCCTACCAAAGTTTTGGAGTTGTTCCAGACATTATCACTATGGCCAAGGGCCTTGGTGGTGGTTTCCCAATAGGAGCATGTTCAGCTACAAAAAAAGCTGCCAAAACCCTCGTTCCTGGCGATCATGGCAACACCTATGGTGGAAATCCTCTTGCTTGCTCTGTAGCCTTAACCATATTAGATGAAATAACAAATGAAAACTTATTAGATAATGTAAATGCCATGAGTACTTACCTTGTAGATAAATTAGAAGAACTTAAAGATAAATATCCAACTATTAAAGACATTAGGGGCAAAGGTTTATTAATAGGCATGGAAATAAGTACAAATACCAAAGATTTTCAAACAATTTGCTTTGAAAATGGCCTTCTATTAGTCCCTGCAGGAAATAACACCATACGTTTCCTACCACCACTAAATGTTAATAAAGACGAAATTGATGAAATGCTAGTAATCTTGGAAAAATCACTAGCAACTCTATAATAAGATATAGGGCAGTTTTGTAAGATGAACAAAACTGCCCTATATTCTATCGGATTAGTTTAAACAACTTCTCCTTTTCCAATAATCATTGGATGATTTATTTCACCTATTAATCTTCCTGCCTCACGCACAGTTACTTCCTTATCTAATATTACATGATTTAGCTCACAAGCTGCCTGAACTATAGAATCTTGCATAATAATAGAATTAGTTACCTTGGCATGCTTACCTATATTAACCCCTCTAAAAATGATACTGTCCTTTACTTCTCCTTCAATATTACATCCATCAGCAATCAAGCAATTATGAACAGATGCATCATTTCCATATCTTGTTGGTACTTGGTCTTTGATTTTTGTATATATTGGCCTTTCTGGATTGAAAATTTCTTCTAGCACTTTTTCATTTAACATATCTATACTAACATCATAATATGAGCGAATATCATCTACACACCCTATATATCCATCAAACTTATATCCACAAATATTAAGATTAGATAAGTTTTTAATTAAAATGTCTTTCATTATATCATGATCGCCTCTAGCAACAGCTTCGTCAATTGAATAATGAAGGAACTCTCGCTCCATAAGCATTAAACTCATAAAAACTTTTTTTGTTTTTGGTCTGCGAGGATTAACCTCAATACCTGTAATTCTGTCATCATCATCTACTGATAAAATTGTGTGACTAGAAAGCTTTCTGTTGTCAGCCTCTTCTGCTTCATAATAAACTAAAGTTACATCAGAATTATTTTTTTTATGAAATTCCATTACGTCATCTATGTTAATATTCAACACTATGTTTCCTTCTGATAAAACAACGTGTTTTTGCTTACTTTTTCTAATAAAATCTTCAGCTGTTGCTATTAAATCTATGTCGCCTTCCCCAAGGCCTTGCACATTGCGCCCTATATAAGGTGGCAAAATATGTAGCCCTCCCTTTTTCCTATTTAGATCCCATTCCTTGCCTGAGCCTAAGTGATCCATTAGTGATGAATATTTATACTTTAGAATAATCCCCACATTAGTAACACCTGAGTTGACCATATTCGAAAGGGTAAAGTCAATCAACCTATATCTCCCTGCAATAGGCAATGCAGCAATTGAACGTTTTTCAGTAAGTGAACTAAGATAAAAGTTACTTTCTGATAGTATAAGGCCCATTACATTAGTCATACTTCCACACCTCCTGTTGTGTTATAGTTTCTCACCATAGAATTTTTATATATTTTTGCGCCATCTTCTATTTTAATATTATTATTAATAAGCACAATTTCATTAGTGCAAAGGTGCGAACTATATGGATTGTCTTCTGATGATTCAAGACCAATCTGAACCCCTTTACCAATAACTGCCCCTTCTCCCACAATGGCCTTTTCTAATACAGCATCTTCACAAATACGCACATTAGGAAAAATAACAGAGTCTTTAATTCTTGCACCTTTTTCTACTATAACTCCGTCAGAAATTACACTGTGATCAACATCTCCATAAATATAGCATCCTTCTGTTACACAACTATTTGTTATAGTTGCATCATTGGATACGTAATGAGGTGGTTGAATAGGGTTTTTGGAATATATCTTCCAGTCTTTATCTTGTAGGTTAAATATTGGTGGGGATGCAATGATGTCCATATTTGCTTCCCACAAGCTATGTATTGTTCCAACATCTTTCCAGTAACCTTGAAATCTATATGCATATATCTCTTCTTCCTTCTCTAGCATATTTGGAATGATATTTTTACCAAAGTCATTAGAAGAGCCTTTATTTTTTTCATCAAGATTAAGATATTCTTTTAAAACCTTCCAATCAAATATATAAATACCCATGGACGCTTGATTACTAACAGGATTTGTAGGCTTCTCCTGAAATTCCGTAATTTTACCGTCATCATCAGTATTCATTATTCCAAAACGACTTGTCTCTTCCCATGGGACAGGCATTACAGCTATTGTAGCTGCCGCATTTGTTTCCTTGTGAGACTTAATCATCTTTTTATAGTCCATCTTATATATATGGTCTCCAGATAAAATTAATACATATTTAGGATCGAATTTTTCAATAAAAGATATATTATGGTAAATAGCATTGGCCGTTCCTTTATACCATTTGTTCTCTTGCATACTCACATACGGAGGCAAAACATATACTCCTCCGTTATTTCTGTCTAAATCCCATGGACCCCCATTGCTTATATAAGTATTTAAATCTAAAGGTTGATATTGTGTTAAAACTCCAACTGTAGAAACTCCTGAATGCGTACAATTAGTTAAAGCAAAATCTATAATGCGATATTTACCTCCAAAAGGAACTGCTGGTTTTGCAACTTTGTCAGTTAAAACTCCCAAACGGCTTCCTTGACCTCCTGCAAGTATCATCGCTAACGTTTCTGTCCTTGCCATTTTTCATCCTCCTCTTAATTAGACTGCTTACTTATTAAAGTCTTTTCCTCTTATACCTTTTTACTTTTTCTTAAATACACTGTTGACAAAGGTGGGAGAGTGGCATAGATAACACTTTCTTCTCCATCTTCTGTCCCCTTAAAATTATCAGATACGTAAACCATTTCTTCTTTTTGAACACCTCCGTATTCCTCCCTATTACTGCTTAATACTTCTATATACTCTCCTGGAATCGGTACTCTTAAAGAATAATTAACCCTTCTCACTGGTGTAAAATTGCAAACAATAACTAAGTATTCTTCCTTTTCTTTACCCTTACGTATAAAAGAAATAACACTGTTGTCTGCATCATTTGCTTCAATCCATTCAAATCCTTCCCAAGAAGTATCTAATTGCCATAAACTTCTATTCTCTTTATATACATGGTTTAATTCCTTAACATAATCCCTTAGTTGCCTATGACTATCATATTCTAGTAGGTGCCAATCCAATTGAGAATCAAAGTTCCATTCTATAAACTGACCAAATTCTCCCCCCATAAACATTAACTTTTTCCCTGGTAAGGCCATCATATAACCATAAAACGCCTTTAATGTGGCGAATTTTTCTTCATAAGACCCATACATCTTATCTAAAAGTGATTTTTTGCCATGAACTACTTCGTCATGGGAAAGTGGCAATATGAAATTTTCTGAAAAAGCATATACTAAAAGAAATGTTAATAGATTATGGTTACCCTTTCTGTATATAGGGTCCATTGAAAAATATCTTAATGAATCGTGCATCCATCCCATATTCCACTTATAGTTGAATCCTAGCCCGCCTTCATGTATAGGCATTGTAACCTTTGGAAAAGCTGTGGATTCTTCTGCAATCATAAGTGCATCTGGAAACTCAGCAAAGACAACCTTATTGAGATTTTGTATTAAGGCTATTGCTTCAAGATTTTCGTTCCCTCCATGCTTATTAGCTATCCATTGTCCGTCATCTCTCCCATAATCTAGGTAGATCATCGAAGATACTGCATCAACTCGGATACCATCAAAACGATAGACTTTAAGCCAAAACATTGCATTAGATATTAAAAAGGACTGTACCTCTTGTTTTCCATAATCAAAAACTAAGGTCCCCCAATGGGAATGCTCACCTAAGCGAGGGTCTTCATATTCATATAAACATGTTCCATCAAAACGTGCTAAAGCATGAGTGTCTTTTGGAAAATGGGCAGGAACCCAATCCATAATCACTTTTAACCCAGCACCATGGCAACTATCAATGAAAAACATCAAATCTTCTGGACTTCCATAACGACTAGTTGCTGCATAATAGCCCGTAACCTGATATCCCCATGATCCATCATAAGGGTATTCTTGAATTGGCATTAGCTCAATGTGTGTATATCCCATATCAGCAACATAAGGAATAAGTTCCTTGGCCAATTCCCTGTAATTCATAAAGGAACCATCTTCATGTCTCTTCCATGAGCCTGCATGAATCTCATAAATCACCATAGGCGACTCATAGCTTTTTTGCTTAACGTCCCTTATTTCAACCTCATTATTCCAAATATATTTGTCAATTCGACATGTTATAGATGCGCTATTAGGTCTAAATTCATTATAAAAAGCATAAGGATCTGTCCTCATAGTTACTTCACCTTGCTGGGTGGTAACAGCATACTTATACAGTTGACCTTCTTTCATGCTTGGAACAAAGATTTGCCAAATACCTGAATCATTCACTCTAGCCATAGGATGTTTGCCTGTTTGCCAATTATTAAAATCGCCTACTAGACTTACATCCGAAGCGTTAGGTGCCCAAACAGCAAATCTAAAACCTTCATCTTGCTTTTTTGTAGCTGGAATGTAAATGGATCCTAGCATTTCGTATGCTTGATAGTTTGTCCCTTCATGAAATAAATACATTTGAAATTCGGATAAATCCGGGGTCGAAATTGTTTTTTGTGTCATGATGTAACCCCCTATATTATATTTTGTTGATTAACAATAATTTTGTACATGTTTTACACAAATAGTGATTACGTACTAAGTTAAAATATGGTATAATGTTCATTAATAGAAGTGTTAAAAGTGATAACTTGAATTAATTATATATAACAATATTGGATAATTCAAGGTAATAATACAAACTATTATTAATTACTTACACCATCATTAATCAGCTAAATTATAAGGAGGAATTTATATGAAACGTATTTTATTTGCATCATCTGAAGCTGTTCCTTTTGCAAAAACTGGTGGTCTTGCAGATGTAGTAGGTTCCCTTCCATCATCATTCAACAAAAAGTCTTATGACGTAAGGGTTATCATGCCGAAATACGGTGCAATACCTAAGGAATATACTGATCAAATGAACTTTATTACTAATATCAATGTTTCCTTAGGCTGGCGAAACAAGTATTGTGGATTATTCGAACTCAAGTATAATGGCATAACCTTTTATTTTATTGACAATGAGTTCTATTTTGGAGGACCCACATTATATAGTTATATTCATGAAGACGTAGAAAAATTCTCCTTTTTTAGCAAGTCTGTTTTATCAGTCTTGCCACATATTGATTTTAGACCCGATCTCATACATTGTAACGACTGGCAAACAGGCCTTATTCCTGTTATGTTAAATGTTCAATATCAACACGATAAATTTTATAGAAATATTAAGACTATTATGACTATACATAACTTGAAGTTCCAAGGCCGTTGGGGGATGGATGAAATTCAAGATGCCACAGGTCTGCCTGAGCATGTCTTTACTTCTGATAAGTTAGAGTTTAAAGGTGATGCAAACTTATTAAAAGGTGGCATTGTATATGCCAACCACGTCTCTACTGTTAGCGAAACCTATAAAGAAGAAATCCAAACATCCTATTATGGTGAGAACTTAGATGGACTTCTTCGAGCTAGAAAAGAGGATCTAACCGGTATTGTAAATGGAATTTCTTATAGCGAATACAATCCCTCTACTGATGAATTAATATCTGCAAAGTATAATCGTAGAGATTTTCCAAGCAGAAAAAGAGAAAATAAAGTCTCTCTACAACGACAACTTGGTCTAAAGCCTGATAAGAAAGTCTTCCTCATCGGAATTGTTACTAGACTTACTAATCAGAAAGGTTTGGACTTAATTGCCTACGTCATGGACCGTTTCTTAGAGTACGATATGCAATTAGTTGTATTGGGAACTGGAGATGCCAGATATGAAGATATGTTTAGAAATTATGCTCATAAAGATCCTGACAAAATATCAGCTAATATAACTTTTTCTAATGAATTAGCCCATAAGATCTATGCCGCAGCTGATGCCTTTTTAATGCCATCGCTTTTTGAGCCCTGTGGTTTAAGTCAACTTATTAGTATGAGATACGGAACCGTTCCTATAGTTCGTGAAACAGGAGGGCTTAAGGATACAGTAATTCCATATAATATATTTACTCATGAAGGAACTGGTTTTTCTTTCAGAAATTATAATGCAGATGAAATGTGGGATGCCATTTGGGCAGCAAAGAAAATGTACGAGAACAAAAACGAATGGAACAACATAGCAAGATCTGGAATGGCCCAAGACTTCTCATGGGAAAATGCAGCCAAAAAATATGCAGAATTATATTCAAAACTGCTTGATTAATATTACATTTTAAAAACGCCCCTAGTACAGAATTTTTTGTAACTAGGGGTGATTTTATGTGTTATTGTTAAGGCAACCACCATCTATTTAGTTCATAGTGGGGCATATCTTGACTCTCCTCAAAATAATATCCTGGCGTAAGTCCTACCTCTTCACCGATTTCAGCACACTTTCTAAAAAACTCCAAATCATCATATGGGTTATCAGTGCCTTTTTCACAAATATCAAATGCTCGTCTAGAAGTGTGTTTACTATTCTTAGTCCATGTAACAATTGAACCAGATGTACTCCTGCCCTGTTCATAAAGCATGTCTTGTCTAGCTTGAGTTCTGTATGTTTCTGTAATTCTTACTGAGAGGCCATTCTCTTCACATTTTTCTAGAAATTCGGTTGCTAATTCCTTTGTCTTGGGACTAAGTTCATCTAAAACCGTAATTATCTCCATAGTAGAATCACTTGAAAATTTATACTTGCCACTATCAAAGAGAAATCCATATAAATTTATTCGTGGAAATACTATAAGTAATATAAAGAATATAAAGAATAATATTATAATAATTCTTCTGATATTTAACTTCTTTGTTTTGATACTATTTCTTTTCATCTAAATTCCTCTTATATATTCTGCCTTGACTTATAAGGCACAATCCTGCTTCTTTTGTATATTTAACTTTTCATTCCAAAACATTTATACTAATTATTGTCTTGGTTACCATGCTCTATCATTCCTTCAACACTTCTTTACACGATAGAAACCATATCAGCTTCTGCACCATAATCGAAATTAAAGTAGATTCCCCTTCCTCCTCCAGCACCAATTGCGGATATAAAAACATGGTTATCATGACTAACCACAGTAAGACTTAAACTTGCCCTACTTTCAATTCTCATATAATATTTATCATATACTCGTACTGCTATATTTATATCTCCTGAAGAAAAATCACTTGCATCAACTAAATTCATGCTCATTGCATCCCTCATAATATGATTTTCTAATTGATTTACTATTTGTCCGAAATCACCAATAACACTTTTTTCATACTTTGCCATCTTACTTACCCCCTTTTGTCCTTTTTAATAATACTCCTAGCGTTCCAGCCACTACAATCTATGAATAATTATATATCATTTGGTAAAGTAATACAATCCCGTCTTTTGTTGCTTTATACATTATCACTTTGCGCCCCCTAAACCTGATATTGGGGCACATAAAAAGAACCACAGCAAAAGAAAGGGGAAACAAACTTTCGCCATGGTTTTTTTACAAGTACTTTATTTTCAATTTTTAGGATTGTTTGATTCTTGATAGGACTTTATTTGGGGAGGACAGAAATGTGCAAATACTATAACTCTGTTCTTCCTTCCAAAGCCCTTAGTAAAGTAACTTCATCAATGTTTTCTAGGTCTCCTCCAACTGGCACACCACTTGCGATTCGGGTGACCTTAACATTAGTAGGCCTTATAAGCTTACTAATATACATTGCTGTCGTTTCCCCTTCAAGGCTAGAATTAGTCGCAATTATAACCTCTTCTACGTCTTTTTGAAGACGCTTAATTAGTTCTTTTAGCTTTATGTCTTCTGGCCCAATTCCATTCATAGGTGATATTGCTCCATGAAGAACATGATATACACCCGTGTATTTACCTGTCTTTTCATAGGCAGATAAATCTCTTGAATTTTCAAGGACCATTATAGTTGATTGATCTCTTTTTGCACTAGCACATATAGGGCATAATTCTTCATCTGTTAGGGTGTAACATTGTTTACAATACTTTATATTTTGCTTGGCTAATGTGATTGAATCAGCTAAACTCTTAACCTGGTCTTTTGGCATATTAATAATATGAAAAGCCAGACGTTGGGCAGTTTTTGCCCCTATCCCTGGAAGTCTAGATAGCTCTTCGATTAATTTACTAATCTGATTACTATAATAATTCATTAGAAAGGAAGTCCTCCTCCTAATCCACCTGTAATATCACCCATTACTTCTTGTGTCTCTTCTTCCATATTTCTAAACGCTTCATTTACTGCTGCCATAATCAAATCTTGAAGCATTTCAATATCATCTGGGTCTACAACTTCCTCTTTAATCTCTACAGATGTTACTTCTTTTTTTCCTGATACTTTAACGGTAACTGCTCCTCCACCTACTGAAGCTTCCCAAACTTTATCTTCAAGTTCTTTTGTCTTTTCTTCCATCTTTTTTTGCATCTTTTGAGCTTGTTTCATTAAATTATTCATATTGCCAGGCATGCCACCTGGGAATCCTCCACGTCTTGCCATCTTATTAACTCCTTTTTATTTTAATCTTCATATTCTATTTCAATATGTTTTATAAGTTTCCTTAAATCAGGTTCTTTTTCACTATTTCCTACTTTGCTATCGTCTCTTCTATATTGTATTTCTATATCTATCTCTTTATTAAGAACTTTAGAAATAGCTACTTTTAATTCTTGCGCCTGTTGTTCCTTGGCTATTCTATCTAAGTCAAAGGAATCTCCACACGATAAAAGTAGAGAATTATTAGGGCCTACTTGTGGTATTGCTTTTTGTAAATGCGGCCTCCAACTAGCAGGTACACTAGCTACTATGCGACTCCAACTTCTTCCTATGACTTTTAAATCTTCTGGTAATGCTTTTGCTATTTCCCTAACTCTTTCTTCTTGCTTTGTATTGTTAGCTTGAGTAACTTTTTCTATTGTTGGGGCCTGCTCTCTTTTGCTTTGGCTTTGTATTACTACCCCTTTTTCGATCTTATCTTCTAACAACCTAATTCTTTCAAGAAGAGATTCATTATCTAATTCCATTTGCGGAGTCATAAGTTTAATTATTGCAACTTCAACTAAAACTCGCTTTTGGGATGAGTACTTTATTTGATTTGATAGATCTGCTAGAACATGTATATATCTAATTATAGCATTCATATCTGATTTATCTGCTTGTTCCTTAAGTATTGGTATGTCCTCTGAAGATATATCTATTCGCTCTAGATTTTCTTCTGATGATTTTACCAGGAGAAGATTTCTCAAATACCAAGTGAATTCTGTGATAAATATTGATAAATCTCTGCCTTCCATAGTTACTCTTTCTAGCAATTCCATAGATTCAGATACTTTTCGACTTATAACACAATCAAGCAATGATGAATAAACCTCTACATCCATTGCTCCTAATACATCTAAAACTCCATCGTAAGTCAGTTTTTCTCCTATATAAAAGGAAATACATTGGTCTAATAAACTTAATCCATCACGCATAGAACCATCAGCCATCCTAGCAACATAACGCAAGGCCTTTTCCTCAGCTTCTATTTCTTCTGTTGATAAAACTTCCATTAATCTCTTTGTAATGACTTCATTTGTTATTCTCTTAAAATCATATCTTTGACATCTTGACAGAATAGTAAGAGGTAACTTCTGAGGTTCAGTTGTTGCTAATATAAAGATTACATATGATGGAGGTTCTTCTAATGTCTTTAATAAGGCATTAAAGGCTGATGTTGTTAACATATGAACCTCATCAATTATATATACTTTAAATCTTCCCTGTGAAGGAGAGTAACGCACTTCTTCTACAATTTCCCTTACGTTATCAACTCCATTGTTGGAAGCGGCATCAATTTCAATCACGTTCATGATGGTTTGATTATTTATATTTTTACAAGTGGTACATTCATTACATGGGTTCCCTCCTGCTGGGTTCTCACAATTTACTGCTTTTGCAAAAACTTTAGCAACTGTTGTCTTTCCAGTTCCCCTAGTTCCACAAAACAAATAGGCATGCCCAATTCGGTTTGCCTTAATCTGATTCTTTAATGTTGTTACTATATGATCCTGCCCTTTAACATCGTTAAATTCTTGAGGGCGAAACTTTCTATAAAGGGCCTGATATGCCATACTTACACTTCCTCTGAAATACTTTATGCTTTTAATATCTTACCAACTTAGCTGGTCCTTGTCAAAACTCTTCGTACAAAAAGCCCTCTTTTCTTAATGCCTTTTCAATATTGTCTAATGTTTCTTGCGAATCAGCTTCTAATGTATGTATATGAATATCGCCAGTTAACTCTTTTAATGGCTTAAGCTTACCAGCCTTCAATTTCTCAACAAATTTATATACATCATATCTATTATTAATAATGAGGTCTGTCGAGATGTTACCATAAACTCCATGAGATACACCTACATCTAATATTCTTCCTCCTAGATCTACTATAAGGCATAATTCTTCTTCTATTTCCTGTGTTGAATGTTTTACTAAATATGAACGACTAAGTTTTGTTGATTGTTGTCTATATATAATATAACCTTTATTTGTGGAAATAATCTTCTTGCTAGAGGCTCTAAGCAAAGCTATATCCTGAACAATTACTTGACGGCTAACACTTAACTGCCTTGCTAATTCTGATCCAGAGATTGGCTCAAATGATTCTTCTAATATATTTATTAACTTTTCTCTTCTCTCTTTGCCTTCCATAATTTCTCCTTCTTAATACCCACAAACCACTGACTTTATAGTATAATATCCTAGCTTAAAATGCAAGATGCAGGAACACACTTTCCTATAAAAAAACTTAGGCAACTACTTCGTTGCCTAAGTTTTCACTTTAAATATAAATCAACCTTTAAGATTACCTTTTTTCTACATTATATTTGTTCTGTCAATTTCAGGAGAAGAAGAAGGGTTTACTATTGTAGGCGGACCCGGTGTAACTATTTCTGGTTGTGGGCTGTTTTCAGGTTTTGGTTTTTCAGGTTTTGGACTATCTTGTTCTGGCATTGGTTCTATTTTTTTCTTTTCCATATTAGTAGATTTCCTTTCAAAATATTCTTTGTATAAATAGTTTGTCCATTTTTATACTTTATATTTGCAT
Source organism: uncultured Lachnospiraceae bacterium (assembly GCA_964579655.1). Taxonomy (GTDB): domain Bacteria; phylum Bacillota; class Clostridia; order Lachnospirales; family Lachnospiraceae; genus JAAYRG01. The sequence goes on from CAZOGN010000015.1 coordinate 21,919, forward strand.
TTTGAAAGAAATGAGTTTATATTAAAACATGTTTTATACAATAGATAATGTGTTAGTTTTTAACAACTCCAACAATATCACTTCTTTTAATAATACCATATTCTCTACTATCAATGCTTACACTAGCGTTGTCTCCTACAACAAAAAACTCCTCTTTTCCAAGTACAATAATATCCTTTGAAGAAAAACTACAATCGCTATATAGCATGTTATTAACTTGTAGTTGTCCATTGAATGAAGAAACGGTATCTCCTTCTATAGCAACTACCCGTTTAATATATTTCTTTTCTTCAAGAAACAAAACAATAATATCATTTGTCCTAATATTTGATATTTTGTTTTTACTTTTGTTGATAATGACAAACTCCCCTGAATTGTAAGTTGGGTACATTGAATTGCCAACTACTTGAATAGCCCTAAATGGTACAAATCTGTAAAGGAATGCAAGTAAGAGAAAAACAATAATAAGTCCTTTATTCTTTGATTTCTTATCCATAATGGCTAATGTCCCTAATTTTAGATTTTGTAAAAGTTATAATTAAAAGAATGTCCAGATACTTTTTTAACATTTTTTCTTTGCCTCCTCAAGCAAAAGCTGAGCGTTTTTTTATTATTATGTAAGAAAACAGATTGCTTGCAACTATTAGCAGTAAGGTAAAAACAATACCAAGCAAAGAATCTATCTCTTTACCAGAAGAAATATTTACTAGTCCTAAAAAATCAAATTTATCTTTCATAAGTTTATAACAGCAGTTCTTAATTTCAAACTTATTGAAAATTGGTATAATATATAAATACACTGCCATAATACAAGTTGTCACAATGGAACTTTTTAATATTGTTCCAATGCAAAAACCAATTGATAGATAAGTCAAGGAAATAAACATCATAAGCAGTAACTTAATTAAATCACTGCTTAACAGCTCCACACTAGCAACTTCAAATTGTTCGATTGGAAATTTTGAGCAAATATGGCTATACGTTACAAGGCTTACAGTCTTACTTACAAAAACAACAAATAAAACAGATGTAAATATGAGACAACATGATATTATAATTTTTGAAATAAAATAATTGTTACGCCCAAAGCGTAAAATCTTATGTTTATAAGTTTTATTTTTGTAATCGCTCGTTGCAAGAACAGAACCTAATATTACAAATAATAAAGGGAAAATTAAGATGCTAAATTCTAAAATGTGAGATATTGCATATTCTGGAGAAACAACAAACAACGCTTGAGACATTTGATCATAATAATATCGAATAGGGTTTTCAACTGTTGTACTTCCATCTTCGTTATTAACAAATTCATAATCACTCGAAAGGTCTCCCTCAATATCACCTCCACTTTCCTTATACCACTCTTCCATATGTATGTAATCGTTGTAAGTTGAGGATATATATTCATAATTCATAAATACAAGTAAACCATTCATAACAATTGCTAGAAGAAACATAGCTAAGAATGTTTTTGAATATTTTAAATACAAATATTCAAAATTAATATTTTTAATCAGTTTTTTCATTTTGAAAAGTGCCTTTCATATATATTTTCTAAATCATCTAGATTAGAAGTGGATTCACTGGTTACATTTTTTATTTTCCCATTTTTGATAATAAAGACATCCTCTACTAATCCTTCATAAAACGAAAACTGATGTCCTGTTAGTATAATAGGTGTGTTTTTTCCCATTTTTGTAATATCGTTTTTTAACTGTTTCATAGAATCAAAGTCTAAGCCGTTTGATATTTCATCCATTACAATAATTTGAGGTCTTAGAGCCCTTTGAAGAATCAATGCTAACTTTTTTCTTTGGCCATAAGAATATGTTTTAACTTTACGCCTAATAAGTTCAATAGGAAAATATTGTTTAGAAATGGTTAGCATTTTCTCTCGTACTTCCTTTAATTGAGAAGTGCATTCGGACATTACTATAAGATTTTCTAATCCTGTCATTTCTTCGTAAAAAGGACAATCATCCCAAATAACAAACATATTTTTTCTGGCTTCATCGATATCTGTATTTTCAACAGAGATGATTCCATTATAATTCTCAAGTCCCGCAAGACATTTGATTAGAGTCGTTTTTCCAGCTCCATTAGGTCCCATAAAAAAAGTTACCTTGCTACTATCAATAGTAAATGAAGACTTTTTTATTATTTCAAGTCCTTTGTATGCTTTTTGAAAATTTTCAAATATTATCATATAAACACTCCTTTTTTTTAAATGTCTGGCAATTAAATTTATTGTTACACGATTATATTATGGATTACTTATAGAAGCTAAAGCTATACGTCCTGATACCATATAGTACTACCTGAACGATAAATATAAACTCTATTGTTACAATCTTCAGCCCAACCAATGGTTATACCACCAACTTTTGCACCTGCAAGTAATGTGTGCTTACATAAATAAGAATGCTTAGTTGATGAAGAACGTGCATTTTCCTTTTTAATACCTTTATTCTCAATTAAAACTCCACTACGCGACTGGTTTGTGTCAACTGAAGTGATTTTAGAACTATTTGTACTCCATGTGACACTATCTTTAGACCAACAAAGAAACTTTACACCTCGAGTAGCATATGTTGTGTATGTAGCGGCTGATGCAGCAAAAGAAGAAGTGACTACTGTTAACATAAAAGAGATTGCAATAATGGCTTTAGTAATTCTTATTTTCACTGGATTTAACATCTCCTTTCAAATTGCCAGACATGTCCTTTATGTCATAGGTAATAGTTACCACCTATGTAAATAATATACTAACACTGCTTGGCTATTTTGTCAATATAAATTTGGGTTTTTTTGTATTTGTTTGCTGATAATGTCATCTGGCCTGTGGAGAGCAGACAATCAGTCTAAAATGAGTCACTCTCTTAAAATGATATATCCACTTCTATACTTTTAAAAAATCTCATGTTATAATCTAAACATTATAATGACAAAACGTTTACTGCATAGATTGAAGGGTGAGATAAAAATGTTTAGATTATGGGCAAAAATCATAAAAGATAATAAATTAATCAAAGACCTTGTAATAGAAAATGATAAGCAAAGCTTAAATCGTACTAGAAAAGTTTTTCAGGCAATTAATGATATCTGCTATGAATTTAATTTAGCTGAACCTATTTGGCTAGATGCTACAATAGAGGATTTTAAGAGTCATGATAAAACTAGATTTACTCAAGATAATTTTATGGAAAACATTGATTTTGACTATTTAGAAATCCATGTTATCGAAGAGGATGATTGACTATTTCTTATACAACTCAGGATTGTCACCCTGAATTAATTATAGGTTGACAACTGCCTTTTTATATATTATGCTATTTTTATTACTTTTTAATGATAAAGTATGGGGAATTGTTCTCCCTGCTAAGAAAGGTTCGGTAATTAAATGGCAAAAAAATCATCTTTTACAACTAAAGACATTGTTATAACGGCATTAGCTGTAACCCTTATTACTATCTGTTCCTGGATTTCTATTCCTACTATAGTTCCCTTTACAATGCAGACCTTCGCTATCTTTACTGTTATAGGCCTGCTTGGAAAAAGACGTGCAATCACATCTATACTTGTTTACATAGCATTAGGTATTGTTGGCGTTCCTGTGTTTGCAGGCTTTTCTAGTGGCATAGGTAGATTGCTTGGTTCAACTGGTGGCTATATAATTGGCTTTGTCTTTTCTGCTTTTATCACTTCTTTGATAATTGAGAGATTTGGTAAGAAGATACATGTAATGATAATTGCTATGGTTCTTGGCTTAATTGTTTGTTATATCTTTGGGACAGCATGGTTTATCTATGTTTACACAAATACTAATGAGCCAATCGGGATAATTACAACACTTGCCTTATGTGTTTTCCCATTTATTATTCCTGATGCACTTAAAATTGCTCTTTCTATTTTAACTGTTAAGAGAATTGGTAAATATATAAATGTATAAATTGGAGGTTGAAATTGACTACTAAAGACAAAGTTCTAACCATTTTAGAAAAGAATAAAGGTAAGCATATCTCTGGAAGTAAAATTGCAGAAGAACTAAATATTAGTCGCAATTCTATTTGGAAAGCTATTAAGTCCTTACAAGATGAGGGGCATAAGATTTCTGCTGTTACAAATAAGGGATACAGCCTTGACCTTCAGAATGCGCTTTTGTCTAGTCAAAGCATAAGTAAACACCTTAAGTCAGATATGTTTGATATAAAAATATATAAAACGGTCGACTCTACAAATTCCTTACTAAAACTTGAAGCTGAGGCCGGAGCGCCTGCTGGAACTATAATTATCTCTGAAGAACAGACAAAGGGGAGAGGACGAATGGGGAGGGCTTTTTACTCACCTGAAAGTACTGGCATATATATGAGCATACTTCTTCGCCCAAAGATCTCTGCATATGAATCACTTTCTATTACTACTTGTGCTGCTGTTGCTGTAGCACAAGCTATAGAGATGAATTCAAACAAAAAAGCTGAAATCAAATGGGTGAATGATATTTTTGTAGATAATAAAAAAGTCTGTGGTATTTTAACAGAAGCTTCTCTTGATTTAGAAAATGCAGGCTTAAGATATGCAATATTAGGAATAGGAATAAATGTCTTTACTCCTAGAAAGGGCTTTCCTGATGATATATCTAGAACTTCTACTTCCATATTCCAAGATGAAGATTACTCTGGAGAGCGAAGGAGCAAGTTAATAGCTGATATTTTAAACATCTTTTTCAACTATTATGAACATATACAGGAAAAACCCTTTTTAGAAGAATATAAAAAACGCTCCTTAATTCTTAACAAAGAAATTAATATTGTAAGAAATAAAAACACTATAGAAAAAGCAATAGCTCTGGATATTGATGAACAGTTTCGCTTAAAAGTCAAAAAAGAAAATGGAGAAATCGAATATCTTAATTCCGGGGAGGTTAGCATTAGAAAAGGTTAATAATATTTTTTCCCTCACTTAACTCTTTTTTTATTAGAAGAAATTATTGCCATTGTAAAAAATAAAACTCCAAATCCAATTTGAATAATCATAGAACTGTAGACTGGCTTTAAAGTTTCAATATTAAACACCGTCAAACTCCCGATTTGATTGTTAGCCCTTACATACCAATATGCTGGTGTAAAAGAGCCAATTCTTAGCGCAAAATCTCCCAACAATTCCTGAGGAACAAAGGCCCCACCAATAAATGATGACCCTAAAGTCAAAACATTGGAAGCTGTTGAAATAGCATCTCTACTTTTTATAATCGTACCTAGTAAAAAACTTATTCCCGTACCGCAAAATGTAAACACCAATGAGTTAATAATAAAATACAAAGAGCTTGTACTAAAAACACTTACAGTATTCAATATAAAGTGAAAACTAATCATAATAAGCCATGTTATTAAAGTGAAAACAAATATGCCTAAAATTGTTTCCATGTTTATTCTTGTAACACTATATGGTGAACTATTATTACGCATTTGAATATCTGGATCCTTAAATGCCACCATAATAGTTCCTATCCCAAATATTAAAACTGCCAAGAGACTATAAGCCAAAAAGTTAAAGTAATATACTGATGAATTTAAGTCTATAGAATTTACCCCTGTTTCTAAAACATTAACAGGAGTTGTAACTCCTAAATCTTCAGCTACGTTCTTTGTCAGCTCTTCCTGACTTAGAGAATCATCTTGACCCAGATATAGTCTTGCAGTATTAAGATATTGATCAATAGTCATTCCTATATAAACAGATGAATAAGAGTCTGGAATATTGCTTATCTCAAGTGATACCTCTTCTTTGTTTATAAACTTTTCAGTAAATCCCTCTTCAATTTGTATAATTGATACAACGTCACGAAAAAATAGAGCATCTTGCATTGCATTAGTCTCATTTTCTAACTCTATAAAGTTTGCCACCTTTGACAATTCATCTTTTAATCCTTGAACAAGTTTTGTATCTTCTTCACTTATAAATGCAATGTCTTCTTTTGCTCTATCAAAAGATGCGACTTTTTTTTCTTCATTTTTAACTGCAGAAGTTAACATAATTGACATCACTAATAATATAATCAAGTAAATTGACATGGCGGATAAGTTTTGTTTTATAATTTTTAAACTTAATTTAAATACTGGCATACTTTCTCCTCCTTATTAATATATAGGTAACAAGCCATGACAGCACGATAAACACAATTAAACACACCATATTTATGGCATATCTTGTAAGTGTGTCATAATAATAAAGAGAATATAGAGCGTCTGTTAATAGGTTTACTGGATTAAGGTAAGATAATACCGGCACATATTTTGATATGATGTATTTCATATCCTGATACATCATGCCTGCAAGAAACGAACCAGTCATGGTTACTCCCATTAAGATTCCTATTTTTAAATTCTCATCTTTCTTTACAGTTGCACTAATTAAAGCTCCAAAAGAAACACCTGCAATAGAGCCAATTAAAATTGTAAAAACTACTAGCCCTGTCTTTGTTCCATAATCTACACCTAAAATGAAAATAGTAAAGGCCAACAATGCCAATAACTCTAAAAAACTAATTAAAAATGATGCACTCATGCTAGCTAATAAAGTTTTGAATTTATGTACAGGTGCAATATTTATTCTTGCTGCTAATGGTGAAAGATTAGCTTGTATCTTAGTAATTTCATCATTACCAAAAATTGATGCATAAAAACAGGCCATAGCAATTAATGTATAAAAATAATTTAGGACGTTATCTGGTTCTTGGCTAGTCAATGATACTTCCTTAATATATGCTTCTCTACTTTCTACATTGTCAAAAAATTCATATGCAGCTTTGGGATTTTCTGATAATATATGATTTGCCGAAGAAATGGTTTGCTGATAACTATCAAGAAAATTTCTTACAATGTTTTGATTAATCCCAGATTTTAATACAATCAATTCAATAGAGTCTTTAATCACTATAATTCCATCAACTTTGCTTTCATTCAGTAAGGCCTTTCCTTCTGACTCATTTGTTACCATCGTCAGATCAAGAAGTGGATCCTCTCCTTGTGTTACTTGCTTTAGTGTTTCTTTAAAACCTTCATCCTTTTTATATTCTTCGTTTTCAACTACTGCCACCTTAATAGATTTAAAGTCTTCTCCACTATTTATGTTGCCTAGTGCCAAATTATAGAAAGTTCCTAAAATTATAGGAAACGCAAGAGTCCAGAATATTAAGCTCCTATCACGAAGTAATACCTTAAGGCGATTTATGAATATATGCGTAAACATTGTGTTTTTCTCCTTAATCTCGTAATTGTTTTCCTGTTAGTTCAAGGAAAACATCATTTAGAGTTGGAAGCTCAGAATAAACTCTATCGTATATTATTTGCTCTGATTGGAGGAAATTTAATACTTCTACTATATTGTTCTTGTCTTTATCTGAAACTGCAATCAATAAGTTGTCTTTGTATTCTACAGAATTAATATGTTCAATATTATTTAAATTTTTTATTTGCTTAGGGTTTATTTCTGTTGTTTCAATTGTAATTTTTTCACCTATAGTAACCATATCTTTTAACTGTTCCTTTGTTCCTGAAGCTATTATTTTTCCCTTATCAATAATCATAATCCTTGTGCATATTTGTTCTACTTCTTCCATGTAATGTGTGGTATAAATTACCGTTGCCCCTTGTCTGTTTAGTTCCTTAATACCCTCAAGTATTTTATTTCTACTTTGAGGATCCACCGCAACCGTTGGCTCATCTAAAATAATAAGTTTAGGCTTATGTGCAATACCACACGCAATATTCAGTCTTCTAAGAAGTCCACCCGATAACTTTTTGGGGTAAAACTTCTTAAAGTCATTTAAACCAACAAAATCAACGGCTTCTTCTACTAATTTCTTTCTTTCTTTCTTATCTTTTATGTATAAGCCACAGAAATAATTAATGTTTTCGTATACTGTCAGCTCATTAAATACTGCAACATTTTGCATTACAATTCCAATGTCTTGTTTAATGTCATATGCGTCAGGAGACATTTTTTTGTCAAAAACCTCTACTTCTCCTTTGTCATATTCAAGTAAGGAAAGAATACAATTAATTGCTGTTGATTTACCGGAACCGTTGGGTCCTAAAAGACCAAAAATTTCTCCCTCTTTTACCTCAAAGGATAAATGGTCTAACGCTTGTAACTTTCCATAATGTTTTACTAAGTCCTTTACTTTTACTATCACCTTTACATCCTCCAACCAAACTATTTCTTGGCAGTTCTATAATTTAATTAATAAATAACAACTTTTAATAATATTAACTCATTTGGATATAAATTTCAATGTTTTAGCAAATAAATATGTATGATAATAAATTAAGACAGCAAAAAACCGCCATATATGACGGCGGTTTTTTAATATCTCTATTTATTATAAGCGTTTCATTAACTTTTCTCTTTCTTCTTCATATCCTGGCTTACCAAGTAAAGCAAACATATTGCTTTTGTAACTTTCAACACCCGGTTGATCAAATGGATTTACTCCTAGAACATAACCACTTACTCCACATGCAAATTCAAAGAAGTAAAATAGTTGACCTAGATAATATTCATTTTGCTCTGGTATGTTTATAAGTATATTAGGAACTGCTCCATCAGTATGAGCTAGTATTGTTCCCTTCATAGCATTCTTATTTACAAAATCCACAGATTTGCCTGCTAAATAATTAAGTCCATCTAAATCCACATCTTCCTCTTCTATAATAATTTTACATGATGAATTCTCAACGTTTAAAACTGTTTCGAATAATGTTCTTTGACCATCTTGAATAAATTGTCCCATTGAATGTAAGTCTGCAGTTAAATTAACAGAAGCTGGATAAATACCCTTACCGTCTTTTCCTTCACTTTCACCATAGAGTTGCTTCCACCATTCAGAAACATATTGTAAGGACGGCTCATAATTTGCCAATACTTCAATCGTTTTTCCTTTTCTTAAAAGAATATTTCTTAACGCAGCATATTTAAGGGCTTCATTATCTTCAAAACTATTGTTAATACACACTTCTCTCATTGAAGCTGCACCTTCCATAAGTTTTAAAATATCTGCTCCACTTACGGCGATAGGAAGTAGTCCCACAGCTGTTAAAACAGAAAAACGCCCACCTATATCATCAGGAACAATAAAGCTTTCATAGTTTTCTTCAGTTGCTAAACTCTTAAGCGCACCTTTTTCCTTATCTGTAGTAACAAAAATACGATTACGGGCTTCTTCTTTTCCATATTTCTCAATTAGTTTTTTCTTAAATACACGAAAAGCAATAGCTGGTTCAGTTGTAGTTCCAGACTTGCTTATCATATTTATTGAAAAATCTCTATCTCCTATTACATCATTAAGATGTGTAATATAATTACTACTAATATTATTACCTACAAAATATATTTCTGGTGTTTTTCTTTCATCTTTAGAAATATTATTGTAAAAACCATGTCTTAAAAATTCTATTGCCGCTCTTGCACCTAAGTAAGAACCACCTATTCCTATTACGATAAATACTTCTGAGTTTTCTTTAATTTTATCAGCTGCTTTAAGTATTCGATTAAATTCTTTTTTATCGTAATTTATAGGTAAATCAACCCACCCTGTAAATTCACTACCTGCTCCAGTTTTATTTACTAGGTGTTTCTTAGCATTTTGTGCTATATCCTCCATTAACTTTATTTCAGGTTCTCTTATAAAATCTAATGTTGAATTATAATCAACCATTACTCTTTTATCCATTGTATAATCTCCTTTTTCTTATAATAAGTTATAATCTCATTATATTTTATCAAATAGAAATTCTTTATTCAATACAAATAAAGAGATCTTCAATTTATGCCAAGTACTTTTTTAATATCTCTTCAATTATTTCTTCGTCTTGCATCTTTTGTTTGAGTTTATTTATATCAGATGTTTTTCTTTGATTGCTGTCAGCAATATCTGTAACTCCATTATTTGCAGAGGAGTTTATATCAACAACTATTGTCGCTGCAACTTGGTCGTTCTTCCTGGTTTCTAACTGTCTGATTTCTTCTATTTCCTTCTTCAGCCTTTCTTTTCTTTGCTCGGCGGGAGTTTTCTTTTGAGTCTTTTTCTTCTCTGTATTTAATTGTTTTTCCAAACTTAAGGCCTTTTTTATTTCTACTTGTCTTGCTCTTTCTTCTCTCTTACGAACCTTTGCCAATTTTGCTGCTTCTTTAGCCTCTATTTTTCTTTTTTTATAACTTTCTCTTCGTTTTTTTCTCGCTGTAATCCTTGCTTGTCTTTTAAACATTCTAGTCGCTTTTCTTTTTTCCCTATTGCTTTTCCATTTTTTCTTCCACTTTCTAAAACCTGCTTCTTTTGTTACTAGCTCTTCTTGGATAGAACTTACTTCTTCTATTGTTTTCTTATATTCTTCAATTATTTCCGGATTACTTTCTTCTTGTTCAATTCTAGGTTTTAAAAAATTATAAAAATAATCTAGTATGTTTAATTTGATCATTTCCCTTTTCACATTTTTGTTTAACAGACTCTCAAGAATTATCAACAATCCGCTTGTTAAGAATCCCACAGTTAATACACTTAAAATCCACATTCTATCAGTTTCGAAGACAAGCCCCATTAATACAGACGCACAAGCAAAAACTATACTTAAATTATCAACTTGTCCACTTAATTTTTCCCAAGTTATCAACCATAAACCACATGCTTTGTGGTTTATTAACTGTTTATCCACAAAAACATCCACATTGTTAACACCTATTTTCAACTTATGAAAAGCTTCAAACTTAATTCTCATATTGCGAAGCGTTTTGTTTTCTGTATGCTCTATATTTCTAGAAGCCTTTATCATCCGCAAATAAACTGTATAAAGAATAAACTTTAGAATTATACCAAGACAAAAAACACCCATTATAGCATAGATTAATACATTTTCATTAAATAATTTTTGCAACAAAATAATCCCCTCACCTCTCGTTAATTACCAAATATTATAACTAAACTTTTACTTTTTTAAAAGAGCTTGAGGGGTAAAATCGTAAGACAATAGCAGTCTGAAATCGATAATTTACTATTCAATGCAACATGTTTTTTATACTTTTAACTCAATTAATCTTTCTTTTCTTGTTTTAGTGTCAAAGTTTGTCTACAAAAATTTATAAATTAGCTAACATTTCTAATACTAGTCTTACAGAATTTTCAATAGCCTTTGCTTCAAACTGATCATAGTCCATTTGGGCACTACCATCTGCCTTGTCTGAAATTCCTCGTATAATTAAAAATGGAACATTATTTAGAGATGCTACATGGGCAATAGCTGCTCCTTCCATTTCAACACAATGTCCCTTAAATTGAGATAGTAACCAAGATTTCTTTTCTTTATCTTGTACAAACTCATCTCCACTTAGGATTCTGCCTATATGTACATTGATATCAGGGTTCACCTTTATACAAGCGGCATGAGCTTTTTCTATCATATCAGTATCTGCTACAAATATAGAACTTTTCATTCTTGGAATTTCCCCATATTCATAGCCAAAGCCGGTAGCATTCATATCATGTTGAAGAGCATCTTCTGATAAGACCATATCTGCAATATCAATCTTGGCATCTAAAGCCCCTGCTATCCCCGTGTTAATTAATCCTTCAACATTAAACTTATCAATTAGTATTTGGGTGCAAATTGCCGCATTAACCTTTCCAATTCCAGATCTTACAACAATAACGTTCTTATTATTAAGTTCTCCTTCATAAAATTCCATAGATGCTAGATTATGTATTTTAACATTTGTCATAATTTTTTTAAGCTTGTTAACTTCTTCATCCATTGCTCCTATAATCCCAATATTGTTCATGTTTTTATATATGATGTGATTTATAAAACATCATATTCTCCTTATATTATATATTTAGGTTAATCAAGCTAACCTATAAGCCTTCTTTTAGCATTACAAAAATTATATATTATATGTGTTGGTAAAACAAGCATAAGGACTTTATTGAAAGTTTGACATAATTATTTCTTATATTCTTGTATAAGAATTAAAAGATGGTATAATCTTATTATAAAACAAGGGATGGAGGAAATAGATTTGAAACGAATTATATTAACTGGTGGTGGAACTGCAGGACATGTTACACCAAATATCGCTCTCCTTCCTTCCTTAAAAAAAGAAGGATTCGATGTTCATTATATTGGCTCCTATGATGGAATTGAAAGAAAATTAATAGAGAATATGAAGGTTCAATATCACGGAATTGCCTCAGGTAAGTTCCGTCGATATTTCGATGTGAAAAATTTTACTGATCCTATTAGAGTCCTTAAAGGTTATAGGGAAGCTTCTTCACTAATTAAAAAATTAAAGCCAGATGTTATTTTCTCAAAAGGAGGTTTTGTATCTGTTCCTGTGGTTACTGCGTCAAAAAGAAGACGAGTACCTTGTATTATTCATGAATCAGATATAACACCAGGTCTTGCAAATAAAATCAGCATACCTTTCGCTGATAAGGTATGTGTTAACTTTCCTGAAACTTTAAATCATATTCCAGAAGGAAAGGCAGTTTTAACCGGAACTCCTATTCGAAAAGAGTTATATTCCGGAAACAAAATTCAAGGACTGGATTTTTGCGGTTTTTCACTTAATAAGCCTGTAATTTTAGTAATGGGTGGTAGCTCTGGTGCGCAAGCTATAAATATTCAGATACGTGCTACTTTGCCTGAGCTATTAGAAAAGTTTCAGGTAATTCATCTTTGTGGAAACGGAAACATAGATAATGAATATAAGAATTTGCCAGGATATGTTCAATTTGAATATATAAATGAAGAATTAAGTAATCTCTTTGCTGCTGCTGATATTGTGGTTTCTAGAGCTGGAGCAAATGCTATTTGCGAATTATTAGCCTTAAGAAAACCAACTATTTTAATACCATTACCACTTGGAGCTAGTAGAGGAGACCAGATATTAAACGCTCAATCTTTTGAAAGACAAGGGTTTTCCTTTTTGCTTAAAGAGGAAGATTTAAATTCTAGTTCTCTATTAAGTGCTGTAAAGAAGGTATATATAAACAAAGAGATGTATATCGATAATATGAACAAAAGTGAACAAGGTGACTCTATAGAAACAATAATGAATTTAATTAAAAGTTTTTAGCTGTTTCCATTTCCCTATCTTTGTTTTTTCCAACAGATTAGTTCAAAAATTTATTTATCATGGAGTCTCCTATCTCTTTTGCTATATCAGATGCTTCTCCTTCTTGATATTTACTAGGGTTCCATCTGAAAACAACTCCATCATCCTCATATCTTGGTATAAAGTGTAGATGAAAATGAAAAACTGTTTGGCCTGCAACTTCACCGTTGTTTTGTAATAGATTTAATCCCGAACACTTTAACACTTCCTTCATAGCCTTTGCTACTTTTCTTGCAACAGTAAATACTTTAGCTGCTGTGTCGCTATCCATTTCATATATATTTGAAAAATGTTTTTTCGGAAGTAATATTGCATGTCCCCTTGTAGCTGGTGCATTATCAAGGATAACCTTAAAATCCTCATCCTCATATACAACATTTGATGGTATTTCATTATTAATTATCTTACAAAACACACAGTTATTGTCCATAATAGGCTCCTTTTTTTTATCTATTTTTTTGTTTATTCTTATTAAAAGCGTCAACTACTGTCACACTATGTCGAAAGGTTCTTATTGAACATTCTACCATTATATGTTAAAATCTTTTTGGAGGTGTCTCATGAATCCAAAAGAAAAAGATAAATATGCAGACTTTTATAACAATTTAATTGGCAAGATGTGTCATGAACTTAATAATCCATTAACCTTGATAAGTAGCACTATTCAACTTATGGAAGATAAGCACCCAGAAGTTAAGGATATAAAATATTGGAAACAACTCTCCTCTGATGTCGATGATTGTATTTCTTTAATAAGTAGTTTTAATACTTATAGGAAGTTTGTCAATATATCAATTAATCAAGATAATCTATTAGACTTGATTAATTCTGTTGTGAATTCCTTTAAAGCATTAGCAGAAAAAGAAAATGTTGAACTTAGTTTATCTATAGATGAAAGTTCTAAAAAGCATTACTTAAATTATTCTTTTGATAAGATAAGGCTTAAACAAGCTTTTACTAATTTAATTAAAAATGCTATTGAATCTGTTGCACCTGGTGGCTATGTTTCTGTTGATTGTAGTTCCAATAATGACTATTTATTAATCTCAATCCATGATAACGGCGAATCCATATCTTGTGAATTAAGAGAAGAAATATTTACTCCTTTTATAAGCAAAAAGGATGAAGGTTTAGGTTTCGGTCTACCTATAGCAAAAAGTATTATCACTTCACACATGGGTGAGATAAATATAACTTCAAATGATAAGGAGACTTCTTTTATTGTTCAACTTCCAATTAATATATAAGCTTCAAGCTTTAATGCCTTAATTTCTAATAATTAAAAAAGGAATGCTTGATCAAATTTACGTAATGTTTTAAAGTTTCCTTTAGCCGTTAATTCACCAGTCATAAAAGCTTGCTGAAATGATGTACTACCTTCCACTAATTTATCCATTCCTCTTTTACTAATCTTGGCAAAAACATCAACCTCGTCTTTTTGTCCATATTTACAATTCAGCTTTTCACTGTCAATATCAATAATTATTGTTTTATTCAAGTCAGTTATATGAATTCCATAGCTAGCTTGAAAGTCTGAAATAGGATTAAAGTTCTTCTTTAATAAATACACATAATCATATTCCGAATCAACTTCTTGTTCCTCTTTTTCTATTATATCTTTAAAAATTTCTGTAAGTTCTTCAATATCTTCTTTTTGTTTCTTTACATAACGATCATCAGAAACGTACTGAGAAAGTTGCTCACTTTCTTGGGGTGTAAGTTCATGAGGTATCTTTAAAATCTTCTTCTTAAATAAACTGTTGCTAGAAGGAAAACCCTTCTTTTGTTGATTTATGAATCTGTAAAATTGCTCAGCTGTTTTTTCAATCATATTTGCATAAGATTTGTTAGTCTCAAAGTCTATTTGATTTTCTACATAGGAACAGATTCCTGGTAGTACTATACCTCCTAATACCTCCCAAGCCCTTACTATATAACTCATGGCTTCTCCCTCTCCATATGTTGTTGAGATTACTGTAGGCATAAGGTAGATATTACTTAGTTTTTTCTTGTCTGCATATAGCCAGCATGCATCTAGGAATTGTTGCATATAACCGCCAATTCCTAACCATTCAACATTTGCAGCTAAGACAATTCCATCAACATCTTTTAATGTATTAACCAGTGCTGTAATGTTGCTCTTATGTTCATATAAATTATATAAATTTACTCGAACCCTTATCTCTTCAAGAGTTTCTTTAAGCTTATTAACCACATAAATCGTAGGGTCTTCTATTAAGCCTCTGCCTCCATAATAAATATTAATAATCACTAATTAGACACCCCTAACATAATTATTTTTTTTCTTTGGTGTTCTATAAATAACAGCTGCTATTAAAAAGCCTGATATTAAACCACCTATATGCGCCGCATTATCAATACCTTGGCTAGTTAACCCACCATATAAACTAAAGACAACAAATAAGACCATTTGTCTTGTGCTAATGTTCTCAAGACGCCCTTTGTTCCTTATAATAATGTTAACCATAGCGCCTACAACTCCAAAAATTGCACCTGAAGCACCAATCGAAATTACATTAAATTCATTAAACATATTATAACTCATTGAAACAATTCCCGCAATAATACCTGATCCAAAATACATAAGTAAAAATCGCCATTTACCTACAGCTCGCTCAAGATTGTCTCCTAAAAAGAAGAGTACTAGCATATTGTTTGCTAAGTGGGATATATTAGAATGCAAAAACATATAAGTTAACAAGCGATAAAATTCATTAGAATAAACAATTGTAGGCCAATATATTGCCCCTAGCCACACTAGACGTTCATCACCTTTATATCTACTTATAATACCAATGATAATGTATATTAGAATGTTGGCTATAATAATTGTTGTATTCCACTTAGTCATATATTGACTAATAATACTTTTAGTTGATTTTGCACTTACATAATTAGGGTAGCTTTGACTTAGTTCAATCTCTTCTTCCTCTATATTATTGCTTTTGACTTCTTTTAGTATATCTTCAATCTGTTCTTTCACAGATAGAAACTTATCATCCTGATTTTCATAAATTATTAATTGAAAAGAATGTGTATCAACAACCCAAAAGTTATCATTTGTTGTTGCTAGCTCTTTTATATTAGCAGAATTAGAAGTACTTATAATTCCTAGCAATTTTATATTAGAATATCCTTTACTATAATAATAATTAATAATCTGCTTATCAATATTAGCTAATTGCTGACTTGTATATTCTAAACCGGAAGGGCAATCATATATGGCAACTATATAAATCTTTTCTCCTTGCACATATTGAAATAAGTTTATATTATCCCTATTAATTCCTATACTGTTAAACCCTATATTAATTAAACTAATGTATATCTTTTTTAATATCATAGCAGATTTCCTTTATCTTTGTTATTAAGGTTCCTAAGGCTTGCTTTATACTGTATTCACTTATTCTTCCCAATTAAGTGAACGCGCAACTGCCATCTTCCAACCTCTAATACTCTCTTGTCTCTTTGTATCATTCATCTTTGGTTCAAAAGCATATGATAATTCCCAATTTTCTTTTATATCATCTTTGTCTTTCCAATAACCAGTTGCTAGACCTGCCAAATATGCCGCTCCAAGTGCAGTTGTTTCAATGCAATAAGGCCTTTTGATTCCTGTGTTCAAAATGTCAGATTGAAACTGCATTAAGAAATTGTTAGCACTAGCCCCACCATCTACTTTTAGATCCCTAATTTCGATTCCTGAATCATGTTCCATTGCTTTTATTACATCATAAGTTTGATATGCTATAGATTCAAGTGCTGCCCTTACTAGATGTTTTCTGTTTACACCTCTTGTAAGTCCAATTATAAGCCCTCTAGCATATTGGTCCCAATAAGGAGCTCCAAGTCCTGTAAATGCAGGCACAACATAAACACCATTTGAATCTCCAACCAATGATGCTATGCTATCTGTTTCTGCAGCAGTTTTTATAATTTCAAGTTCGTCTCTTAACCATTGTATAGTAGCCCCTGCTGCAAAGATACTTCCCTCTAATACATACTGAATATCTTCACCTTCTTGATTGGCTGCAATTGTTGTTAATAATCCATGTTCTGATTTTATTGGATCAACGCCTGTATTCATTAATAAGAAACATCCTGTTCCATATGTGTTCTTAACATCTCCTGGCCCAAAACCACATTGGCCAAATAAAGCTGCCTGTTGGTCGCCTGCCACACCTGCTATAGGTATTTCTCTTCCAAATATCTCTTTATCCGTATACCCAAATATGCAACTAGACGGCTTTAGCTCAGGAAGCATTTTTCTTGGTATATCTAGTCTAGAAAGGATTTCTTCATCCCAATCGAGTTTGTTAATATCAAATAACATTGTTCTTGAAGCATTTGTATAATCTGTAGTATGGATTTCGTCTCTTGTAAGATTCCAGATTAACCATGTATCAACTGTTCCAAATAGTAAATTTCCTTCTTCTGCTTCCCTTCGTGCACCTTCTACATTGTCTAATATCCACTTTATTTTTGTAGCAGAAAAATAAGCATCTGGTATTAAGCCAGTCTTTTCTTTAATAATCTTATCAAAACCTGACTTTGTTAATTCATCAATATAATTTGACGTT
The DNA here is from genome assembly GCA_964579655.1 of uncultured Lachnospiraceae bacterium. Lineage (GTDB taxonomy): Bacteria > Bacillota > Clostridia > Lachnospirales > Lachnospiraceae > JAAYRG01. The sequence goes on from CAZOGN010000015.1 coordinate 39,684, forward strand.
CTTCTACATTGCCAAACAATTGCATTGTAAATTGGTTGTCCTGTGTGTTTATTCCACACAATAGTAGTTTCCCTCTGGTTTGTAATTCCAATAGAATCAATTTGTTCTACATCAATTCCCAACTTCTCCATGGCTTTTTTAGCCACATTGACTTGTGTGGACAAAATCATCATTGGATTATGTTCAACCCAACCTGATTTAGGATATTCTTGTTTGAATTCTTTTTGAGACACACTACAAATTCTACCTTTTTGGTCAAATAGTATACATCGTGAACTTGTGGTACCTTGATCCAATGCCATTACATATTTTTTCACAACAAACCCTCCATACATTCGTAGTTATGTAAATATATTATACCGTTAAAGGGTTCTTCTTACAAGTAATAAGGAAGATTAATAAATAGCACATTTTAATACAAACCTGCGTCTTGAAAACATCACATTGTCATTA
>CAZOGN010000016.1:0-23248 GCA_964579655.1 uncultured Lachnospiraceae bacterium
TCTATTTAGTTTCCTTTGTATTTAATCTTAGGCTTAAAACTTAGAACTTTCCTGCTTCAGCAGCTTCCTGAATGCTTACTGCAACAGACACTGTAGCACCAACCATTGGGTTGTTACCCATACCTATTAGTCCCATCATTTCAACATGGGCAGGAACTGATGAAGAACCAGCAAACTGTGCATCTGAATGCATTCTTCCTAAAGTATCTGTCATACCATAAGAAGCTGGGCCTGCTGCCATATTATCAGGATGAAGTGTTCTACCTGTACCACCACCAGATGCCACGGAAAAGTACTTCTTACCTTCTTCTAAACATTCTTTCTTATATGTACCTGCTACTGGATGTTGATATCTTGTTGGATTTGTTGAGTTTCCTGTAATAGATACGTCAACACCTTCAAGATGCATAATTGCAACACCTTCTTGTACATCATTGCCACCATAGCAGTTTACAGCACCTCTGTCGCCGTCTGAATATGATTTTCTTGCTACTTCTTTGACATCTCCTGTATCAAAGTTAAATTCAGTTTCAACATAAGTAAATCCATTTATTCTAGAAATAATTTTAGCTGCATCTTTTCCAAGACCATTTAGAATAACTCTTAAAGGATCTTTTCTTACTTTGTTAGCTGACTGGGCTATACCAATTGCACCTTCTGCCGCTGCAAATGATTCATGACCAGCTAGGAATGCGAAACATTTTGTTTCTTCTTCTAATAACATTTTTCCAAGGTTACCATGTCCTAAACCAACTTTTCTTTGATCTGCAACGGAACCAGGAATACAAAAAGATTGAAGCCCTTCACCGATTGCTGCCGCTGCATCTGATGCTTTTCTACAATCCTTTTTAATTGCAATTGCTGCTCCAGCTATATATGCCCAGCATGCATTTTCAAAACATATAGGTTGAATTTCTTTTACCATTTTATAAACATCAAGACCTGCGTCTTCTGTAATCTTTTGTGCCTCTTCAATAGATTTGATACCATAACTATTAAGCACTGAATTGATTTTGTCTATTCTTCTTTCATATGATTCAAATAAAGCCATTTTTATCTACCATACCTTTCTTTATTCAGTTCTTGGGTCAATCATCTTTGCTGCATCACTAACTCGTCCATATGTACCCTTAGCTTTTTCCCATGCAGTATTAGGATCATCGCCTTTTTTAATAAAGTCAGTCATAACTCCAAGATTAACAAATTCATATCCGATGATTTCATTTTCTTCATCTAGTGCAATTTTAGTTACATATCCTTCTGCCATTTCTAAATAGCGAGGACCTTTTGCTTGTGTTCCATACATAGTACCTACTTGACTTCTTAACCCTTTACCTAAATCTTCAAGTCCAGCACCAATTGTTAAGCCATTTTCAGAAAATGCACTTTGAGTTCTTCCATAAACAATTTGTAAAAATAATTCTCTCATAGCTGTGTTGATTGCGTCACAAACTAAGTCTGTATTAAGAGCTTCTAAAATTGTTTTACCTGGTAAAATTTCTGATGCCATAGCAGCAGAGTGAGTCATACCAGTACAACCTATAGTTTCTATTAGTGCCTCTTCAATAATTCCATCTTTTACGTTAAGAGTTAACTTACAAGCTCCTTGTTGTGGTGCACACCAGCCTACTCCATGAGTAAAGCCGGAAATATCCGTAACTTCTTTAGCTCTTACCCATTTACCTTCTTCTGGAATTGGTGCAGCCCCATGGTTTGCGCCCTGAGCAACAGGACACATGTTTTGTATTTCTGTTGAATAAATCATGTTGAGACTCCTTTCAGTTTACCTATATGTATATAGTGCGAATCTTGTAAATTTTCGCACTTTCCTTAATATTTAATCACATACTTGCAAAATAGTCCATAGTTTTATTACAAATAGTTTAATTTAAGAAAGAAATTTGCTATCTTTAATAGTGTATCTCCATAAATAATCCTTTGCTTCTTGGGCATAGTCTATGTTGATACGTTTAGATTTTTCAACAACAAACTCTTCCTTTTCTTTCGGATCTTCTATATATAATTGATTTCCAGATAGATCCATTTCATTGTTGGCTTTGTTAATACCCATGGCTATACATAACTTACCTGGACCACTGCAAAGCTGCTTAAGAACCTTACCTTCTCTTCTATTATTCATAAGTTCTATGCCTTCTATAGGCTCTAAAGCTCGAATAAGAACAGCCTCTGCCTTGCCTACTTTATTGGCAACAACATTCATGCAGTAATACATACCATAGATTAAATATACATAAGAATGACCTGCTTCACCAAACATAGGCTTGGTTCTTTTAGTTGGTATTCCACTATATGCATGAGCAGCCTTGTCCTTTGTTCCCATATAAGCTTCTACTTCTACTATTTTTCCTTTTGTGATTCCTTCTTTAGTATTATGAACAAGATTTAAGCCTAGTAATTTAGGTGCTAATTCTAATGCACTAACTTTATAGAAATCTTTTTTTATTTTCATAAGTACTCCTTTTATCAAACAAAGTGCACTTTACCATTACATAAAAATAGCTTAGCTGAGATTCTCAAACTACAAGAGGTTTCAACTAAGCTAACTTAATTCTAGTTTACTTATAATAATAAAAATTATTCATTTACAGAAAAATCTTCTTTGCCAACTCCACACATAGGACATACCCAGTCTTCAGGTAAATCTTCAAAGGACGTGCCTGGCTCTACACCGTTGTCAGGATCTCCTTCTGCAGGATCATAAACATAACCACATACATCGCAGATATACTCTTTCATCTTCTTATACCTCCTATAAAATTTATTTTTTTTAGTAGTTAAATAATTCTTTAAAACATTATATAGTAGTCTTTTTCCGACTATTATATATTATTTTATATGCTAATCTATATTTTGTAAAGTCTTATATTAAAATTCTAAAGAAAACATCTGCCTTAATAGAAAGTTGCTGTATCATAGAAGGCTCATCCTTCTATGTCCCGTCTATTATATCCAATACTTCCTAGTCCTATTAGCAAAAAGGCTATGAACATAATCATTAATAAGGTGGTAGCTTCAAACTTCTCTGCCGGTATGGACGGAATGTGATAAAAAGGTGATACTTTGTTCATCCACTCAGGTAGTTTAAGCATTTCTCCCATATATTCTACAAAAAATGAATATGCTAAAAACACCCATGTTATACCTGTTAATCTCGGGAACCACCCTATTAAAAAAACAGCCACTCCTACAAAAATCCACATAGCTGGTATATTTGCAAATAAAGCTTTGAAAAGAACTTCAAAAGCTATAGCATCTTCCATAGCAAATACTGCTCCAGACCATAAGCCAATCATAGATGCTAATTGCATAAGGACTGCACTTACAAGACCTATTACTATATAACTATATATTAGTTTGTTTCTTGAAATAGGGCTTGTTAATAAAGGCTCTGTTCTCGTTTTCTTTTCTTCACTACTTAGTTTTAATACAAACATAACAACAGGAATAGTTCCAAGAACACTGACTATAGTCATTAACATAGTGATAAAACTCTCTGTTAAGTTCATTCCTTCAAAGTCAGGAAGCATTTGAAGAATCATTTCGCTATTATTTACAAATCCTTCCAAATCACCTAAAAGTGATCCATAAGCAATTCCTAAAACAAACATAGCAAGAAGCCATGATATAATTGTGGTTTTCTGTAATTTTAGTGCCAAAGCAAATGGTGATCTCAGGAATCTAGAAGCATGACTTTTTCCTTGCCTAGTTGGAAGAAGCCCTGCACCTAAATCTCTAATCGAATTCAAATATAAGGCTATAAGAAAAACTAACAGGGATATTCCTAGCAGAATTAATATAGGCCAGTAGTGATTATTAACATAAACTTCCGTCCGAACAATTAATCCAAGAGGAGATATGAGTGATGACGCACTAGCTGAAACGTCTCCAGCTCCTCTAACAATATATTCAATGATTAAAAAAGCAAATGATAAGGCCAAGGTAGCTCTTGAATTAGAAACAAGTTGAGCAAATAAAACCGTAATAGAGGCATAAAAAATACCAATAGTTCCTATAGCTATTCCAAATAATAAGGAGCCTTCCAAATTCATAGTTTCATAATCCAAGGCATAGATTCCAAAGCCAATAATTAGTGAAGTAATTATTTGGGTTATTACAAGTAGAATATATGATGATGTTACAAAAGAGAGCCTTCCAACTTGAAGTGAGTTAACCATTTCTGTACGTCCTTCTTCTTCATCTTCTCTTGTATGCCTTGTCACAAATAAGATACTCATAATCGCGATGAATATGGCAGTAAAAACGAGCATAAAATGTCCCATTACTGCCCCATCTGTATAATTGTCAAGTCCAGCACTATATCCAAGCATAAAAGTAATAGCAGGATTTTTCATGGTTTCTGCTAAAAACATTTTGTCTGTTCCTGCCATATATAATTCTGGCAATAATGCAGCAATAAATACTGTAAACAAGCTAATAGCAAAAATCCAAACTAGCAATCTTATACGGTCTCTGCGCAGTATGAATTTCATTAATGCTCCAGTGTTGGCAAAATGCTTTGACATTATGCCTCACCTCCATCATCCTTATAGTGTCTCATAAATAGGTCTTCTAAGGTAGGTGGGGAATCTGTTTGTAAAGATTTACTTGTACTCATCAAATGACGAAGCTTATCCAAACTACCTGCTTCGATAATTTTGCCATTTCTAATAATACTCACTTTATTACAAAGCTTATCTACTTCAGTCAAAATATGACTTGAAAGCAATATACTTTTACCTGCATTTTTTGCTTCCATTACATACTCTTGAAAAACTTTCTCCATTAGTGGGTCAAGGCCTGAGGTTGGTTCATCTAATATATATAAATCAACATCTGATGCAAAAGCTGCTATAAGTGCAACCTTTTGCCTGTTTCCCTTAGAGTAGGTTCTACATTTTTTAGAAGGATCCAAATCAAATCTTTCAATTAATTCTGCTGTCTTACTTGAATTAGCAGAATCTCGTAATTTGACAAAAAAATCAATAACTTCTCCACCAGTAAGGTTGGGCCAAAGATTAACATCGCCAGGTACATATGCTACATTCTTATGGATGTCAACAGAATCTTTCCAGGCATCCTTACCATGTATTATGGCTTTACCTTCATTTGCTTTTATAATCCCAAGTAACACACGTATTGCAGTTGTTTTACCCGCACCATTAGGTCCGATAAATCCATATACGTCTCCAGGTTCTACCTCGAGATTAACCTTATCTAGTGCAGTGACCTTTCCGAACCTTTTAGTAACATTGGTCATTTGGATAGTTGGCATAAAACACCTCCTAAAGGTTTATTCTTTTATTACAATTTCATTAGCATTTTTATAAATTGATTCTTCAGGGACATAGCCTCTTACCATAGAAAGTGGATATATCTGGCTGTTCCTACCTACAAAAGTTCCTGGATTCAAAACACTGTTACATCCAATCTCAACATTATCACCTATTAGGGCACCCACCTTTTTTAACTTGGTCTGTATTCTTTCACCAGAACAGTTCACAGTTACTAATGTTCTGTCAGACTTTACATTAGACGTTATAGAACCTGCTCCCATATGAGCCTTGTATCCTAAAATAGAATCTCCAACATAATTATAATGAGGCACTTGAACCTTATTAAACAAAATAACATTCTTAAGTTCTGTAGAGTTTCCTACTACAGCACCTTCACCTACAATAGCATTTCCTCTAATAAATGCGCAGTGTCTAACCTCTGTGTCTTTACCTATAATTGCTGGCCCTGTAACACTTGCACTTTCTGCTACTTTTGCACTTTTTGCAATCCATATATCTTCAGCTACTTGATCATATTCATCAATAGGAAGTTTGGGACCAAGTTCTAATATGAAAGCATTAATTTTAGGTAGAATCTCCCAAGGGTAATCAGTTTCAGAAAACAGACTACTAGCTATAGTTTGTTTAATATCAAAAAAGTTTTGATTTTTAAGTTTTTCCTTCATAATATTCTCTATGCCTTTCTTTATATTGTAATATTTCATTTATAATGTTTTGCAACCTCATCAAAGGATTTATTTAAATGCCATTGATTATTTAATTTTTTAACTTTAATAGTATTACGTTTTACAAAACCACCTAATATATTCATATATTCTTCTTCAGTGGTTGTGCCCTCTTCTACGTATGTTAAGCCTTTTTCCCAACTAGCAGTAAGTTCTGGGTTTAGCAAGGGACGAATAGATGAATCAACCACATCATAAATCATTTCACCCATTTGTGTTGGTGTTATGATTTGTGTTTTTTTATTAAGTTTTAAATAATTAATATTATTAAGCTTTTTTAATATTTCAGCCCTAGTTGCACTAGTTCCAATTCCACTGCCCTTTATTTGGGCTCTAAGCTCTTCGTCTTCAATTAATGATCCCGCATTTTCCATAGCTAAAATTAATGAACCGGAATTATATCGTCTTGGTGGAGAAGTCTCCCCTTCCTTGATAGTAAAACTGTTAACATCTAGATACATTCCTTTTTTTAGTTTATCAATTGCCACAATAAGGTCTGGATTGATTCCACTACTATCTTCCTTCTCATCATCTTGATCTAATTCATCATATTCCTCCTGATTAGGAGTTTTATCAGTATTCTTCTTTTGAAAAGAATTGGTCATTATCTTAAAATAGCCCTCATCAACCAAAACTTTAAAAGAACTAAAGAAGCTTTCCTTTTCTATCATTGCAGTAATGCTTATCTTTCGATAAATTGCAGGAGGATAAAATATAGCCAAAAACCTTCTCACAATAATTTCAAATATTTTTGCACTTGTAGGATTCAGTGAATTAAGGGCATTTAAACCTTGACCAGTAGGTATGATAGCGTAATGATCTGTTACTTGCTTATCATTAACATATCTTGTCTTCCCTATGTTTTTGTACATTCCCTTTTCTAAAACTTCCTTAGCAAAATCTTTTGCATGTATGTACTTAGTTAAGCCTTGCAGGTTTTTATTAATTTCCTTTCCAACTGCACTTGTTAAGACTCTAGCATCAGTCCTAGGATATGTTACAAGCTTCTTCTCATACAATTCCTGAACTACCTGTAAGGTTTGATCAGGATTTATTTTAAATATTTTTGAACATTCATTTTGTAATTCAGCTAAATTAAATAAGAGTAAAGGGTTCTTTCTTTCCCTCTTCTTTTCTAAGGCACTTATAAGTGCCTTGCTTTCATCTTCTTTCGGAATAGAACATATATAATCCTTCTTATTACGCTCTGTCTTTTCTTCAAAAGAAGGCTCCTGAGCTATAAGCTCTTTAACAAAGTTTTGTGCTACAGCAAGCTCCTTAAATCCATTATCTTTATATAATAATGAAGAATTAAAATATTTAGAACCTTCGACTGCCTTGAATTCTCCATCGAAACTTTGACCTGAATAATTAAAGCCACTTAAAACTCGGTAAAAGGGTGTCTTAACAAATTTCCTGATTTCTCGCTCTCTGTTTACCACCATACCAAGAACACATGTCATTACTCTACCTACAGATATTCCTGCATATTTCTTTGTGTTAAGATATTTATTTAATTGTGGTCCATATTTAATAGATAAGATACGGGAAAAATTAATACCCATTAAATAATCTTCTTTAGCCCTTAAATATGCTGCGCTAGATAAATTATCATATTCAGTTAATGGCTTTGCCTGTCTAATTCCCCTAAGTATTTCATCTTCTGTTTGCGAATCAATCCAAACACGTCGTTTTTCCTTGTCTTTTGGGACTTTAGCCATTTGATCAACCAAACGATATATGTATTCTCCTTCTCTTCCCGAGTCTGTACAAATATATATAACATTAATGTCTTCTCTATTTAGCAACTCTTTTACAATATTAAATTGTTTCTTAACATTTGGGATAACTTCATAACGAAACTTTCCTGGTAAAAATGGTAGATCTTCTTGTCTCCACTTCTTTAGCTTGGGATCATAAGCATCTGGATAGCTCATAGTTACTAAATGTCCCACACACCAGGTAATTATAGTTTGTTCTGATTCCATGTACCCATTATGATTTCTAAACTTCTCCTTCAGGGCACCTGCAAATTCTCTTGCAACACTTGGTTTTTCAGATATGTATAAATTTTTAGCCATGTATATAACCAACTTTCAAAGTTAAGTCAAATTTATTCTCTAACTTTATATCTAATAACTTAGTGAAAGTATACCATGTTGAAGATGTTTCATCAAGAAAATATGTCTGTACTTTTTCTACGTTACTACTTATAATAACTGATGTAAAGACAAAATATCAATGTTATAATTTCTTTAGTAATTTAATAAACATTTAATGAACAACAAATAAAAACAATACTATAATTTATATATTAGGACTTTATTAAGAAGTTTGAAGCTATGTAGATTATGTAACTTTATAAATCCATGATTTTAAAGAAAGGAATGTATATTTATGTGCAAAGACATTAAAAAAAATACAAACCCGAAGGAACAAGTTAATGTAGAAGTAAAAGTTTATGTAGCTGATATAGTAAAATACCTATGCATTACTAGCGCAGCAATTGTAACCATTGTATTCGGATATAAAGTTTTTTTATCACTCTTTAGTAATAAAAACTAGGTGGCAGACCCCATTAATTTATGGGGCACGCCACCTGTATTTTGTTAATATGGAAGTGGGTATTTATCTGCTAATTCTTTTACCATTTCCTTCACTTTATTTTCGTTTCCTTTTAAATCTTCTATACTTAATGTTATTGCCTCAGCTATTATATCCATGTCCTCTTCATTCATTCCTCTGGTTGTAACTGCTGGGGTTCCAAGACGAATTCCACTTGTAACATTCGCCTTTTCTGGATCATTAGGAATAGTGTTTTTATTACAAGTAATATGAACCTTATCAAGTAATTCTTCTGCTTCTTTACCCGTCACACCTTTGCTTCTTAAATCTACAAGCATTAGATGATTATCTGTACCACCTGAAACTATATCAAATCCACGTTTTTTTAGACCTTCGCTTAGAGCCTTAGCATTCTTAACCACTTCTTTGGAGTACTCTGCAAATGATGGATCTAATGCTTCTTTGAAACATATAGCTTTTGCGGCTATTGTATGCATAAGTGGGCCGCCTTGAGTTCCTGGGAATATTGCCTTGTTTAGTTTGTGCTCTTTGGCAAACTCTTCACTAGACAAGATTAATCCTCCTCGAGGGCCCCTAAGAGTTTTATGAGTAGTTGTTGTAACTACATGGGCATATGGAATAGGACTTGGATGCTGATTAGTTGCTACTAAACCTGCAATGTGTGCCATATCCACCATTAAATATGCGCCAACTTCATCTGCTACTTCTCTAAATTTCTTAAAGTCAATTGTCCTTGCGTAAGCACTTGCTCCCGCTATAATTAACTTTGGTTTGTTTTTATTAGCTATTTCTCTAAGTTCATCATAATCTATAAAACCTTCATCATTCACACCGTAAGGAACTATATTAAAAGCTTCACCAGACATGTTAACTTTACTACCATGCGTTAAGTGTCCTCCGTGATCAAGATTCATACCAAGAACTGTATCACCTGGTTTTATAAGGGCAAAATATACAGCAAAATTAGCTTGTGCGCCAGAGTGTGGTTGAACATTAGCATAAGTGCATCCAAACAACTCTTTAGCACGGTCAATTGCAAGAGTCTCAACAATATCTACATATTGGCATCCACCATAATATCTCTTTCCAGGATATCCTTCAGCATATTTATTAGTAAGATGGCTACCCATAGCTGACATAACTGCTCTGCTAACAAAGTTTTCTGAAGCAATTAATTCAATATGTCCCTGTTGTCTTTCTAGTTCTAAACTCATCGCTTTTGCTACTTCTTTATCGGCCTCTTTGATTTCATCAAATGAATACATTAATCTACCTCCATTTAAATAAGTGTTTTATCATATAGTGTCAAACAATAAATTAAACGTAATTACCAAACACATTTATTATATTTCATAATGTTTAATTATACAAGATGCTTAAAATATATAATAATTAGTTAATCTTATAAGATTAATTTTAAAAAGCATTAAGTATAGACCCCTTTAAGCCGATACTATTTTCAAGAAACAGTTTTGACATCTTATTAAAGCAGATCATAACATAAGAAACAGGAGTTGAAACAACATGATAAACAAAAGAATTTCATCAATTAATAACATAAGACCTGATAGCAGGGATATTATCAGAAATGATAAGTCATACAACCCTTCTCAAACTCCTCTTCAGCCTTCATTAGAAAAAGGACAAGTACTAAATGGCAGAGTTGTCAGTACAGAAGATGGACAAATAAAGATGGTCTTAGATGATGGACAAATTATTAATGGTTCTTTAATAGATAATGCCGGCTTATCAGCTGGTATGGACGGAACCTTCCAAGTAGATGAGATTACAAACAATTCAATCGTTCTAAAGCTCCTTAATAAAGAAAAAGAGGAAGCAAGCCATCCTTTAACTAAAAATGATTTAGTTAATAAGATTTTAGATAACTGGAATATGTTAAGAAATGATCGCAATACTGAGATTGTAAAAGCTCTACTAGATCAACAAATGCCTGTAGATAAAGAAACAATAATATTCTTTTTAAAGCAATCCCACATTCATGAAGATATACCTGTCGACACTTTAATTAGAATGAAAAATCTTCAAATGCCACTAACTGATGAAAATATAAGTAAATTTGATTCCTTATTAAGTACAAAAAATTCACTAGCTAATAAATTTAATTCCTTAATTAACAATGCCGTTAATAGCTTTACTAACAAAGAGAATATTTCCACATCAGACTTTTTAAATAAAAACTTGACTTTACTAGAAACTTTTCATTCTGATAATAATCTAGCTAATCATCCCCTGTCAGAAGTTCTTTCAAGGGCTGATTACTCAGTCTTAATAAATAGCACAAAAAATCTTTGGGTTAGGGTACTAGATAATAATTATTACTTTTCAGATTCAGAACAAGCAAATCATACAAATGGACTTATTACAAAAGAAAAACTACAAGAAATCTTGTTAGATTATAGCCGTATTAACACTAATACTCAGCCCTTTGCTAGGCAAAATGAAATACCTTTAAACAAAGTGCTTGCAGACATAATAAATATTGTTAAAATATTTTTAGACAATGAAGATAATCCATTTAACACAACTTCCCATCATGTTTATCTACACCAAACCTTTGAAAGTGATTTGAATAACTATCTTTCTTCATTGCCCTTTCAAAACCTACTAAAGGGATTATTTGCTGACAATTATTATCCATCAGCTGATGCTTTGCAAAGCAATGAATCAGTAGAAGACTATTTGATAAGTACTATGCTTGATTTGAAAAGATTTGAAAACATAGTTAAAAATGTTGAGAATTATAACTATGAATCCGATTCTATTAAAGATAATGATTCTGCAAATCTCAGTGGTATAGGAAGGCATTTGGCTGGACTAAACTTAGAATTAAATCAGATAAATGAACAATTTGATACTATGATACAATTAAATAAGTATATTCCATTTTTACATATTCCTATTAAACTTATAGAACAAAATAAGCAAGGAGAATTATATGTCTTTACCAAGAAAAACAAAAACAACTTAAAGTCTCTAAATAGTATGAAAGTTTTAATAAAACTTGATATGGATAACCTCGGACCTGTCGATATTCAAATTTCACTAAGACAAAATCATGTCCATACTAAGTTTTTAATAGAAAATAAATCTAGTTTCAAAGTCATCTATGATAACATAAGTAAACTAGATAAACTTCTAGAAGATAAGGGTTTTGCTACAAATACTGAAGTTGAAATAATGGAAGATAAGGAAAGCAATATCAATGATTTGCTAGACCTTAGTGATAATAGTAGTAGTCTTCTTTCTTATAACTTTGACACTAAGGTTTAATTAAACTTCTTCTAGTTTCTTTTTTAATATTTCATTAACTAGAATTGGATCTGCCTTACCCTTCATCATTTTCATAGTTTGCCCCATAAGATGCCTAAAGGCTTTGTCCTTCCCATTTTTGTAATCATATACAGATTCGGGAAACTTAGCTACAATTTCATCAATGACAGACCCTAAGGCATCGTAATCAGCAACTATAGCAAGATTATGTTCCTTTACATAAAGCTCTGGGTCAATATTATTATCGAATATTTCTTCAAAGATTTCCTTTGCAACTGTTCTATTTATTTTTCCGTCAACTACTAAATTAATTAGCTTAGCGAAATTAGATGGAGCAAAGGAAACATCTTCTACTTCTATTTCCCTATCTCTTACTAATCTCATTGTTTCAACCATAATCCAATTAGAAACTTCCTTTGGATTGTGACAAATATCTACGGTCTCCTCAAAAAGTTTTGCCAAATATTTTGAACTTGTAAGAATCTTGGCATCGTAATCAGGCAAATCAAAATCCCTAATATATCTAGCCACTTTATCATCTCTAAGCTCCGCTTGCTTATCTTCAATTGCCTTAATAAAGTCATTATCTACAATAATTGGAGGCATGTCAGGATCCGGAAAATATCTGTAATCTTTAGCATCCGCCTTGGAACGCAAAGCTTGGCTTATACCTTTACTATCATCCCATCTTCTCGTCTCTTGAATTACCTTCCCACCTTCTTCTATTAATTCTATTTGGCGCTTAGCCTCATAATCAATAGCTCTTCCTATTGCCTTAAATGAATTAATATTTTTCATCTCAGTCCGTGTTCCAAGTTCCTTATCATCAAATTCTTTTACTGATAAATTTATATCTGCACGAAAAGAACCTTCTTGCATTTTACAATCAGACACATCCAAGTATTGAAGCATTAACTGGAGTTTTTCCAAAAATGCTATAACTTCCTCTTTTGATTTCATGTCTGGCTGACTTACTATTTCTATTAGTGGCACTCCGCTTCTATTATAATCAACATATGTATAATCATTGCCTTCATCATGAATCAACTTACCAGCATCTTCTTCCATATGTATCTCTAGAATACCTATACTTTTTTTATTTTCCCCTACTTCGATTTCAAGACTTCCGTTTCGGCAAATAGGTAAATATAATTGGGAGGTCTGATAAGCCTTTGGTAGGTCAGGATAAAAATAGTTTTTTCTATCAAATCTAGAAAACTTACTAATACTACAGTTCATAGCTAGGCCTGCTGTAATAGCATATTCTAAAACCTTTTTATTTAACACAGGCAGAGTACCTGGCATAGCTAAACAAATTGGGCAAGTTCTTGTATTTGGCAGTCCTCCAAATTCAGTGGAACATCCACAAAAGATCTTGCTTTTTGTTGAAAGTTCCACATGTACTTCAACCCCTATAACAACTTCATACTTATCCATTAAATACACCCCATCTCTATTTTATCGCTAATTGATAATGTCTATCTAAGCTCTGCTGAATAGGCTGCTCGAATTATTTCTCTTTCAGCAAATCTTTTGCCTATAATTTGTAAACCTATTGGCAATCCTTCATTATCCAGACCATAAGGAATACTAATTGCTGGTGCCCCAATTAAATTAGCAGCAATTGTGTACTTATTATCTGTTTTTTTATGCTTTTGTAAAAAATCATTTTCATATTTCTTAAACTTAAATGCTGTATATATATTAGTAGGTAAAAGAATAATATCATATTTACAAAAGACCTTGTCAAACTCGCTATTAATAAGCATTCTTGTTTTTAGAGCCTTCTTATAATATGCCTCATAATTATCAGCACTTAAAACGTAATTTCCTAGAAGAATTCTAAACTTAACTTCCTTACCAAAAGCTTCTCCTCTTGACTTTCTGTAGATATCCTCAAGATTGTTGGCATCCGGGCTAATATGTCCATATTTTATACCATCATATCTAGACAAACTAGAGCTTGCTTCGGCTGAAGATAAAATATAATAAGTAGGTATTACATATTCCATTGTTTCAAAATCAATATAATCAATTATTCCACCCTTATCTTTTAAAATATCTATAGCCTCTCTAAGCTTTTTTCTCACCTGTTCATTCATTGAGACAGTCAAGAATTCCTTAGGAACAGCAATTCTCATACCCTTTACATCATTTATTAAAGCATCTGTATAGGATTCACTTTTTACATCTACTGAAGTAGAATCTTTTGGATCATATCCTTTTATAATATCTAATACTGCTGCCGAATCTGATACATCTTTTGTAATTGGTCCTATCTGATCAAGTGAAGAAGCAAAGGGAACCAAACCGTATCTAGACACAGTTCCATAAGTTGGTTTAATTCCAGTGACTCCACAATAACTGCTTGGCTGTCTAATAGAACCTCCCGTATCAGTTCCTAAAGTATAAAATGCTTCATTTGATGCAACGGCTGCTGCTGAACCACCACTTGAGCCTCCTGGTACATATTCAATATTTGCAGGATTTTTACTAGTTCCAAAATATGATGTTTCAGATGAAATACCCATAGCAAATTCATCTAAGTTTGTTTTTCCTAATAAAATTGCACCTGCCTTGTTTAATCTTTCTACAACTGTAGCATTATAAGATGGAACAAAGTCCGCTAACATTTTAGAAGCACAGCTTGTCTTAATGTCTTTTGTACATATATTATCTTTTATAGCCATTGGCACTCCAGCTAAAGGAGAGTCTTCTAAATCCCCTCTATCAATCATTTGTTGAACTTCATGAGCCCTATCTATTGCTTCTTCTTCAAGTTTTGTAATAAAACAATTGTAATTAATATCATTTGCTTTTATATAATCTATTTGGGCTTTAGTTACTTCTATCACTAAAGCTTCTTTATTCTTAATTTTTTTTCCGAGTTCTAATGCTGTTAGTTTACTAAAATTCATTATCAGACCCTACCTTCATTTTTGGCACAATAATAAAACCATCCTTTTTATTTGGAGCATTTTCAAGTAGCATATCTTGATTTTTCTTACCGTCATCATTTGTTATAACATCATCTCTAAAAACATTCGAAAATTGATGCACATTAATCATTTCCTCAATATCTTCTGTATCAGCTTCCTTAATGACTTTAAATGATTTTACCATTTCATCAATATCGCTTACCAATTCATGCTTTTCCTCTTCACAAATTTCCAGTTTTGATAAGGCTGCTAACTGCTCAACTTCTTTATTAGTTATGTCCATAATAATACCATGCCTTTCCTAGATATTCATTTTTAGTTTTGCTTAAACTTCAAAAAAATATTCATATGTGAGTTTTGCTTTTCCATCTTTGCTGCAGAGTGTGCCCAATCCTCCATTTATCATGGAGAACTGAGGTGGTTTGTGACCAATATCAGCATCTAAAATAATCGGAAGATCCATATCTCCCAGTACCGACATAACAACTTCCTCATAAGTACCATTTTTACTAGCCTTTTCGTCATAAAATGTTGGTCTTCCGAACACAAATCCTTTAGCATATCGAAACCAACCTGCTTCTTTTAATTGCCATAAGGCTAAGGTAAGTGACTCAGCTGTAAGTGCAAAACTCTCCATATACCACAGTATTCCGTCATCTTTATATTTTTCAGCAAATTCTTTAGTCTTATCAAATCTAGTTCCAACCAATGATATTAAAACATCTAAACAACCGCCAATAGTCCTGCCTTTTATTAGAACTTCACCATCACGGTTTATATTGTGCCAATTAACAGGCTTTGTTAATACATAATCTTCTAGACCTGTTAGGCGTTCATAAAAACCATCCTGATAAGTATCAAAGCTTTCCTGGACATTTTCTTCACCTTGCAAAATACTTATATTACTTTTCAGAGACTTGTGCCAATTGCCCATTCCAAAATCTTTAAAATTATTGCCATAAACCGTTGCCTGGTCACACATTGTAGTTATAGTATGAACCAAGCCTGTATTGTCAGAATAGCCTTGAAACCATTTAGGCTTAGAGCTTATTTTTTTAAAATCAATATATGGAAGAGTTTCTAAGAGGTAATCTCCACCAGATGCAGATACTATTAGTTTTACATCATCATTAGATATAAGTTCCATAACTTCACTAGCCCTTGTTTTCGCATCAGCACTTCTACCTCTGTTGCTATTTCTAACATGGTCTGTTTCTATAAGTTTATATCCTAGTTCCTCTAGGTTTTTCTTTCCATTATCTAGTCTTACAAAATCTAGTTCTTCACTATTGCCATCTGAAGGTGCACATATACCTATTAGATCACCCTTCTTAATAAATTCTGGATACTTCAAATTCCTCATTCCTTTCCCACTCATAAGCTAATTATAACAAGCTAAAAATATTTTTCAACAAAAAACAAATAGCTCTAAATCTAGTTAAAAACTCGATAAACAGCTATTTATATGAATTATATTAAATTGACTTCTTTTTCAAATTAGATAACTTGTGATAAATCTACGTCTCCTTCAAATACAGTTACAGCAGGTCCCATCATAAATATCTTATCCTTTTGGGAATCATATTCTATTATTAATTGACCACCTAGCAAGTTAACTGTAACCTTATTATTAGTTAGGCCATTCCTTATACAAGCATAGACACTTGCACATGCTCCTGTCCCACAGGCTAAAGTTTCACCGGAACCTCTTTCCCATACTCGCATGTTTATAGTGTCTTTATCTATCACTTGAACAAATTCCGTGTTTACCCTATCTGGAAACATATTATTATGTTCAAACATTGGACCTATTGTTCTAATATCAACATCTTCTGTCTTATCCACAAACACAACTGCATGAGGATTGCCCAAAGATACACAAGTCATATTATACTTATGCCCAGCAACTTCTATAGGCATTCCTATAATCTCCTCTTTATCACTTATAACAGGAATATCTTTAGGATTTGTAATTGGATGTCCCATATCAACTGTAACACTCCAAACCTTATTATTCTCAATATGGAGCATCAAATCCTTTACACCTGATCCAGTTTCTATTTGTAACTTGTCCTTAGCAGTTAAGCCCTTATCATAAACATATTTGCCTACACAGCGAATTCCGTTACCACACATCTTGCCTTTGCTGCCATCGGCATTATACATATCCATATAAAAATCAGCAATTTGGGATGATTTTATTAATATAAGTCCATCTGAGCCAATTCCAAAGTTTCTATTGCTTAGCTTTTTAGATAATTCACTAGCATCATCTATATTTTCTTTAATTGCATTAACATAAACATAATCATTACCAATACCATGCATTTTTGTAAACTTCATGTATTCCTCCATATTTGTAAAACTTTAATGTAAATATGTCCTTGCCCAAATATTTGCTAACAAACTTTCTCTATACGTACATTTAAATAATTAGAATCATTCTTTAGATCAATTATTGTATCATCATCTAAACTACGTATAACTGGACGCAAGGTAAAATCAGGATTATTTTTTATTACAATTCCTTGTATACCATTACTTAATTCAACTACAGTACCATCTGGAAAAATAGCAACACTCTTTGTAAAGTTGTCTATAACCTTAAAATCATATAACTTGCCACCATCTCCCATCAAATATTCCACTGTCTCTGATGCAGAAAAGGCCTTACGATAAGACCTGTCTGTTGTCATTGCATCATAGGTGTCAGCTACTGCTATAACTTTACTAAAAGAGGAAATATCATTACAATTTAATCCCCTTGGATATCCCGAACCATCACACCTTTCATGATGATCTAATACTGCAACTTTCGTCAAACCACTTATGCTATTAAAACCTTTTATCATCTTGTAACCTTGATTAGGGTGGTTCCTGATGATACTATATTCATCATCAGTTAACTTTTCCTTTTTATCTAAAATCGATGCAGGTATGTACTTCTTACCAATATCATGAAGCATACCCGCTGTAGCAACTTGTATTAATTCGTCTTTATTATAATTAAGCCTAGATCCTATGTAAGTAGATATTACCCCTACATTAACGCAGTGAGAATATGTATACTTGTGATAGTCATATAATTGGTGCATAGAAAGCATGACATCTTGATTATCTATAATATTATCTACTATATCTGCAACAATTGGTTTTATATCAGACACACTGCCATCATGTTCAGCAATATTCTCCAAACAATTAGCAGCTTTTATTTTTACCCTTTCATCTATGATTTCTTCAATATAAATCCCTTCGGAAATATCATCTTCTACATACACCCCTTTATATCCCAAAGATTTTAACCTTTTTATCATGTTATCTGTTAGTTTGTAATCTTTATGCAAGAGAACGGAACCGTTATAATCATACAAAGATTTAGCCAAATAGGTTCCTACTTCGATATTATCAATTGAAACAAATCGCATATTAAAACCTCCAATAATTTCATTTGATTAAATATAGAACTAGACATATTATAGCATGTTTAGTCAAACTTTAATACGGTAAAATGTTATTTTGTTTTATTTTACTAATATCAACCAAATAAAATGTAACTGGATTCTAAAGAATAGCATATGATATATAATATCAATATGTTTGGGCAGATCTTATGGATGATAATAATAGATATAAAATAACAAGTGAAGATTATTTTGACCTAATAATAGAATATCATAATAATCTTGATATTTTACGTAACCTTTCAGCAAATTCTTCTTACAATATTCTTGATGATAAATATGCAATCGTTTATACACCGCTAAATGGTAACATAGAAAATGCTTATTACTTGTTTGGTTATAACTCACTACCTGATTGCAGCGGACTTATGTCTATAATAAACGAAAACTATACTGAAATTATGCCTGAATTTAATCTAGACCCCTCTGGTATTCTTTCCGTTAAGAGTAGCACATCATATGACTTAGATGGTGAGGGCGTCTTGATTGGAATCATTGATACAGGTGTTGATTATATGAATCCCACTTTACTATATCCAGACAAAACATCCCGAATCGTCTCTATTTGGGATCAAACTATTGACTCGGAAAATTATCCCAAGGACCTCTATTATGGTACAGAGTATAAAAAATACCATATAAACTATGCCTTAAGCCAAACAGATCCTTTTTCCTTTCTTCCTAGTGGAGATGAAGTAGGGCACGGAACAACTTTAGCAACTATAGCAGGTGGAAACTTTAATACAGCAAGTGGCTTTTCAGGAATTGCAAATAATTGTGAATTTGCCATTGTTAAACTTAAACAAGCAAAAAATCCTTTAAGAGAATTTCTTAGAATTCCTGAAAATAAGCCATGTTTCCAATCTAATGACATTATGTTTGCAGTTAAGTATTTGATTGGCCTAGCTCAAAGCTTAAAGCGACCTATAGCAATATGTATTGGGGTAAGCACAAGTCAAGGTTCTCACGAAGGCCTGTCTTATCTAGATACTTATATCTCTCAACAAGGTAGGATTCCTTGTACTGTAATCCTAGTACCTGCAGGAAACGAAGGAGGCTATGGTCATCATTATTCTGGCAAAACAAATTCAAATTTTTCATATGACGAGTTTTTGCTTAATATAGGAAGTAGTAGCCAAGGATTTACCATGGAGTTTTGGGGCACACCACCATACCTTTATAGTATTGATATCTTTAGCCCTAATAACGACTTGTTAGGCACAATCCCAATGACTTATAGTGGTAGTGTTACCCAAAAATTCACCTACCAAAGTACTGTACTTTATGTGAGCAATCTTGTACGTCACACTTTTTCTGGTGCTCAGTTAATATTATTTCGCTTTTTAAATCCGTCAAGTGGCATATGGAGATTTAGAGTAAGGAACTTTTGTGAATTGTCGGCTCCATTTGATGTTTGGCTACCTATTAACAATTTTCTAACAAATGATGTCTACTTTATGGATAGTAGTTACTACACAACTTTAACTGCTACTGCAAATGCTGATATACCTATTGCAGTAACTTCTTATAATACTTTATTTAACTCTATATCTCCCCAAGCAAGCAAAGGATTTACTAGATCATATTCATATATGCCAGATGTAGCTGCACCTGGCGAGAATATTATTGCATCTACAGTAGGTAATCAGTTAATTAGTGTCTCTGGTACAGGCGTAGCCACTGCCCACACTACAGGTGCAATCGCTTTACTTCTTGAATGGGGAGTGGTAAGAGGAAATCTTACCACTGTGAACACAAATAGTGTGAGAAATATTCTCAACCTAAGTGCAATAAGAGAGGAAAACACTTTTTATCCAAATCAATATTGGGGATATGGCAAATTAAATCTACCATCTGCTTTAGAATATGCAAACACCTACCAGTCTCAGTAAATTACACTTTGCTTTCTTTGTTGAACGCCTGATATATCCACAGTAAAATCCTCTAAATAAATAAGCTTAGAAACTGGAACTAATGCATAATTTTCTTCTTCAAAAAACAAAATAACTTCCTCCAAAGCTTCTAGCGTAAATTTAGTTCCAGTATGAAATAAAATAATTGAGCCCTTATCTAATGTGTCTTTCTGCCTGCATTTATTTACAATATCCTCTTTACTATAATTTTTCCAATCCTCTGAATCTATACTCCATTTTATAGATTGATAGCCCAAGTTCTTTGCCGTATAAATTACTGTATTGTTATAATCTCCATAAGGTGGACGAAAAAGCTTCATATCTATCCCTGTAATTTCTTTTACTTTATTATGTAAATTTATAATTTCTTTTTCACAGTCCTCTTTACTTAATAAATCCATGTGTTTATGATTATCTCCGTGATTTCCAATATCATGACCGTGAAATAGAATTTTCTTTAATTCATCAGGATTATCATCTACCCATGTTCCGGTGACAAAAAAACTTGCTTTAACCTTGTATTTGTTAAGAAGCTCAAGAACTTGATCTAAATTTTTATCATTTCTATCTACATCAAATGTTAGAGAAATTACTTTTTCATTTCTTTCTACTTTGTGTATTGGCATCTTTTTCTCATTGCTTTGACCAGTTACTGTAACTACTTGCGGAATATATTTTATACTCGAAAAAAATACTGCTATTATGGACAAAACTATAATACCTGTTTTAAAAAATAATTTCATTTCTTTCTCTTCAATTATTTCTTCCATGTATATCTCCACTCTGTTTGTTTATTATAAATATATATAAATAATGCCTTTTCTATTACCATTTGTGCTATTAATATGTCTGAAATAAAAAAAGTATAATTAACAAAATGTTCATAAATCAGCCATATAATCATCATATATGTACTTTATAATATATTTATAGCAAGTAAAACATAACACATACTATGCTGACAAGATAATTTTTTTCATAAAACTAAGCCTAGTAGAAACTCTCCCCCCTACTAGGCTTCTCCTCTTTTTAGAAATCAAGATCAAAGATTAATTTCTTTCTTCTTGATTTCTTTTTTTCTTTTAATGTTAGAAGTTTTTTGTTATAATGTCTTATGGAATAACCATCAATATATCGTTAACACATAGGAGGAAAGTTATGTCTAATTTATTTATAATGAAACACCCTTTAATACGTCACAAGTTGGGGATTATGAGAAAAAAGACCACATCCACAAAGGAATTTCGTAATCTTACATCTGAAATCGCA
Source organism: uncultured Lachnospiraceae bacterium (assembly GCA_964579655.1). Classification (GTDB taxonomy): domain Bacteria; phylum Bacillota; class Clostridia; order Lachnospirales; family Lachnospiraceae; genus JAAYRG01. The sequence continues at coordinate 21,503 of CAZOGN010000016.1, forward strand.
ATGTTAATATGTTATGAGGCTACAAGAAATTTACCTCTTGCTGAAATAGAAGTTGATACTCCTTTATGCAAAACTACTGCATACGAAATAGCAGGTAAAAAATTATGCGTAGTACCTATATTAAGAGCCGGTCTTCACATGGCAGATGGTATACTAAAACTAATTCCAAATGCAAAGGTTGGACACATTGGCTTATATAGAGATGAAGAAACATTACAACCTGTAGAATATTATTGCAAGCTACCTTCTGATGCTGATAAAAGAGAATTCTATGTAGTCGATCCCATGCTAGCAACGGGAGGCTCAGCCTGTGTAGCAGTTGATTTATTAAAGAAAAGAGGCATTAAAAAAATTGTCTTCTTATGTTTGATAGCTGCACCTGAGGGAGTAGAAAGATTTCAAAAAGAACATCCAGACGTTGAGCTTTATGTAGGTGGTTTAGATGAAAGATTAAATGAAGATGGTTATATTTTACCAGGACTTGGTGATGCCGGAGATAGAATCTACGGAACAAAGTAAGTTTAAAAAATAAACCGCCTAAGACTAATTAGTGGTCTTAGACGGTTTTACTTTGTGTCAATTATTCTTTAATTGAAAACTTATATATAGTAGTAGATTTAAACTCTTCTCCTGCCTTCAATATACAAGATGGAAATTCTGCAATATTGATAGAGTTAGGATAGTATTGTGTTTCAAAACATACTCCATCTCTCTTATTATAAATAACTCCTTCTTTACCTCGCTCATTATCTATAAAATTACCTGTATATAATTGCATTCCTGGCAAGTCTGTATAAACATCCATTACTCTACTTGTCTTATCATCAACCAAAGAGGCTACTTTCTCTACTTGCTTTGTTTCTTTCTTAAGAATGTAGTTATGGTCATAGCCTCCTGCAAATAATAAAGGCTCATAATCTGCTTCAATATCTCTTCCTAGAGCTTTTAATTCCCTAAAATCCATAGGTGTATCTGTAAGGTCAGCAACTTCACCTGTAGGTATTAATTCATTATCAGTTAAGGTAAATGAGTCACTCTTAATCCAAACCTTATGATCAAGAATTGAACCTGAATTGTGACCTGATAAGTTAAAATAAGAATGATTAGTTAAGTTTACAACTGTATCTTGATCAGAAACAGCATAATAATCTATAATCAGACTATTATCCTTGGTAATTGTATATCTTACTTTAATATCTAAGTTCCCAGGAAATCCTTGTTCCATATTTGGACTTGTTCTTGAAAATTCTATAGAAACCGTATCTTCCACCTTAAAAGTTGCAATATCATAAACTAAATTGTTATATCCTATACTTCCACCATGTAAGTTGTTATTTCCATCGTTTTTTTCTAGATTGTATATAACATTATTTAGTTCGAAGCTTCCATCTTTAATTCTATTAGCATGTCTACCAATAAAAGAACCAAAACCTGGATCGTTATCTTCATAGTCTGAAACATTATCATATCCTAGGGCAATATCATCTAGTTGACCCTCTTTATCCTCCACAATAATCTTTATAATATTGGCACCATAGTCAGTTAAATGTACCTCCATGCCATCATCATTGCTTAAAATATATCTTGAGACTTGTAAGCCTTCCCTCGTAAGTCCAAAAGATTCTTTCTGTATGTTCATTAGTCCTCCTTCTATTGACAACAAAACTTTGTGATGTTAAAATCAATTAATATTATTATTTTATTATTATAATAATATCACAAATAAATATTATTACAATAATATCA
>CAZOGN010000016.1:23348-39200 GCA_964579655.1 uncultured Lachnospiraceae bacterium
TTATTATTTTATTATTATAATAATATCACAAATAAATATTATTACAATAATATCAAGTGGTCATGTCTTATTTTATTTGATAATAATCCATGACATAATAGGGAAACAGGTTAAATGCCTGTACGGTCTCGCCGCTGTATGTGAGGAGTTTTATTTAAAAATGTAGATTTTTGCATTTCAAATATCACTGAGTATAAAACTTGGGAAGATCTAAATAAAACAATGATTCACGAGTCAGAATACCTGCTTGTTATTAATACCAGTTACGCCACGAGTTTATGGATAAAGGTATAAAATAGGACTTATATTTAATATAAGGCCCGTTTTTATAATTTTTCTCCTGTGGCAGGAGTTTTTTTATGCTTATAAAACAATCAAAATGATAAGGAGATTATTATGAAAAACAAAAAGAATTTAAAGATTGCATTATTACTCATTGTTTTTGTGCTATTAATTACTGGAGCTATATATCTATATAGCCAATCACGACAAGAAACACAAGAAGGATCCAAGACTATAAATGTTGAAATTGTTATGTCTGATGAAAAAACTACATCTTATGAAATAAAAACTGACGAAGAATTTCTAAGAGGCGCACTAGAAGAAAAGGATTTAATTTCAGGTGAAGAAACTGATATGGGATTATTCGTGAAGACTGTGGATGGTTATACTGTAGATGATAGTAAGCAAGAATGGTGGTTGATTTTTAAAAATGACGAATCACTAATGACTGGCACAGATGAGACTGTAGTTTATGATGGAGATAGCTTTAGAATAGAATTACAAGTAGGATATTAATATGACTCTACGAAACATACCATTAATAGGAATGCTCTCTGCAGTTTTATTAACAGTACAAGTCGGGTTAGCATTTCTTCCAAATGTCGAATTAATTAGTTTATTAATAATAATTTATACTCTTATATTAAACAAAAAAACCATATACATAATTATTACTTTTGTTCTTCTTCAAGGTTTGCTATACGGATTTGGTTTATGGTGGGTTAATTATTTATATGTTTGGTTTGTCTTAGCTATAATTACAAGAATATTTAAAAAAGAAACATCTCCTATAAGTTGGGCTCTTATATCTGGCTTTTATGGCTTATCATTTGGAGCCTTGTGCTCTATTCCTTATTTTTTTATAGGACTCTCTAATGGCACTTTAGAAAGTGGCTTTAATACAGCCTTTGCTTATTGGATTAATGGAATTCCTTTTGATCTTGTTCATGGGATCACCAATTTCTTTATCGCCTTAGTCCTATTTAAACCAATCTACAAACTACTAGATTACTTATACAAAAAGTTTAATATAGTTCAATAAAGTTTTTTACATGGAAAAAGGTTATTCCGAAGAATAACCTTTTAATCAATTCGTTTAATACAATATAGCTTTTCTTTATAAAAATTGTAAAACAATTTATCAAAAAAAAGGTACACTGAAAACTTGTATGATTATAATTTTGTTACATTTGTAGCTTGAGGTCCTTTTTCTCCTTGAACTACATCGAATTCAACTTCTTGTCCTTCTTCTAAAGACTTAAAACCATCCATATTAAGTCCTGAGTAGTGAACAAATACATCATTTCCTTCTTCGTCAGAGATAAAACCGTAGCCTTTTTGGTTATTAAACCATTTTACTGTACCTTTGTTCATGTATAATTTTCCTCCAAATAAATAATAATTGTTTGCATATTTTATGCAACACATAAATCATATCACTGTTTACACATTCTGTCAAACACTTTTTAGAATTTCTTTATCTTTTTTACCCTTTTAAGTTTTGTATGCAGGCTACGCTTTGTTGCTTTTTATTCTTTTCACTCTTTATCTTGCTATAATTAATCTCAATAAAAAAGGGTGGTTAGAAATGGATTTCTTATTAAATGATAAACTTAGATATTTAAGAATAAATAGAGGACTAACACAAGTCGATCTTGGAAATTACCTTAACATGACCAGGCAAGGGTATGCTCACTATGAAAATGGTCTTCGAAGCCCTAACTATCAGATTTTAGTTAAGCTTGCGAACTTATACCAGGTTAGTGTTGATGACCTAGTAGATAGCAAAGAGATTCCTTTGGAAATTGTACATCTATATGAAACCTCTCCCTATCAGATAAAAAAAGAATATAATTATGAGAAATCCCCAAAAAACATTTCTATCATGGTAAATAAACGAGAAAAAGAATTAATCCATATGTTTAGAAAACTAAATACTCAAGATAAAAACATGTTATATTATAAATTAAAAGCAAAGACTCAGGAATAAACATTTCTTAATCTTTGCTTTTATTATATTATTCTTCAAGATACGCCTTTAGTTTCTTAGTATCTCTACTCATTCTCAAACGACGCAGTGCTTTAGCTTCAATTTGTCTAATTCGTTCTCTGGTTACGTCAAATTCCCTACCTACTTCTTCGAGTGTATAAATCTTACCATCTTCAAATCCAAATCTTAGTCTAAGTATACGTTGTTCACGGTCCGTAAGTATTGATAAGACTTCGTTTAGTTCTTGACCGAGCATAACTTGTTCTACTGAGGAAAGTATTCCAGGCATTTCTTCATCTGCTACGAAGTTCATTAACACAGCATCTTCCTCATCACCTATCGGTGTATCAAGCGAAATCGTATCGCCATAAAGCTGTACAATACTTTCTACTCTGTCTTCTTCTATATCTAATATTTCAGCTAGTTCTTCTGTAGTTGGATCTCTTCCATTATCAGCTAAGAACTTCCTAGATGCCTTAGTAAGCTTATTCATACGTTCCTTCATATGAACTGGAATTCGAATGGTTCTAGCCTGGTCAGCAATAGCACGAGTAATAGCTTGCCTTATCCACCACATAGCATAAGTACTAAACTTATAACCTTTATGATAATCAAATTTATCAACTGCTTTAATTAGTCCAAGATTCCCTTCTTGAATCAAATCAAGTAGAGTCATCTTACTTCCGTTAACATATCTTTTTGCAACACTAACAACTAGCCTCAAATTAGAATTAATCATTTTTTCTTTAGCTAGCTCGTCTCCACTTTCAATACGCTTTGCAACTTCCACTTCTTCCTCTGCACTAAGCAATGGATACTTTCCTATCTCTCTCAAATAACTTCTTATGGAGTCTACTACATATGGAAGTTCAGCAATTCTTTTAGCGTTTTTTTCATCTTCTTTTGACTTTTCACTTAATAGCTTGTCCTTATCTAAGTCATCATCAAAAAAATCAGTCACATGAATATCATGTTTTTCTAAGCTCTCAGTAACATCAGCTAAGTCTTTTTTCTCCATGTTCTTGCCAAACACTTCATATAAATCATCAGTTACGATAATATTATCTTTATCTTTAGCAATCAATACGAGTTCTTTTATTCCTTTTTTCTTGTCTTTAATTTCTGCCAATCTATCATCCCTTTTCATTAAGCACACTTTATCGTGTAAATTAAAGAATATGTGTCTAGTGTTATTAAACAATTACTAAAAATCCGTTGCACTAGAGTTAAGCGAAACGGATTGTTATAAGTTGTTAAATTAATAGATTTATACTTGTTAATCTATTAAAACTATTAGTTTCCTTTACATTATTGCCTTACATATCATATTATAACACAAAAATGACTTTTTTGTAATTGAAACCGTATCACTAAACTAATAATCTTCCCTGGGACCAAATTCTGCAGACTCTACCCATTCGTCTGGTCTGCTTGTAAGCTTGATGATTTCCTCTAAAATAATACAATGTTTATCTTCTTGTTTTTCTAAATATTTATATATTTCTTTTCTCTCAGGATCCTTCTCCCTAAGGTCTTTGTAGAATTCAATACTTCTTTCTTCCATCTCTAAGGCTTTACGATACACATCTAATTGTTTAGGGCGAGCCGTTTCTGCAGTATCTACTTTGATACCCTTAAAAAGTTTCTTAGCTTGTTCTAATATGTCGTCCTTTACCTCTTCTGATGCTACTTTCTCCATCATAAGCTCTTTGTTTTCAGTTAAAATATAGGCGTGCTTTCTTTCTTCATTAGATAGTATTAGGAATACTTGCTTTAAATGAAGTTCATTGTGGCTTTGTGCCTGTTCCATATAAAACTTTTCCATATCTTCTTCTAATGATAATGCTAACTCATAAACGTTCATATATATCTCCTTTTCTTCTTTTTATTACTTCTCTTCCAAGCCATGAGCTATTTCCTTATCTACTTTAGAAATATGTTTAACCAACCAATCATAGAGAAAATTCAATAAATCAACTAAGGCATCTGTTTGATTGTAGTCTATCTCTTCAAAGTCGTAGCTATCTAGTTTTTCTATAAAGTTATTATGGGCCATTATATGCGTAAACATTTTTTTATAGCCAATTTCTTTCATATATTCTTGTTCATGATTAAAATGATACTTAGTATAATCTCTTAATTCATTAAGAATATCCACTATATAATCATACTTATCAAGCATTAATTCATCCTTATAAATATCATATGTCTTCTGTGTAAGCTCAAATAACTTTTTATGTTCTTCATCTATAAAATCTATACCAGTCCTAAATTCATCTTTAAATTCAAACATATTTATTACTCCTTAGTAAACAAACATTCAAGTAAGTCCAACATTCTAGTATATATACATATTATCAATCTAACGACATGAAATCAAGCACAATTAATACAAAAACTTTAAAAAATATATTAAAACCACCTAGAAATGGTAGCCAAATTTTTATATTTAACTACCATTTTTTTAATGATTTCTTCTAAGTTTATTATATTTCAGGTATTTCGATTTCTATTTCTTTACATAGCCTTGCTGATTTGGCTATCCCATCAATAATTGCCTGATTATATATAATTTGACTTGATGGTACTGGTGAGCTCTTACCGTGTTTAATTGCATCAAGGAAAGAACGAATCTTCCTATCAAATAAACTTTCTCCATCATCTTCAATTGCTGGTATTTCAGTTACGACTTGCTCTCCTGCAACTTCGTGATAAATCTTCATGTTTCCTCCTATTGTTCCATTCCAGTCCTCTGTAGATGGAATTCTAAGTCCGCCTTTTTTACCCAGGATAAGCGTATCCCCAGATGTATCCATATTCATTGCCCATGAAATTCTAAAATCTAGTACAATTCCACCTTCTAAACGTATAAAGGCAGCTGCAAAATCATCAACACCAAACTTCTTAGCATATTCAGGATGATTTGGGTAATATGCTGGATTAGTTCCAAAGAAATCAGACTTGTAGCCAGATACTGTTAGTGGCTTTGGATATCCAATTGCATTAAGCACCATATCAAGTGAATAACAACCGATATCTCCAAGGGCACCAATACCTGCTGTATCTTCCTCGATAAAGCTTGTTCCATAGGGTGTTGGAATTCCTCTTCTTCTACCTCCACCAGTCTGAATATAATAAATATCTCCTAGCTCACCTGACTCAACAATCTTCTTAATCATTTGCATATTTGCATCAAACCTTGGTTGAAAACCTATAGATAAAACCTTTCCACTATCTTTTTCTACCTTCATTATTTCAACTGCCTCTTCTATAGTTACACACATAGGCTTTTCAAGTAGTACATGCACACCTTTATTTAATGCATCAATCGTACACTCTGCATGAGTAGAATTATAAGTACACACGCTAACTGCATCTAATTCAACTGTATCAAGCATTTCATTATGATCAGTAAAAACTTGAACCTCTGGCATATCATAACCTTCAAAAAACTCTTTTGCCCTATCAGTTACAATATCTGCACCGGCTACCACTTCAACATCAGGCATATTTAAAAAACTATTCATATGGGCTGAAGCAATCCAACCTGTACCAATAATACCAACCTTTAATTTTTTACTTGTATCAATTACCGCTTTATCCTGATTCACTTTGTATGCATCTAAAATATTATCTTTTTTCGCCATAATTTTCCCTTTCCTTGGTGCCTGGCACCATTAAGTTTTCTTACAATTTAAGACTTCTCAAATATTCTCTACTTATCTTAGCTGCTTCTAGCTGAGAACATGTGTTTGATTCGTCTTGTTCTACAATTAAATAAGTAACTCCCGCTTGACTTGCTGCTTCGATTATTGACGGAAAGTCCTGAATTCCCTGGCCTAGTGGCCTGTAGTCAAAGCCATTATCAGAAAGTGAAGTTTCTCTATCTCCTACTTTACCTTCTTCGTCTATTAAGTCATACACTGGACCACTGCTATTCTCATCACTCACAAAGTCTTTTAAATGTACTATAGGTGCCCTAGCAGTATACTTCTTTATATATTCTGCTGGATCAATGCCTGCATACTTTACCCAACAAGTATCTATTTGTGTTTCTAATAAATCTTCTGGAAGGCTTTCAAATAACCAATCTAATAAATATTTACCTTCATGAGTCTTAAATTCAAAGTCATGATTATGATATAAATGTGTAATTCCAGCATCCTTAAGAATATTTCCTACCCTTATGAACTCTTCCTTTGTCTGTTCGAAGTTATCACTGCCTGCATGTCTATCTATATCTAGCCATGGCATAGCACTGTATTTTGCACCAATTGTCTTTAAAAATGAAACTGACTCTTCTTCATCTTTTAAAAACACTTCATAGGCTTGGTGTACTGACATACATTTTAAATCGTGTTTCTTTAACAAACTTAAAACTTCTTCAGCAGTCTTCCCAAAGTATCCAGCAAATTCGACATAATCATATCCCATGTCCTTTACCTTTTTAAGAGTAGCATCCATATCCTTGCTCATTTCATCTCTAACAGAATACAGTTGTAAACCCACTTTTAATTCTTCCATTTTGCCACCATACCTTTCTTGTTTTTAAAAACCTGGCTATTAAATCTCAACTTTTATTACTTCATTTTTCTCTGCAGACTCAAAGGCTGCTTCCATTACCTTCATTACCCTTAGAGCCTCTTCTGGCTTTATTGTAAGCTCAGCCTTTCCTTCTATAGCATCAATAAATTGATCATAAACAACTGTTAAATCATCAACAACATCTTCAGGTTCTGATAATTCAATTGTTTCTACTGTATGTTCGCTTCTTGGTGCCATGGTCTTTGAAGGACCTGCCTTGGAATAGATAATTTCTTCTTCCCACTGATTATCAGTATCAATGGAATGAATGATTTTACCTTGGCAATCCCAATCATCAATTACAAGTGTGCCTTTTTTGCCCAAAACATACCATCTAGGATGTTTAATGTAGTTATTAGTGTATACCTCTATCAAAGAAGTTAATCCACTTTCAAAAACTATAGTAAGACTAAAATTATCCTCAACTTCACCATACTGAATATTATACATTCTAGAGTAAACGCTAAATACCTTTTCTGGAAACATGTACATAATTTGATCAATTAAATGCACTCCCCAGTCTAACATCATTCCTCCACCAAGTTCTTTAATAGTTCTCCACCCTGATGGCATCCCTCTAGAACCTTCTACTCTTGATTCAATAATATAAGGCTTTCCAATTACACCTGATTCCACATTATCTCGCATTAATACAAAATCTCTATTAGTTCGCCTGTTTTGATTAATTGTAAATACCTTCTTGTATTTATTTGCAACTTCAATAATCTCTTCTAATTCTTCTGATGTTAAAGTTACTGGCTTCTCACATATTACATGTTTACCTGCCTTTAATGCATCTATGCAAAGTTCCTTGTGCACTTCATTAGTTGTTGCTATTAAAACCGCATCAATCTCTTCATCATTTAATAGGTGTTCTACAGAGGAATAGGCCACAAGACCCTCTTCTTCTGCATAATTCATACGTTCACTATTAAGATCATATACGCCTTTTACTGATAGCCTATTATAGTCCGCCAATTCTTTCTTGTGATATGAAGCCATACCACCAAAGCCAATTATTCCTAGTGTCAATATTTTGCTCATGTCTATTCATCTTCCTTCTGTCAAAAATTAAATATATTTAAGTCCACCACATCTCGCCTGCATCATCAAAAATTAATACTTCTTTTAAAAATACTACTGCCTTTTCTAATCCTTCTGTAGGAGACATAAGTGCATCTTCATGTTCAATACTAATTGCACCATCATAGCCTGTCGCTCTTAAAGCACTAATCATATCATTCCACTCTTCTTTTCCATGTCCATATCCAACAGTTCTAAACAACCATGAACGGTTATTAATATCCGAATAGGATTTGTTATCTAAAACACCATTAACCTCGCAATTCCTTTGATCAATTTTTGTATCTTTTGCATGAAAATGATAAATTGTACCTTCTAATTCTTTGATCGCTACTGCTGGATTAATCCCTTGCCAGTACAAATGACTTGGATCAAAATTAGCTCCTATAATATCTCCAACTGCGTCCCTTAATTTAAGTAATGTTTCAGGATTATATACAACAAAACCAGGATGCATTTCAAAAGCAATCTTAGAAACATTATGTTCCTTAGCAAATACAGCCATGTCCTTCCAATAAGGAATCACTTTTTCTTCCCATTGCCAATCTAAAATTGTTGCAAAGTCATTAGGCCAAGGACAGGTAACCCAGTTTGGATACTGTGATGTTTCGGAATCACCTGGGCATCCTGAAAAACCAATAATCGTATCTACCCCTAAAAGTTCAGCTGCTAAAATAGCATTTCTAAATTCATAATCATCTTTCTTAGCCATTTCCTTATTAGGATGAAGAGGATTACCATGACAACTAATAGCTGAAATTTCAATATTATACTTGGCTAATAAGGACTTATATTCTTCCACCTTTTTAGGATTATCAATAAGTTCTAGTGGCTTTAAATGTTTGTCTCCTGGAAAACCACCTGCTCCAATTTCAATGCAGTCAACTCCAATACTATTCAGATACTTCAAAGCTTCCTCAAATTCAAGAGAATATAAAACTGGATTCATTACACCTAACTTCATAAGTTACCTCCATTCAATTAATAAAAAGTTTTATTTGATTTGAATTAATTATAGATTAATATATATTGATATGATACAATTCTTTTATACAAAAGTATCAATATTTTGTCATTTTATTTTAAGATGACTTTAAGGTATAGGTGATTATATGAATTACTACGAAGAACAAAGACCAACAATCAACGGTATTCCCTCTAATACATACTGTCATTTACAAGAAAAAGAATGCCAGGGATTAGTTGTAGAAGCCCATTATCATAATTATATAGAATTGCTTTATGGCTTATCTGGAAATTTTGATGTGCACTTAAATGATGGTATCTATAATTTTGGACCTGGCGACTTGCTTTTAATTAATTCACAAGAAGTCCATCAAATCGAAGCGTCCTCTGAAAATGGAGGTCAATACTATGTGGTTCGATTTGAACCAGATGTAATATATACACTTTCTCAAAATGTATTTGAAATGAAATATATTCTACCATTTACTCTAAATAATTATAGTCATCAAAAGGTGTTTAAACACGAAGTAATTGACAATACACTTATTCCAGCCTTGTTAGATGAAATTATGAAGGAGTTTGACCATAAGCAATATGGTTATGAATTGGCTATAAAAGCCCATATTTGCAAGGTCTTCTTGTGGATTTTAAGATATTGGGATAAGTCAGGTGTAAAGTTAAATAGTATTTATGATATGGATGATTCCTTACTATTAAAACTACAAGATGTTTTTTACTATGTTGAAAATCATTATGATAAGGATATTAAAGTTACAGAAATGGCAAAGATATGTGGCATGAGCTATAGCTATTTTTCACGAACCTTTAATAAGGCTATGAATACAAGCTTTAATGAATACTTAAATTATGTGCGTATATCTGAAGCAGAGAAACTACTTCTTACAGCTGATCTTAATGTTACAGAAATTGCTATGAAGGTTGGCTTTTCCACTGCAAGTTATTTTATAATGCAATTTAAATCCTATAAAAATATGCCTCCAAACAAATATAAGAAAATCTTCTTACAGACTCTAGCTTATAAATAACATTAAATAAAAGACTTGTTCCTAACTATCTAACAGTCCATATAGGTGTGATAGTAGGAACAAGTCTTCATATTAACTTTCTAATTTAAATCTCTTTTTTCCAGTACGCTATGAAAAAAGCAGAAAAAATACTAATCATAAAGCCAAGAAGTCCAGCAATAATAACATTTCTTTTAATGTTGGGGCTTGTTTTTGTAGAAGGCTTTATTGGATCTGACAGCTTGGAAACTTCAACACTATTAATAACATCTGTTGTAAACTCACCTTTAGCACCGTTCTCATAGTATTCTTCAAGTGCTTCTATGCTTAAGCTTAGTTCATCTATAAATCTATTATATTCAACATTTTTACTTTCTAAGGTGTTAATTTCTTGCTTTATTTCTAATATGTTATATTCCAGGTGGGTATAATTGGGATTGATTATATTCTCTAAAATAATAAAATCTCTAGTATTGTCAATCTCTTCTAAAGCATCTTTTTGGTTGATTGTCTCTGGTGTAGTTTCTAATAACCTCTCTTGCCTAACTAATAAATCCTTGCTTGATTCAAGTTTGCTTAAAACAGTATTATACCTAACCACAAAATCATTATAGTAGTAGTTAATTGCGGCGTCCTTAACCATTACATCTAAAAATGGTTCATAGCTCTCGTAAAGAGCATTGGCTAATTCTACTACTTCATCCGGCGTTTGGCCTCTTACAGTAATAGGAAAAACAGTTTGTTCATCTCCTGTGTTTTCTATGGAAATTCTGCTATTTATACTGCCCACAGATACCTCACCTTCAGCATAACCTAACTCCTTTATAGCTTTCTCGACCACTTCATTACTCTTTATCAACTTAACATATTCACTATTAGTAGTTAGCGGAAGAGTATATTCTCCATACTTATTAGTATAAACCTCTGGTATGTTTACAGCTATACTAAACTGAGTCTTATATTCAGGTGTTATAAAAAACTTACTAAAGAACCCTGCAAGTAATGCCAATATTACTGTTATAACAATAATAAGAAATTTTCGATTCCACAAAACCATAATTAATTCTCTAAGTTCAATTTCATCTTTGTGACTTTGATTATTCACATTCGTTTTATTAGCTTCCATGTGTATCTCCTTTAAAATAATAAAATCAATTCCTAAATACTTACTATAGTATATCAGTAGGACAAGTATTTATCAATGATTTATTTGTGTCTAAAAGAGATTTTTCTAAGAAGTAACACAAATATAATTTTCATGCTATAATATCATTATGTTTGCATTTATAGTCGTACATATTAAGGAGACAGATTTGTAATAGCATACGAGGAGATAGGTTTATGGGCAAAATTGAGGATGAATTAGTCGATATAATTAAAGGTAGACAAATTAGAACTGTATTTCAACCAATTATTTCTCTTAAAGATGGAAGTATACTTGGACATGAGGCACTTAGCAGAATTGCAGGCAATGATAAGAACGAAAGACCTTCTATTACTGATTTGTTTGATGCTGCTAAGAAGTTTAAACAACTAACAGAGTTGGAACATCTATGTAGGACAACAGCTCTTAATTCTGCCTATATAGATATGAAACCCCAGTATTCCAAAAAGTTATTTTTAAATATTAATGCATACATCTTATTAGATGATAGTTTTGAAAGAGATTTCTTAATTTCTTATAAGAAGGCTCCATACAACATCGTTCTAGATATTTCAGAACAAGATGCTGTAGACGATATGCCAGGACTTCTTAGAACTATTGATTATTACAAATGCCAAGGATATAAACTTTGTATTGATGATGTAGGTTCAGGCTATGCAGGACTCAATCTAATAACAGAAACAAATCCAAATTATATAAAAATCAATATGGATATAATACGTGATATTAATATGAATAATTCAAAGTATTCACTGGTTAAATCTCTTAAGGAGTTTTCAAGCTTATCTAACATCGCCATCATTGCTGAAGGAGTTGAAACTGAAAGCGAATTGGAATCACTTATAGAACTTGGTGTTCAATATGCACAAGGTTTTTATATACAAGAACCAGATGAACAAATTAAAGATATTGATCCAAAATTAATTGATAAAATCAATAAAAAGAATGAAAAGTTTTTCGCAAATATAAGTTATAAGAGTTCAACAGCTACCCTATACATCAAAAATATATGCTCACCTGTAGTAACAGTTTCTCCAGATGAAATGGTTCCTGTTATCTACGAGACCCTAATTAATAATACTGATATGATTGGTTTATGTGTTGTGGAAGACGAAATACCTCTTGGCATAGTTACAAAGGAAAAACTAACCTTACAACTTAGTGGCCAGTATGGATTTGCACTTAACCAGTATAAAAACATTTCCAAACTTATGGACAAGAACTACTTATCCGTAGATTATCAGACAACACTTAATATTGTTTCAAAAATGGCTATGTCGCGTCCTAGTGATAATCTCTATGATTTTATCGTGGTTACAAGGCATGATAAGCTATACGGTGTCGTAACCGTTAAAGACTTGTTAGAAACAACCACAGAAATAGAAATATCAGCAGCTAGACATCTTAATCCATTAACCGGACTTCCCGGTAACCTAATGATTGAAGAAAAATTAACTGAATGTGTTGCATCAGGAGATGAATATACTGTAGCTTATATTGATATAGATAATTTCAAACCATATAATGATGTTTACGGCTTTAAGAATGGAGATCATGTTATTCAGCTACTTGCTGATACCATTAGCAATAACCTTACAAATAACCACTTTATTGGACATGTTGGTGGAGATGATTTTGTGGTAATACTTAGAAAACACGTATCTACAGAATATTTTGCAAATATTATAAGCGATTTTGAAAAGAAAATACTGGATTGTTTTAATAAAACAGATGCTAAAAACGGATATATTACTACAAAAAATAGGCAAGGAACTATCTGTAAGCTTCCATTAACCACACTTACTATTGTTTCAGTTAGTAATAGTTCATATTCTTTTATAGATGAAGCAAGTCTCTCAGAAACCTTAGCTTTGCTCAAGTCAGAAAAAAAGCAAAACAAGCTAGAAAAGTTTAGAATGACTGTATATTAAGAACAAAGCTCATTAGGCTAGAATCAATACCTAATGAGCTTATTTTTAATCTATTCTTTCATCTCCCATAAAGAAAAGAGCTACTGTTCCTGGCCCAGTATGGGAACCAACTACAGTACCAATACTGTTTATCCTTACACTTCCATCTAACTGCGGAAATCTTTCTTCTATTAAATCAGCCACTACTCTTGCGTCATCATAGCAATCTGAATTAGAAATAAAACACTTGCCAGAATAATCCATACCATCCTTAGCATGTATCTCCATCATCTTTACAATTTCCTTTATTACTTGCTTCTTACCACGAATCTTTTTCCTTGGAATAAGCTTTCCTTCATGGCTTACATTCATTAATGGACATATGTTAAGAAGACCACCTATGGTTGCTGATGCAGCCGATATACGGCCACCTCTCTTATAGTGAGAAAGATCACTTGAGAAAAACCAATGATGAACATTTAACTTATTATCTTGTAACCAATTATATACTTCCTCTAGTGTCTTGCCTTCATCTCTCATATCCACTGCCATATCTGTTAATAGCCCATAACCAGAGGATGCAGCTAAAGAATCTACAATCTTGATTTCCCTATCCGGATATCTTTCCTTAAGATCAGCTTGTGCAATGAGTGATGAATTATAGGAACCTGATAAACCCGAAGAAAAGGATATATGTAAGATGTCTTTCCCCTCTTCTAGAAATGGCTCAAAGAACTCCATATACTGATTTGCATTCACCTGAGATGTCGTAGGCATAGAACCTGCCGCAACTCGGCTATAAAACTCCTTAAAGGGTATGGTTTGTCCTAAATCATCTGGATACTCCTTCCCGTCTAATATGTAATGAAAACTTATAAATGGAATATCTCTTTTCTTAAAATATTCAAGTGACATATCTGTTGTTGAACAACAAGTCAAAACATACTTAGTCATATTGATTTATCTCCTTATTTATAATCTTCTTACTTTATAATACTATACCACATTTATACACACTTCTTCTATCAATATTAAAAAATAATAAAAAACTTTTTAAATACTATAAAGTATTTCAAAAGCCTTCCGATATATATTTTAAGTAAGACAGTATTTCATAATTATTTGTGATGGAGCGTACGGCCTGAGCGATAATTAAATATTGCTTACTAAAAACCAAAAAACGACAAGGATGTCGATTACAAAATCAAGGAGGAATTAATTATGAGGATTAATCATAACGTACCAGCACTTAATACTTATCGCCATTTAAACAAGGCAAACAATTTCCAACAAGGATCAATGCAAAAACTATCATCAGGACTTCGCATCAACAGCGCAGCTGATGACGCAGCAGGACTAGCAATATCTGAAAAGATGCGTGCACAAGTTAGAGGACTTGACCAAGCAGCAGCTAATGCTCAAGACGGAATCTCTCTTATCCAAACAGCAGAAGGTGCTTTACAAGAAACTCAAGATATCTTACAACGTATGCGTGAGCTAGCAGTTCAATCTTCTAATGATACTAACACTAAAGAAGACCGTGCAGAAATCCAAAAAGAAATCAACCAACTAACTGAAGAAGTTGATCGTATTTCTAAAGATAGTGAGTTTAATACACAAAAATTACTTAATGGTGATTTCGAGGACAAAGACAAAGTATTCCACATCGGCGCTAATACTGATCAAAATGTTAGTGTATCAATTCAAGATATGGGTGCAGAAGCACTTGGAGTTGGGGCTGATTATACAGTTGCAACTACAGACGCAACAACTAGTACAATTACCTATAATGATGGTACAACTAATGTAACAGCTACTTGGTATGATGTAGATACTGTAGTTGTTGCTGAAGTTACAGATGGTGATGATAATGTGACTACTGCAGAAGTAAAAGCTACTAAAGCAGGTTACTATACTGACGCTGGTGTTCTTAAGTTAGAAAGCAAAGAAACATTAACTGACGAAGCAGAAGGCGTTTTAGCTCTTGATGTTTCAAGTCAAACTACTGCAAATGCAGCTATCAAAACATTTGACGATGCTATCAACACTGTTTCTAGTGAACGTTCAAGACTTGGTGCAATTCAAAACCGTTTAGAGCACACTATTAACAACTTAAGTACATCTTCAGAAAACTTAACATCAGCTGAATCTCGTATAAGAGACGTTGATATGGCAGCAGAAATTATGGAATTAACTAAGAACTCAATCTTAGCACAAGCTTCACAAGCAATGCTTGCTCAAGCAAATCAATTACCACAAGGAGTTTTACAACTTCTTCAGTAATAATTTTGTATGGGCGTCCCACTTGATAACAGTTGGGATAATTTCCGCAATCAACTTATAAAGAATTTGGAGGCTCTAGATATACTAGGGTCTCCTTTTACATTTAACAGGAAATTTCACCTTATACAGTTTATATCTACAACCCCACATCAAATACAAGACAATCATCTATCAAGTATATTAAGAATCTTCCGAAATATATAGTGTTATGTCTATATAGAGTTCTTGAGTTTTTTTACTTTTGCAACTCTTTTTATATTTATAATTTTATATATACTATGATAATTTGGAGGTAGAATTTGTGAAATTAAGTATAGTAATGATGGTTAAGGATGAGTCAAAACACCTAGAAGATGTTTTAAAAAGCATTAACCCAATAAGTGAACAAATCGATTACGAAATTATTGTTTTAGACACTGGATCCAGTGATAATACAGTTGAAATAGCAAAAAAATATACTGACAAAGTATTTTTTAAAAAATGGAATAACAACTTCTCTTCCATGAGAAACAAATCCATAAGTTATGCTACCGGAGAATGGGTATTTATTTTAGATGGTGATGA
>CAZOGN010000017.1:0-36439 GCA_964579655.1 uncultured Lachnospiraceae bacterium
TTTTTTTGTTATTTTATGAATAACTACGTAATGTAACAAAGAACCGTCAACTATTCATGAGCAATGCAAGAAAGAGGAACTTCAGTAAATAATGCTTTCTTATCTCCTTTTACACCTTTTGCTGTAAATCCTAATTTTTTTGCTGCTTTTATAATTCCAAATGCATTAGTTCCTTGTTTATCTGTTCCTGCTACTTCTCTAATTTTTGATATGGAAGTTTTAAAGCCGTACTGTTTTGATATGGTAGCAAGACAGGCTGCGCCACAATCGCTCATATCGTGTTGTTTTACGCAATAATATTTTTAAAACATTGATTTTCTCCAGTTGGTAATTTTAAGTGAAACTTTTTTGCGTTTTGCAATTAGTTTTCTTATTAAATTTTTATATCAAATATTTATTTATAATAAATCGTTTACATACGTTTACTTTTTGTTAGATTAACTTTCTTTATAATAACATATTTTTATGCCTTATACACATTAACTTCGTGAAAAGTTCCAATTATTTCGCAAAATGCATTTATTCCCCTGTTAATCCTATAAAAATACAAGGTAGAATTTGTTTTGTAGCGTAAACTACCATATTTCTCTTGCGTGAAATGCATCTTAATCACTTTTCTTTTCAAGTTGTTTATCTCATGTATAAAAAAGTCCGGATTAATAGTTTCCAAATTTCTCCTGATAACATCTATTTACTTAGACACACTCTTATAATTATAGTATTTTTTTCTTAACTGTTGCTTCTTCCCTCTAGAATAGGTTAATGTTACTCCATCTGTCATCTTTATACTCTTACCAAAAGATACTACATAATCAAAATTAATAATATAAGGCCTCTGAATCCTTACAAAATTTTCATAGTATAACTTTTTTTCTAAATCATACATTCTACTTGTTACAAGATACTTTTTGTCTTTTGTGAATATCTCACAGTATTTATCTGCTGCTTTTATATATAAAATTTTTGAGCTTCTTTCCCAGTTGTATTTGTCAAGTTGTACCAATTCGTCTTCTGTATAAATCTCATCATGGTATTTATTAAAACTTTCAAGACATTTGTTGAAAGTTTCTTCTTCAAAATTCTTGGGTAAAATTCCGCAAATGTTTCCCCAAAAAAAGCTTGGATATGTTTTCTTTTCTTCTTCTGTTAAAAATATAATAGAGCATTCTTTTTCTTGTTTATTCAAGATATTGGTTAAAAGTGCACATCTTTCTCTAATGCCTTTACCTTCTGATTCAATCCCAATGAACACAAGATTCAATTTCTTATTGTGTTCAACTAGTTCCTTTACAGATGAAAATTCTAGTATTTCAATCTCATCATCCTTTTTGGAGAAAAACTCCTTGCATAATATAAATTGCTTTTCCCTAAATATTTCATCAGCATCACATATTGCAATTTTCAACTTCCTAAATCTCCTATATATATTATACTATGTCTTTTATGTAAGTTAACCCTATGATGTTTTGAACACTTTTCCATTATAGTATTATTTTCGCAACATGTCAAATGTCTCTTTTTCTTAGGTAGTTCTATTTATCTTTGAAGATAAATGGTGAAGGTTTACACGAGTAATTTAATTAAGTGTGTATTTGATTATGTATATTTGATAAAAATAAATCTATTATGATAAGAATTAGATATACAAATATTCTTATCATAGATAAGTTTTTATAGCAATACCAAAAGAACAGATTATGCAGATTATTAAAGAGAATAATCTCAGAGAAGTGGACATAGTACCGAAACCATTAAGAGCGAGTATGGTGATATTCATATTCTAAGAGACCGTAACTGTGAGTTTGAACCCCAAATAGTACAAAAGATCAAAGGAATATTAGCAAGCATTAGGGAATGGCAAACAAGATCATTAGACTCAGTTTATCCTTTTATCTTCATGTATGCCATTCACTACAAGGTCCGTAAAGAGTAATCAAAAAAAGTAAAGAGTAGTCAGAAATGAAAAAACGGGAAACCCACTAACATCAAGGTTTCCCGAAGTAAAACACAACTGCGGATGGTGGGAGTCGAACCCACACACTGTCGCCAGCGTCAGATTTTGAGTCTGATGCGTCTGCCATTCCGCCACATCCGCTAAATAACAAGTGCTATTTTATCACAATATTTTGTTTATTGCAA
This sequence comes from uncultured Lachnospiraceae bacterium, assembly GCA_964579655.1. Lineage (GTDB taxonomy): Bacteria > Bacillota > Clostridia > Lachnospirales > Lachnospiraceae > JAAYRG01. The sequence continues at coordinate 2,140 of CAZOGN010000017.1, forward strand.
GCTAGTAATTTTAATCATCATATTCAGGAAATTTCTTCATTAATAACTGAATTGAAATCATTATTCCTGCACCGATTATCAATGCAATAACACAAACTATTTTACTTTGTGTTGCCACTGGCCAACCTATATATATCTCGCCAAAAGATCCAAGTATAAAGCCTAAAATCATAAGATATGTAGGTGTGGGGTGTTGCTTCAAACAATATTCTAAAGCTTTTGTTGTTAATAACACACCAAGTACTACACCAATTCCTAGAGGTATTAAGAATCCCATGTCAAACTCTTGAACTGCCCTTAAAAAGTCTTCATATAGACCTAAGGCAAGTAATAAAAATGAAGTTGATATTCCAGGTAAAATCAAGGCAACAGCTATTATTATACCTGCAATTAATATCATTATTAACTTTCTTACCATTGAACCACTAAAATCAAATAACGCTGAAGATTCTCCATATGTCATGGCAACTGCAATTGCAATTCCAGCAAATAAAAACAAGATATGAAATGGACGAAATTGATCCCATCTAATTCTTTTAAATATTGCAACTAAGCCTACTAAAACTATACCTAAAAATAAGAATGACATTATAAAAGGGAAACCTTCTATTAACCATAACATTGCTTTAGAAAATAATAATAGTCCAAGTACTCCACCAATTATTAGTTGAATCATTAGCTTTTTGTGAATAATTTTTCGGCTAATGAAAGCACTCACTGCCTCAATACTTTTATCATAAACTCCCAGAATTATCATCATTGTACCACCAGATACTCCTGGAACTATAGTTGCAATTGCAACTAATATACCCTTTAAAATATTTAGCATAACTACCTCTTTCTAATATGTTATTACAATAAAAATAGAGGATTTATAAATCCTCTATTTATGTATAAACAAATATATTATAAAACATCTATGATATATGTCAATTAAATTTAATTCCTAGTAATCACTCCTGCAATTTCATCATAAGATGAGCCTTCATAAACATCAAAGCTTCCAACTCTTATTTTAGTTGAGTGTTTATTCCTTACCAAATAACGATTGAAATCATCTGCATCAACTATAATATTATTTTTAGCAAGGGCCTTTGCAACATCCTCTGAATTCATACCTGACTTTATAGTAATCCTAGCATATCCATCTGTGTTTTGTGACGTTTCAGATTCTGTTACAGGCTCTTCTGTCTCAGCTTCATCTGTTTCTGTTTCAGTTTCTGTTTCAAGCTCTTCTGTTTCACTGCTTTCAGATTCAAGCTCCGATTTCTTTGTAGCTTCAGATTTTTCCTTTTCCAACAATTCATCTATGCTTACTCTTGAATTTGATTCTTCTACTAAGCCAAGTTTTTTAGCTTCTTCTATTATCTCTTCATCAGAAGGTTTGTAACTATTAGAGAAGTTAAAAGCTATAGATAAAATAACAACTGTTATAATTACTCCAACCCCAAAGCCTCTCATAAAATATCCTAGTTTCATTCTCGTCTCACCAACTTCTTGTTAATATCAATATAAAGTTTAACTTCTCCTTGTCCAAGGCTTAAAGTTTTTGATATCTCAGTTATAGAATTTCCTTGATTATATAAACCTATAATTTTTTTATACTTTTCCTTTTTATCTTCTATATCAAACTCTGATTCATTAGAGTCCTCTGTATAACTGATTTCTTGCTTGAGATCATCTTTTACTGAAGCTTTAATATTATTTGATTTTGCAGCATTTAAGGGCTCAGCTTGACCATATTCAGTTTTTTGTTCCCTAACATTCGTTGATATTGATATGTCTGACTGCCTTAGTGTATTTTCTTTTTCATTTAATATTTGATAAAGAAAAAACACTTCTTCTTTATTATTTTTTATATCATCTATTAGTTGATCCGCAAATTCTTGAATGACAATCATTTTTTCATTTGTTGTCTGATTTAATTCTTTCTTAGTATCTTCTATATATTGGTCATTAATATCTTTAATAGATTCTTCAAATTCATTTTTCTTTTCGATTATTGATTTTGCAATAATTTTATCGTTAGAATCTGAAACAATCATATTATTAAAGTTCTTATCTTTAGTATCTTGATTTGATTTAGCTACTAATAAAAAACTAACTACTGTAACTATTATTCCTATTAATAACAACAATATTTCTAATGTATTCATATTTATAATCTTACCTTTCCAAAACAAGGAGTATCGCTAGAATAAAACTTCATATAACTTAATTTCACCTTTTTCACGAATAAACTTTGTACTTTGTTTATCACTTTCTACTGTGTAACCTGATGGCCCAATGATTATTTGTACACCTGGGTAAGCATGCCTTTCAACAACAATAGACCAATCTGACATTCTAGTAAGTGCATCTTCCTGAATTTTTTTACAATGTTCAAGTTTTTCTGTAAGCTCTTTGATTTCATTGTTATATCCAACACATTCTTGTGTTGCTTTTTTAAAATAATCAAGTTTTTGTTTTGAAAGGTTTTCTCCTCTTTTTATTTTGGTATTATAATTATTTACAATAGTAATTAGTTTCATAAATTCTTTTTTCTTTTTTGCAATTTCTTCATTTAAACTTTGAATTCCTTCAAGTAAATCAAAATCGTGACTAACTTCTAATAAAGTTTCTGCACCCATTACTGAACCTGCAGTTCTTGTGGAAATCTTTTTTTCAGAACGCACAATACTACCTGTTATTAATCCTTTACCTCCTAAAACAATAACTTCTCCTTTTGCTGTAACCTTACTATGAAGAAGCTCTTCACATATAAGTTCCGCATCTGTATAAACTTCAGAATTCTCAATAAACTTAGAGACTATATTGCCTCCAGCTTTTAAGAAACCTCTTTTTTTACCTTTCATTCCTCGCTGTAATGTAATATTACCACCAGCTTCTATATAAGCACCTTCAACTATACCATTAACGAAAACATCTCCAGTTGCGTAAATACTATATCCTGTAAGTATATTTCCTGGAACATGTACACTTCCATTATATCTAATGTCTCCAGTTGAAGGATCAACATCTTTCTTTATTTCATAAATATCAGAAACCCATACCTTATCATTCGCAAATATAACATGTCCATTGATTTCAGAAAGTATTGATAGACCATCCTCAGATAAATATGTGTTTTTTCCAGGTATTAGTTTTTTCTTTTTAATAGCTTTTGCCGCTATTAAATTTCCGTAAACATCCATTCCTGAAAGACCTTGTCTTTCTGGTGTTAAGGTTGCTAAAACTTGATCTTTTTTAACAGAATTGAAAATATTTAGTTTGTGAAAATTAACAGTTCCATTTTCATTTAATTCTGGTTTTAGACTTTTATCTTCTTTAAAGAAATATAGAATTTTTGCTTCTTCACCTGGGCTTGGCTTTTTCCCTCTTGCAACAACAATATCTTCACAATATTTTCTATTTGCTAAATAAAGATATATATTTTGCATAATGATACCGTTCTTGACATTCCTGCCTATAACATCCATGATTTCTTGCTCTGTTAAGTGCCTTCCCTCGGTTGAAGGAGGATAAAATCTGGCTATTGCCATTAATCTATCTTCTGAAACATATATTTTTAAGGTTTCATTAACTGAGCCTATATTTGATGAAGTCAATTTTACTTCTTGATATTCCATATGATTTTTTAATGCATTTTTCAAAGTATTTATGTCGTAATTAGACATACCATTATCTGTTAGATATTCCTTTACTTCCTCAAATCTAGCTGGAATTCCTCCGCCTTTAGCAGGATACAGTCCTAGATATGTTCCGTCATACTTATTTGACAATTGGAAATATCCATTCATATTAGTCATAATTATCATCCTTCCCACTTTGCTTGAAACAATTAAAAAACATTATATATTTCCTACAAATAAACTTTCGATCTGGTTTCCTAACCTTTCCTTCATTCTTTCTAAGGCTCTTCTATGTAATTGTGATACTCTAGACTCTGTAATATCTAATATATAGCTAATTTCTTTGAGAGTTAATTCTTCAAAATAATAAAAGGTAATTACTTCTCTTTCTCTTTTTGTCAAAGTATCAATAATATTAGCTAAGGATTCTTTTAATTCTTGGATTTCTATATTTTTCTCAGGAGATGTAAATTCTTGATTTGATTCTATTGATGACAAATATACTGTTCCTTTTTCCATATATTCGTCTAATGAAGAGATGGAAGATAGTTCAATTTGACCTCTTAAATCGCTTAGTTCTTCACTAGAAATACCTAATTCATTTATAATATCATCTTCTGTAGCTTTTCTTCCTGTTTGTGTTTCGATTTTGGATATAGCTTGTTTTAAATCTTTTTGTTTCTTTCTTACTGTTCGTGGAACCCAATCTAATTTTCTTATTTCATCAATTATAGCACCACGAACCCTAAAAGACGCATAGGTTTCAAACTTTACACCTTTTTTATAATTAAATTTATCAATGGCATCTATTAAACCCAAACTACCATATCCTATCAAATCATCATACTCTACATTATTGCCCAAATACATGCTAAGTCTTCCTGCAATAATTTTGACTAACTCTATGTACTCTAATATTAACTTTTCACGTGCACTAGATGTTCTATACTTTGTATATTCTTCCCATAGTTTTTCTTTTTGGTTCTTATTCATACTATAGAACTCCTTTATTAAATGTCACTATTTGTTGCTTCTTCTTCATCTTCGTCTTCATCTTCTTGGGTCTTTTTATTCTTTGAAGATTTTGTGACTTTGCTTATAACATAAGTAGCTATCCTACCAATAATATAAAATACTACTAAGGTAATAAGTAATCTTTTTAATGATTCAGAAAGTCCAATTTTATAATATAAATTACATATACTAATTATGGCACCAGCTATTAGCATAATAACAGGTGCAATATATCTTTTTTGCATTTTTCTCACCTAAATAGTTTTGATTGGTTTTCCTACAGCTTTAATATCTAGTTCACCAGTTTCTGGATAAAACACAATGGTTCTACCGTAATTTTCACCTATGTCTTCAGCAATAATGGGGATATCGTGTAATTTTAAATTATCTTTAGTTGCGATTACATTTCGCTCTCCAACTCGCAAGGTATCATTTTGAGTTTTAAAATTAAACATTTGCGCCCCACCAGCAATTTTAGAAACTAACCGGCTTTTTCTTATACTGTACTCTACTTCCATAAACTTTATTAAAGTATCTATAGCTGTGTCCGCAAATTTAGCTTTATTTTGGTTTCTTGTTATTTGTGTACTGTCTGGTAGCATTATATGGGCTAAACCTGCAACTTTTAACAATGGGTCATATAATACTATTCCTACACAAGAACCTAAAGCAACAGTAGTTATACTGTCTGGGGAACAACATATATTCAAATCAGCCATCCCCACTAAAATTATTTCTTCCATAATCTCTCCTATAGTCCTAATGAATTCATAATTATTTCATAGGAATTTAAGGTTGGAATTAAAATGAAATATCCACTAACATCATATTCATCTTTCCAAAATTTAGTTTCAATTATAAGTGCATCATCTCCGAGTTTACCGAATTCTATAGCTGGTACACTTAGTATAGCGCCTGCCATATCAACTGATAAATATGGGATACTAGGCTCTATTGTGATATTTAAAAGTTTTGATAAAGCTCTTAGATATGCACCTGCAATAATATTCCCCGATTCTTTTATAGCAGATTCATCTAATTTATTTTCATTTATAGTTTCTTCATCAATATCCTTTAATAAGATGTTTGATAGATTGCCTGCTGAAGAGTGATCTAACATAAACATCATCATACCTTCAATGTCTCCCTCTAGTGTAATAAGAATAGCAGTAACTATTGTCTCTGCACCACCAACTATATCCGATATGTTTTCAATTTGAATTAATTCCGTCTGGGGCTGCTCCATATTAACTTTATCTTGAATCAACTGAGCTAAAGCAGTTGCAGCATTACCAGATCCAATATTACCAACTTCTTTTAATACATCAAAATGTATACTATCCATTTGGTTATAGTTAAACTTAGACATTGATTCCATCTCCTTACTTGCACGACTACATTTTAATCCAATATAACTTTTTCTACATCTAGTAGAGATATTAACTTGTCTTCGTGCTTTCCTATACCATAAACATAGGAACTACTATCATCTTCAGTAACAGCCTTTTCAATATTTTCCTTACCTAAAGTTATAACTTCAAGAACATTTTCGACTATAATACCTATAGAATATTTGGGTTCTAGTTTCATTATAATTATTCTAGTCTTCTTATCAAAGACATCATCTTCTAATCCTATCTTCCTTCTTAAGCTCATTACTGGAACAATTTCACCACGAAGATTGATAATTCCCGTAAAATAGGATTGTGCTTTTGGTACTCTTGTTATTTTTTGCATTCTTTCTATGCTATTTATATAGCTGATATCGATGCCATAATATTCTTCGTTAACATTAATTGTGATAAATTGTTTTACATCAGATAAAACTTGTTGGTTATCCATCATATACCTCCTATAGTAACGAATTCAATTCAAGTATTAAGGCAACCTCACCATTTCCTAAAATAGTTGCACCACCAATAATCTTGTCATTATTAATATATTTACCAATAGACTTAACTACAATTTCTTGTTGACCAATCAATTCATTTATAACTATACCAACTTTTTTGTCACCTTTATAAATAATAACAACTGTTAGTTCTTCTCCGTAAGTGACTTCTTCTTCTAAGTTAATTACTTTATCTAAGAATACAATTGGTATAACCTGATCTCTTAAATTAATTACTTGTTTATTTTGAAGTTGCTTCAAGTCTGATACCAATATATCTTCAACAGAGTTTACATTACTAATAGGTATTGCATACTCTTCAGAACCAATTGATATCATAAGAGCCTGCATGATTGCAAGAGTTAGAGGTAGTTTTACAGTGAATTTTGTACCTTTTCCTGGTGTTGACTTTGCTTCAACAATACCACTTAAGGCTTGTATGTTTGTTCTTACTACATCTAATCCTACTCCTCTACCAGAGATATCTGTAATTTGTTCTGTAGTAGAAAAACTTGGTTGGAATAGTAAATCAATGATTTCTTCATCTTTTAAAGTAGCTGCTTGCTCTTTAGTGAAAAGGCCTTTTTCTATAGCTTTGTTTCTAACACCTTCAACATCTATCCCCGAACCGTCATCAGAAACTTCTATTACAACATTGTTACCTTCTTGATAAGCTAGCAAGTTAATTGTTCCTTTTACTGGTTTTTCAAGTTTTATTCTTTCTTCATTAGTCTCTATACCGTGGTCTGCCGCATTTCTAATTAAATGCATTAATGGATCACCAATCTCATCAATAACAGTACGGTCTAGTTCCGTTTCTTCACCAGATATATTTAGGTCTATCTTCTTATTTAACTTCTTAGATAAATCTCTAACCATTCTTGGGAAACGGTTGAAAATATTCTCAAGTGGAACCATCCTAACTTTCATAACAGATTCATGGATATTCGTTGTAACTCTTTCAAGATATTCTATTTGTTCATTAAAGTCTAGTAGTTTATCCTTAATTAAGCGATTACCCAGTGATACTAAACCATTTTTAGAAATTATTAATTCACTTACTAAGTTCATTAATTCATCTAATTTTTCAATATCTACTCGAACAGATCGATTTGCAACTCCTTTACTCTTTCTTGATTTTTGTGCAGAACTGCCCATTTTATCTTTTGTATCCGAAGCCTGCTCACTCTTTTTACTCCTAGATAGTATTGCATCCTCATCTAGGCCATAGCTTCCTATATTAAATGAAATACCACTAACTTTTTGCTTATCCTTGATTTCATCACTATTAATTTCTTCTATAGCAACTGTTTCTATTTCAGAAATTCTTTCTAAAACAACAACTATATCATCTATATTTCTTTTTGTAATAAATACCATTGAAAAATCAAAGTCAAATTTTTCATCTTCAATATCAGGAACTGATGGATCTGATTTAATAATTTCTCCAATTCTCCCCAAACTCTTATAAACCATAAACGATCTTGCTGCTTTTAGAAGACATGTCTTTGCAAGATATATAGTTATACCAAATATATTAAGTCCTTTTTCTTCAGCTTTAGCAATTGCATTAATTTCAAACTCTTCATATTTTAAGTCTTTATGTTTATACTCTTCCTCAAATTCATCTTCCAATATGTACTCATCAAAATCTTCCTGGCTAATTGTCTCAGCTTTAGTAAAAGGTTTTGATGATGAAGCGGCTTTTTTAGCTCCCTTTGTACCTTTCTCTAATATCTTATCTAGAACTTTGACAATATCTTTACTATCAATATCGCCCTCATCACCTGTCTCTATAACATTATCGATAGAAGATTCTAGACTATCCACCCCTTGAAATATTACGTCAACTAATTCCTCTGTTACTACCATGTTTCCAGTACGAATTTCTGAAAACACATTCTCCATATGATGGGTTAGCTCTTGTATTTTTTTATAACCCATAGTACCAGACATCCCCTTTAAAGAATGTGCCGCTCTAAAAATTTCATTAATAGTATCAGCATTGTCTGGTTCTTTTTCTAAAATAAGTACTTGTTCATTTAATGCTTGTAAATGTTCTTTTGATTCCTCAATAAAAATATCGAGATACTGACTTAAATCCATAAATATCACACCTCCAGGTTTCTAATAATTGAATTCGCTATATCTTGAAGCGGAACTATTTGATCTGAGAGTCTTAATTTGTCCATATATTGGTGTCCCCCTTTTCCTTTTCCCTTTGCCTTTGCTTTCGTTGCTCATAGAAAATAAATCTGACAATATTCTCCCTATCTTCTTTGGAAATATTCATAAACTGCACTCTATTTTCATAAACATTCTTGTCATCATAAATCTTATTATAAGATTTAGAGGATTCTATAACTACTGCCTGAATGTTATATTCCTTTGTTATTGAATTAGTATCTAGTGAAAAGTGAAGATTAATAAAATCATCTTTTTTTAGTTGATCTTTTGATTGAAAGCGCATGCCCCCACCACTAATATCTAAGACTAATCCTTTGCTTATGTTCTCTTCTTGTGAATCAATTAAGAGATCTATAAGCTTGCCTTTTTCTTCTTCACTCAAAACTTGATCTTCAAACAAAGTTCTATAGACTTTTAATTCAACACTTGTATATAGATGAAATTCCACATCAAAATTAATATTCAACCTATAATACTGTCTTCTTTGTACCTTTACAAAATCATTTAGTATTTTAAATATCATTACAAAAATCTTTTTTTCATGATCTCTGCTTTGGGCTAAAACCCTACTCATATATATACCTTTTGATGTGTATATATATAATATATATTCTTCTCCAACAGCTAAAGGTGTGATTCTTCCTTTAGATATTGGCATCGACACCTTGATTTTATCTGAATCGATAATATCTAGCAATTGACTAGCATATTTCTTTTTATGTATAAAATCATCAATATCATTGTAGTATATTTTTTCTAATTCAATTTTGTCACCAATAGATGCAATATCTACGTTCATATACACTCCTTACTTATAATGTTTTTAAATTAGTAAAAATACTATTTAATCATTTATTATTCTTACTTTATTTTGCCTTTAATAAAATTAAAAATCATTCTTGCAATTCCTCTTGATGATTTATCATCTTTCTCTTCTTCATCTACTTTAAGTATCTTTTTTGCTAATTCTGTAATACCAATAGTAGCTGGTGAATCTGGAAATGCAGTTGAATATGGTTCTTGCTTTATTACAGCCTTTGGTACGGATTCATCATGGGGAATTGCCCCTAGATAATTTATATCAAGTTCTAAAAACTTGCTTGCTACTATGCTTAATTTTTGAAAAATTTCATATCCATCATTATAATCTTCTGCACCACTTGCAACAATATTAATTCTTGTGTTCTTTTGTGAAAAATTTGGATTTTTGTCAATGTTCTTAAGCAGAGCATAGGAATCTGTTATCGAAGTAGGTTCGGGTGTAACAACTACTAAAACATCAGAACTTGAAACAATAAATTCTGTAACATTTTCACTTACTCCTGCTCCTGTATCTATTATAATTATATCAGCCAAATAGTCCAATTCATATAGGCTTTTTGTTAAATTAATAATCTGTTCTTTTTTTAGATTCATTAATTCAAAAACTCCTGAACCTCCTGAGATAAAACCGATATCATTAGGTCCATATGTTATTATATCTTTAATAGATTTCTCTTTATATAACAAGTCTGATAGATTGTGTTTTGGTCTCATACCTAAAAGTATCTCAATATTAGCTAATCCCAAGTCAGCATCTAAAACAACTACTTTTTGACCTAGTTTACTAAGCTGTATAGCCAAATTAATTGTTGTATTAGATTTACCTACTCCACCTTTTCCACTTGTTACTGAAATAACTCTTGCAGATTTCTTTTCTATTGGGGTATTATTTTTATTCTTTATAATATTGCGTAAGTTTGATGCTTGATCCATCACTCTATCCCCCCAATCAGCTGCTTTGCAATACTTTGTGTGTTCATTAGAGATATGTCATCAGGTACGATTTGCCCAGTTGTGACATATGATAAATCTGCTCCTGTAAGCAACTTAAGGTTTAATATACCTCCTAAGTTTGTAGTCTCATCTAGTTTTGTAAATAATATTGAATACTCTGATAATTCAGTATAGCGTTTTGCAATAGTGACTAGATCTGTATATTTTGTTGTTGTGCTTAATACTAAATATATCTCTCTTTCTTCTTTATTTATTACATTGATATAACTATTAACTTCATCTTGCTTTTCTTTATTTTTGTAAGACATACCTGCTGTATCTACCAATACTACATCATAAGAAGCAAAGTCATCTTTTACTTTTTCAAACTCATCCGTTGAATAAACAACTTTTATTGGTAGTTCTAGTATGTTAGCATATGTTTTAAGTTGTTCTACTGCAGCAATACGATATGTATCTAAGGTCATTAAAGCCACTTTCACTCCTTTATAAATACTTAAATGAGAAGCGATTTTAGCTATAGTTGTTGTTTTGCCAACACCTGTCGGTCCTAAAAAGAAAATGAACTTGCATTTATCATTTTCAACTTCTATCCCCTTAGCTTGGCCTAACTTTAAAACAATCTTTTGATATACTGCAGATAAAGTTTGATCTAAAGACATTCCCTTTCCAACTTGTACTTCAGAAATGATCTTTTTAGCATATCTTTCTTCCACACCATTCTTGATTAATTGCTTATATGTTAATTCGACATAAGGATTTTCATAAAACGTTTCCCCTCCCTTACCTGTGTTTATGACAATTTCTTCTTCTATTTCGCTAAACTTTTCTTTACTTCTTTCTTCTAATTGCTTTTCCAATAAGGATTGTATGCTTTGAATTCTTTCTTCCATAGCAGAATTAGTTGAGTATATATTACGCGAAGAAACTGACACATCATCTATGGCAGCAGTTATTTCAACTGTAGGCTTATGAAAGATTTTGAAAATCCCCTTTGGAGTTACTTTTTTGATGTTTGTAACTATTGCATCCTTTCCCAAGTCTTCTTTTGCTGACATTATAGCTTCAGTTTCGTTTTTACCATAATATTTTTTTATGATCATTAAATAGTCACCATCCCTACCGACTGCAATTCTACTTCTCCATCAATTTCATTGTATGAAAGCACAGTTAAGTCTTTAAAATAATCTTGACTTAACTTTCTAAAATACATTCTAACAATAGGAGATGTTATGATAATAGGCATTTTACCTAGTTCTTCAAGCTTTTTTGTTTCTTCTTGTACGGATTTCATTATAGCTTCAGTTTTGTGTGGTTCTAAGGTCAAATATGCCCCTTGTTCAGTTTGTTTAACTGATGCCATAATATCCTCTTCAACCTTTGGATCTAAGGTTATTACACTCGTAACTTCATCATTAAAGAAATATTTGTTTGATATAGCTCTTTTTAGACTTTGTCTAACATATTCTGTTAGAACATCCTCATCTCTGGTTGTTGAAGCATAATCAGCTAATGTTTCTAAAATAGTAGTTAAGTCTCTAATTGATATACCTTCTTTTAATAAGTTTTGTAAAACCTTTTGTATTTCACCAACACTAAGTAGCTTAGGAAGTAATTCAGACACTAAAGTTGGATTCTTTTCATTTATATTATCAATCAAATTCTGAACATCTTGCCTTGTTAATAGTTCATATAAATTAGATTTAATAATTTCTGTTAAATGTGTAGCAATTATTGAAGGAGTATCTACTACTGTATATCCAAAAGATTCTGCCTTCTCTCTTTGACTTTCAGTAATCCAAATTGCTGGCAAACCAAATGCTGGTTCACTTGTAGGAATACCTGCTATTTCTTGTTCAACATAGCCTGGATTCATAGCCATATAATGATCAAACATGATCTCTCCATCACTAATTGGAACACCCTTTATTTTAATCACATATTTGTTTGGACTAAGTTGAATATTATCTCTTAATCTAACAATAGGTACTACCATACCTAATTCTAGAGCAATCTGTCTTCTTATTAATACTACTCTATCTAATAGGTCTCCACCTTGGTTGATATCTGCTAAAGGAATAAGTCCATAGCCAAATTCAAGTTCAATTGGATCTACTTCTAATAAGGCTGCCACATTTTCTGGTCTTCTAATTTCTTCGCCCTCTACTTCTTCCATTGTTGCCTTTTCTTCAATTTCTTCTATTTCAATTTGGTTGGAAATTGTTCTTCCTACTATTATAAAAATCAAACCATATACTACAAAAACAAGATTTCCTAATGGTGTTGCTATTCCAAGAAAAATCATGGATGCACCTGTAATATATAGAACCCTTGGTATGGCAAATAATTGTTTAAGAAGTAATTCCCCTGTATCAATATCAGAAGATACTTTAGTAACTAAAAGCCCTGTAGATAAGGAAATACATAATGATGGAATCTGACTAACCAAACCATTACCTATAGTCAATATAGCATATTTGTCTAAGGCTTCAGCCGCTGAAAGACCGCCTAGTACCCCAATTACAATTCCACCTGCAAAGTTGATTATGGATATAAGAAGCCCTGCAGTAGCATCACCCTTAACATACTTAGTAGCACCATCCATTGATCCAAAGAAACTAGATTCAGATTGGATTTTTTCCCGTCTTTCTCTTGCCATAGCTTCTGTAATGGCCCCAGTATTCAAGTCTGCGTCAACAGCCATTTGCTTTCCTGGCATTGCATCTAATGTAAATCTTGCTGTAACCTCTGCAATTCTTTCAGAACCTTTATTGATAACAACAAATTGAACTAGTATCAAAATAGTATATATAATAATTCCCATTACAGGACTACTGCCTGCAACAATCTCTCCGAACCTAAATATAACATTACCTGGTTCACCTGTTACTAAAATTAATCTAGTTGCTGCAACGTTAAGTGATATACGAAAAATAGTAGTAACTAGCAATATTGTCGGGAAAGTGGATAATTCTAAAACTTCTTTTGCAAAAAGAGCGTTGAACAAAATTATTAATGATATAGCTAAATTAAGTGCAAGTAATGCATCTAATATAAGTGGATTTATGGGAACAATAAGAAATATTAATGCAGAAACTAAATAAAGTGCAACTGCAACATTGTTTCTTTTCATAATTATAATTTCCCTCCCTTATTTAGACTATATACGTAAGCTAGCACTTGAGCTGTCATCTCATATAATTCAGGAGTAATCTCTTCACCTATATCTACATTCGAATATAGCATTCTTGCAAGAGCTTTGTTTTCAACAATAGGAACCTTGTTATCTTTAGCTATTTCCTTGATTTTCTTTGCTAAATAATCTGCTCCTTTAGCAATTAAAATAGGTGCGTCAGAAATTTCAGTATCATACTTAATTGCAATAGCATAATGTGTAGGATTCGTTATAATAACATCTGCTTCCGGAACACTTCTCATCATTCTTTGATTAGAAACTTCTCTCATTTTGCTCTTTTGTCTATTTTTAATTTGTGGATTACCTTCTGTTTGCTTAAACTCATCTTTTACTTCTTGTTTAGTCATTCGTAATTCCCTTTTTAATCTAAATTTTTGCCAAACAAGATCAAGAATACCTAAGATTAAATACATAAGGCCAATATTTATTCCTAACCTTATTGTTAAATCACCAGTATATATTATTCCTTGATTAAAGCCCATATCATAAAAATTTACCAAGGTAGATAATTCTGAAATCAAGGTGTTATAGGCAATATATATTATAAGTATTACTTTTACTACATCCTTAACTAATGTAACAATTTTATCTTTAGAAAACATTCGCTTAAATCCGCTAATGGGACTAAAGTTACTAAGCTTTGGCATTAAGGGCTTTGTTGTTATTTCTAGTTTAACTTGTAACAAATTTACAAGTATTATCAAAATAAATATAATACCAATAATGGGTAAGGCGGTTTTTGCTGAAATTAAAAACACTTCTCTCATTATCAAATTCACTACAGGAATTGTAACTTCCTCTTTAGAGAATACATCAAAGTTTCTATAAAACAAATGGAAACTATCAATTAAATTACCAGATATGTATCCTATAAAAATCTTAAGTAGAAAAAAGAAACCTATCAAAGATACACCCGAAACAAGTTCCGTACTTTTTGCAACTTGACCTTCTTTTCTTGCATCTGAAATTTTCTTTGCTGAAGCTTCTTCTGTTTTTTCACCACCTGGTCCATCTTGTGCAAAAAACTGAAGATTATAATTTAATAAATATTTGTTCTTCTTTTTTCTTAGAGAACAATCAGCTTTATTATTATTGCAATTGTTTCTCTTTGTCATTTTAAAACCTCAATTGCTAACCTCATCATATCTAGCATCTCATCAAAAATGAAGTTAGATATAGTTGGAAGTGTCCCTACTAATATGAATAACATAAACAGTCCAATTAATATTTTTAACTGAATCCCTACTACAAACATATTAAGCTGTGGAACTACTTTAATTAATATGCCTAAAATGACATTTGCAATTAGTATTGCTGCAAAAAATGGTAGGACTATTCTAAATCCAATTATAAAATAATCTCTCATAAAGGCAATTAGAACCTCGTAAATCCCCATAGACATACCAGAACTACCTAGAGGAATTACTTTGAAAGTATCTACCATAGCAACTATTAAATGATGATGAAGATTTGTAATTAGCATCATCAGTATAACCACATAAGAATAAAAATTACCTGTAATTGTTGTTTGAATGTTGGAAGTAGGATCCAATTCATTTACCATTGAAAACCCAATTTCCATATCAATTACTTGTCCAGCAAATGCTAAAATGTAGTAGCTTATATTTGTAAAAAAGCCTAGTGTTAGGCCTGTAACTGCTTCTTTTACTACAAGTATAGCATATCCTAGTACTGTTTGATATTCTATACTAACTTCAGGACTCATCTGAAATATTATAATAGCTAAAAACAGTGATAAACCTGCTTTTACTTGATTAGGCACTTGTTTGTAGCTAAAAAAAGGAGCTACAGCTACAAAAGTTGAAATCCTCACAAATATTAAGAAGAACCCCGTTAAATTAACATCTATACTCATAACAGATCAATATAATAACCAAAGTTTGAATATAATTCCATCGCAAAATTTCTTACTTCAGTCATAATCCAATTACCGCTTATCATAATAACCAAGAAAATACCAATCAACTTAGGAACAAATGTGAGGGTTTGTTCTTGAATTGAAGTTACAGTTTGCAAAACACTAATAATAAGCCCAATTACCATGGAAACTATTAAAATCGGAAATGAAACTTTAATTACAATCCATAACGCTTGTCTGACAATATCAATTATAATTTGCTCATTCAAGGTAACAACCATGCCTTTCCAAAACAAAGAATTACTATGTAACTCTTATCTTTAAAGAGTGTTAATAAAATGTTCTAACAAGCTCACCTATTATTAGATTCCAACCATCAGCCATAATAAACAATAAGATTTTAAAAGGCAAAGAAATCGTTGTAGGTGGTAACATCATCATTCCCATTGACATAAGAGTAGACGCTACAACCATATCGATAATTAAAAAAGGAATATAAATTAAAAACCCAATAATAAATGCTGTTTTAAGTTCACTAATAATAAAAGAAGGAATAATAACAGTGGTAGGTATTTCATCTATTGTTTCAACTTCTCCTGTTTCTGAAATATCCATAAATAACTTTAGATCCTTTTCATCAGTTTGTCCTAGCATAAAGTTTCTAATTGGTTTTAAACCGATATCAAAAGCTTCTTCTTCTGTAATTTGACCTTTTGCTAATGGTTCAATTGCATTTTCATTTATTTCAACAAATGTAGGTGACATTATGAAGAATGTTAGAAAGATTGCTATACCAATTAATACTTGATTTGGTGGTGTAGTTGAGGTTCCTATTGCCGACCTGACAAAATGAAGAACCACCAATATTCTAGTAAAAGATGTTACCATAATTAAAATTGACGGTGCCAAGGCTATCAATGTTATAATTAGCATTATTTGAAGAGTCGCTGGCAAACCTTGACTTTCTTCACTACTGTTTATTTGAAAATCTATTGGCCCAAGCCTTCCATCAACATCTAAATTAGAATCAAGTTCATTATTATCAATTCCTGTTGCATAAGCAGCTTCACTTGATGAAAAGCAAACAAAACAAATAAAGACTAAAATATTTATAATTATAATTTTTTTTACTCTTAGCGAATTTGTTTTATGTTTTTTATAACTAGCTTCATAGTTTTTCATGTTTTCAACCTTTATCATCAGTAGTGTGATTAGTATCTTTCTTTCTTTTCATAAAATCACTTAAGTATTCAGAAAATTTCGTTTCTTTAAAAGTAATATCATCTTTTAGTAGTATTTCATCTTCTTCTAACTGGGTAATAAAAGTAATCTCATCCTTGCCTAAAGCAATCACAAAGTACTTTGATGAAACTTTGATTATTTGTAGGTATTTGCCTTGAGTTATCCTATAGCTTTCAATAACTTTAAAATTACCTTTTTGCATCTGATTGTTTTGAAATCTTCCAATAAATCTTGATGTGAAATATGTAGCAAAAATAATTATAATAAATAATATTATTAAGCCAATTAATTTTAAAACGCTATCAAATGTTGTCATTCCAGTCGTTAAAAACATTATCCCACCACTTTTTGTACAGCTTCAACTACCCTTTCAACTTGGAAAGGTTTCACTATAAAGTCTTTTGCTCCTGCCTGAATCGAATCAATAACCATTGATTGTTGACCCATAGCTGAACACATAATTATTTTTGCTTCGGAATCTGATTCCACTATTTTCTTTAGTGCAGTGATTCCATCCATTTCTGGCATCGTGATATCCATTAGTACTAAATCTGGTTTTAATTCATTGTACTTTTCAATAGCTACAAGTCCGTTTTCAGCTTCTCCAGCCACTTCGTAACCATTCTTAGTCAGAATATCCTTAATCATCATTCTCATAAATGTAGCATCGTCACAAATTAATATTCTTTTTTCCATCTGTAAAGTCTCCTTGTTCATATATTAATTATTTAATATTTCTGAAATTCGAATTCCAAAGGATTCATCTATTACAACTACTTCACCCTTGGCAACTGTTTTATTGTTAACTAAAAGATCAACCGGCTCTCCAGAGAGTTTGTCTAATTCAACTATGGTTCCTGGTGCAAAACTCAAAATTTCCTTGATAGATTTGCTTGTTCTTCCAAGTTCTACTCTAACTTCTAAAGGTACATCCATAATTATATTGATGTTTTCCTGAGTTTCGCCTTTATTATTAGAAGATGTAAATGGCTGAAATGAAGCTGAGTGAACATTAACATCTTCTCTTTGGTTTGAAGAGTATTCACGGTTGGTTACTGGTTGCTGATTACTAATATTTGTCTGAATATTATTACTTTGATTATTAACATCCATTGATTGCTCATAATTTACTGGACTTTCTTCGGGTTCATTACTTGATTGCTCAAACACTTGCACAAATTCATTGTAAATATCATGTGCAAATTCAAATGGATAAAGTTGCATTATATCTGTTTGTACTTTATCTCCTATATTCATATCAAAAGATACTCTTACAAATCTGTCTTTTAAAAATGAGGCTATATCTAAATTTTCAACACTATCGTTTAAATCTATTAAAATTGATGTTGGTGGTGTTATATCTACTTTTTTATCTATAAATGTTGATAATGATGTAGCTGCTGTTCCCATCATTTGATTCATCGCTTCACTTATTGCACTAAGTTCTAGTTCACTTAGATCTCCATCAACATTGCTTCCATCACCACCCATCATAAGATCTGTAATAAACTTTACATCCTTCTCTTTAATAAGTAATATATTGCTTCCGTCTAAACCTTTCTTATAGTATATTTGAATAAATACACACGGTCTATCATATTCATTGGATAATTCATCCCAGGTTGAATATGATACTTTAGGCGCGGTAATTTCGACTCTATGACTAAGTAAAGAAGATAATGTTGTTGATGCTGCACCCATTGCAATATTAGACACTTCTCCAATAATGTCTTTTTCTTCTTCAGATAATTCTTTGGCTTGATTGGTATCATCCAAACCATTTGGACTCATACCGTCTAATAGAGCATTAATCTCTTCTTGAGATAAAATATTATCCATATTCTTTACTCCTCCCTTATTATTGTTGAAAGCTGTACTGCGTAAGACTTTGAAAAAGTACCTGGATATGCTTTGAATTTTTTTATGTTACCAACAAATATATCTAATTCTTGTCCCGTTTTTGAATCTAAACGAACGATATCACCTGCTTGTAAGCCTAAAAAATCCTGAACAGATATCGTACTTTTTCCTAGAATTGCTCTAATAGGTATTTGGGTCCTATTAATAGTAGCTTCTATAATCTCTTTGTATTTGCCTTCTTCTTTTTCCTGTGCACTTGAATACCAGTATCTTGTATTAAGCTTTTCTATTACATTTTCCATAGTGGAATAAGGAAGGCATACATTTATCATACCATCTACTTTACCTATACTTAATTTCAATGTAACAATTGCTGTCATTTCATTAGGTTCAACAATCTGTGCAAATTGTGCGCTTGTTTCAATTCGCTCTAGTCTCGGTTCTAATTCAACTACGTTTAACCATGGATCTGCAAGCAAGTTTACAAAGATATCAAAAACTCTTTCTAAAATAGTTATCTCAATCTCAGTAAATTCCCTCTTCCTACTAGTTGAATCACCAAAACCACCTAATAATCTATCAATAATAGAATAACCTAAATTGTTACCTAATTCAATTAATATATTTCCTTCTAAAGGATTAAAATCAACAACACTAAGTAGAACGGGATTAGATAATGAGTTGGTAAATTCTGAAAAAACTATAGCTTCTGAATTCATTACTTCAACCTGAGTGTTTTTTCGCAAATGACTTGTCAAATGATTTGCTAGCAACCTACCATAATGTTCAAAGATTATTTCTAAAGTTCTCAAATGATCTTTAGAAAACTTCAAAGGTCTTTTGAAATCATAATCCTTTACATGTTTTTCTTCATTTTCCTTTAATTCCTCCGCATCTATTTCTCCACTACTTAATGCACTAAGCAGGCTATCTATCTCTAGTTGAGATAAAACATCACTCATCATCATACCTCCAAGCTATTATGTGACTAAAACATATAAATATTAACACATATTATGATATTTTTCTATCTTAGTCTACAACTATTTTTCCTATAGACATATCTACTATGAAATCTGAGTCAAATTTATCTTCTAAGCTTGATAAAACTCTTTCTTTTATAGAATCTTTATTTTCCATCACATTACTTGCAGTGCTCTTAGAAAATTCATCTGTTATAATTTCTGTTATGTAGCTTTCATAAGTTTTCATTTCTGGACTTAGTTTCTTATAATCCTTATGTGTCTTATTCATTGATAATGATGCTGTAACTTTGGCATAGTGATTTCTTGTGTCTCCCTCTGAACTCTTTAAATTTATAGTTAATTCCTCAAGAGGGTAAATTTCAATGTCTTTTAGAGGAACTTTTTCTTTGTCATCATCTAAACCAACTGTAGACTCGATTTCTAAATCTAAATTAGATGCAACCTTAGTTATTAGTTTGTTGGTTTTTGCTGCAGATGGTACAAGAGTAAAAACTATTAAAATACAAAGGATTAAATTAATAATTGAAACAGCTAAAGCTAAGACTGAAAATATATTCTTTTTCATTTTAATGACCATACCTTTCCAAGGACATAATTTAAATCTTTAATGAATACTATTATGAACCTTTATTTCTATTCTTCTATTTCTAGCTCTTCCCTCTGGTGTTGTATTTGAAGCAACTGGATCATACTCACCCCTACCTGTCCATTGTAAGTTTTCAGGATTAAAGCCCTTATCTTCAATTAAATATGTTGCTGCATTAATTGCCCTTGCGGAAGATAATAATTCATTGGTTTTATATTCACTTCTTGATATTGGAACATTATCTGTGTGACCTTCTATTTCAATTATATGTTCTTCATTAAATGACTTTAGAATATCGCCAATTCTGCTTAATAGTGAATAAGCTTCTGGTTTAATATTTGCTTTACCAGGATCAAACAAAATAAAGCCATCTAAAGTTATTTGCACATATCTATAATTTTCATCTATATTAAGATTAATATTATCGTATATATTTAATGATCGTGAACCTTCTACTATTTCTTCATAAATCTTTTCTGCTGCTTCCTTGTTTTTTTTATAGAGTTCATCATCAAATGAAGCTGAACCTTCCAGCGCCGATTCACCTTTTCCTTCTTCAAAACTATAATCTTCCAAATCTTCTAGTTGCTCTATTCCACTAGAAATAATTCTTCCACTATCAACTACTGAACTACCTGAATTAAATATACTAAAACCAGCACTAAGTGATTGAACCATTTCCTCATATTTTCCTTCATCAACACTTGACATTGAAAAAAGCAATACAAAAAAGCATAAGAGCAAATTCATTAAATCAGCAAATGTATTCAACCAAGGCGAGCCTGCACTTTCTGCCGGTGCCTTTTTTTTTCTAGCCATTTACTTCCTCACTTTCAAGTTGTTCTTCTGTAGATAACCTATATCTATCTGATGGTTTAACAAAAGCTTTTAATTTTTCTTCAATTACTCTTGGGTTTTCTCCTGCTTGAATAGATAAAATCCCTTCTACAATTATTTCTTTTACCATAACTTCAGAAGCATGTAAACTTCTTAATTTAGTTTTAACTGGAATACATATTGCATTTGCAATAAATGCACCATAAAAAGTTGTAGTTAAAGCAACTGACATGTTTGGCCCAATAGATGCTGCATCATTAAGATCCTTTAACATGTTAATCAAACCAATTAATGTACCAATCATTCCCCAAGCAGGACCCATTGCTCCAAGAGAATCCCAGAATCCTGATACTTCATTATGTCTATCTTCTATACAACCTAGCTCCGTATTCATTATTCCTTTTACTAAATCAGGGTCTGTTCCATCAACTATGAGTAGAACTCCTTTTTTTAGAAAATTATCTTCAATTTCATTTGTTGCTTCTTCAAGTGCTAATAAACCTTCTTTTCTTGCAACATTAGATAGGGCTATAATAGTACGTATTGTTTCAAATTCATTATCGTTATCATTTCTGAAAATAAGTTTGAAAGTCGAAAGTTTGTAAAAAAATGCTCCTGTACTTTTTTGCATTACCAACATTGCAAATAGTGACCCACCAAAAGTTATTAATATTGAAGGAACATCCCAAAAATTCATTATTAATGAAAAATTAAAGCTGCTTGTGTCCATTACAAAGGTAATCCCAAACACAGTAGTTAAAAAGGTTAATAATAATCCTAATAAAGATGCTAAATTCATAAATTCACCTACTTCTCTATAGTATCAAATATTCGTCTTTTATAATCAATTATTAAATCAGTAATTTCTTCTATACTTTCTTTAACTATAAGTTTTTTACCTGTAGAGAAAGTAATTACTGTATCTGGAGTTGCCTCAATTGTAATTATAAAATCGCTGTTTATAGTAATGCTTGAATTATCCATTTTTCTTAAAGTAATCATGATCCACCTTACTATTTTCTGTGCAAATTTGCTTTGCATATTTTTATATCTAAATCAACTTAAAAGTTAATGCTAAGATTAACTTTTAAGTTGATTTACTTAATTAATAAATTAGATTAACGCTTCAAATTGATTAACTCTTCTAATAAGGTATCAGAAACGGTAATTATCCTTGAGTTAGCCTGAAAACCTCTTTGAGTCGTAATCATGTCAGTAAATTCTGATGCCAAGTCTACATTAGACATTTCTAGTGCGCCTGTTGTGAAGGCACCACCATCAGTTGTTATATCTTGCCCAATTCCATCAAATTCACCAGAGTTTTGAGTCTGTATAAACATGTTATTACCTACTGCTTCTAGTCCTGACGGGTTGGAAAACTTAGCAACTGCAATTTGACCTAAGAGTCTACTGTCACCATTATCATATCTTCCATAAATTCGGCCGGCTTGATCTATTCCAATACCCGACAAATTACCTACTTGTCTACCTGCACCCATTCCATCTATGCTACCCTTAGCTGCTTCTAGTGATGAATTACCACTAGTTGAGTACATGGTAAGCGATGAAAAGTCTATGTTAATTTCTTCATAAGCCGTTGGCTCCTGATGGATTGAAAAGTTAAGACTATTCAATAATTCCCCATCATTTCCTGATACACCAGAAAAAGAACCATCTTCTTTGTTAAATGAAAGTGTTGCTGATGGTAAATTGTCTCCCGTAAGAGTGTTTCCTTCTGCATCTTCACTACTTAAAGTAAGACTGCCGTTATCAGGATCAACATCAACATTATAAGTAAAACCAGCAAAATCAAATGATGTTATTTCCGTCGCTTCATAATATGTCATTCCAGACTCATTTACTTTTTTATTAGCAAATATTGAACTGCCACTTTCATTAGTGATGTTCATTAGTGTAACTGAGTATTCGTTTTCGGAATTTTCTGACTGCTGTAACTTGATCTGTCCTGAGTATGCATAACCCATATTATCATAAAAGGATATACTTACTGTTTTTCCTGTGTCTGAAGCTATTTGTGTATCCTTACTATCAATATTACCCGAAACGTTCACATGAGTTGTTGCAACTGGTGAAGCAAATTGATTTTCAGGTGACATAATCCTAAGTGGTGATACATTATCTGCCATTGCTTTTGATGGGTCAAGTGGATCAACTTGCCATCCCATAACCAGCGAACCATCAGGTGTAGCCAGGTTACCACTTCCATCGATTCCAAAGGCTCCTGCTTTTGTGAAATAGTTTGCTCCTCCATTGTTTACAATGAAAAAGGAGTTTCCATTTATCATTACATCAAAAGGCTTATCTGTTCTTTGAGTTCCTCCTGTTTGTTCAATTGACTTTGTGATACTTGCAAGGTTTGTACCCATACCTATCTGAAGTGCATTTCTACCAGCAGCACCCGTCTCAGCATTAGGTCCTGTTGAACTTTGTGTCGTTTGATAAAATACATCTGCAAAATTAGCTGAACTTGCTTTATATCCTATAGTGTTAACGTTGGCAATATTATTACCTATAACGTCCATTCTTGTCTGGTGAACACTTAAGCCTGAAACACCAGAATTTAGTGATCGCATCATAAAAATTGACCTCCTTATTTGGCTGTAACGGTCTTATCAATCAGTCAAAGACCTATGCTTCCTGTTAAGGTCCAGCATTACATTATTACAGCTCCATCAATGTTTGTAAAAGTTTTTTCTTCTGCTTCATTTACTGCAGTAACTACAGTATGTTTTTTAATATTTACGATAAATGCTATATCATCAACTATAACTAAGGAATCTTTCACACCTTTTTTGTTAGCGATTCTAGCACCTTGTTCTAGTCTCTCCATTTGATCTTGTGTAAGGTCTATGTTTCTACTATTAAGTCTTTGGCTTGCATGTTTGGAAAATTTTAATTCACTTTGCTCTACACTCTTTGCTACATTACCCAGAATGTGGGAAAATGATGGCTGTAAGGTGTCATTATTAGCATTTTTTGTGGCTTGTGACTTCTGCTTTAAATATTGATTTCTTATCTGATCAATGGAATTAAAGTTTGTTTTGTTAATTTTGTTCATGCCATCCTCCTTTCTAGATATCTAAACTTCTTCAGTTTCATCATTATCTTGATCGTCCTGATTATCTTCTGTTTCTTCTGGCTCTACTATCTCTTCAGGTAAAAAACTACTATCAACTACTTGATATAAGTCTTCAATATTATAATCGTTACCATTAACTGATAAGTATGTATCTTTGCCTTCTACTGTTACATAATCAACTTTTCCTACTGTAAACATAGCATTGCCTGAGTCTGTCTCAAATTTTAGCACCACGTGCTTTCCAACTAAATTAAATGCTTGAGCATTGCTATTACTTTGAGTTAAGTTCTGAAGAGCTTCTAATTGAGAAAAGCTTGCTAATTGTGCAATGAATTCTGTATCTTGGCTTGGATTGAGTGGGTCCTGATGCTTAAGCTGTGTAACAAGCAATTGTAAGAATGCATCTTTACCTAAAGAATCATCGCCTAGTTTTTTTGTTGTTTCTTCTTTTCTCATATCAGGAATTTTACCATCAATAATGTTTTGAACATGATTTATTGTACTCAATTTAATCACACCTCCTTACTTTTACTATGCCGAATAATTAACTG
This sequence comes from uncultured Lachnospiraceae bacterium, assembly GCA_964579655.1. Taxonomy (GTDB): domain Bacteria; phylum Bacillota; class Clostridia; order Lachnospirales; family Lachnospiraceae; genus JAAYRG01. The sequence continues at coordinate 26,877 of CAZOGN010000017.1, forward strand.
TGTTTACATTAACACCATCTAAATCATAAGATATTAATAAATCATCTAGTGTAATATTCTCTGTGGCATCGTCTTCTTCAATATCCGACCAAAAGTTTGAAAGATTATTTCGTCCCTGATTTTGCTTTGGTCCACTTGAGTTTGAATTGCCATTCTCATTTGTGAAGAATTGAGAAATTCCAACTTCCACTTCAAGTTCTTCTACTTTTAATCCTTGTAAATTAAGTTGTTCTTTTAATACGTGAAGCTGACTTTCTATAATTTCTTTTGTCACTTCATTTTCTGTAGTAAAACTTGCTGTTAAAATACCACTTTTTGTACTAACTTGGAATGCTAACTTTCCTAAATGTTCAGGATACAATCTCATTTCAATTGATGTTTGATCCGTTTGTAATTTGACTTTTATTTGTTCTATAATTTGTTTTGAAATATCAAATATACCATTTGTTGAATTCTCATTTAAATTAAATATTTCGTTATTAATTGTAGAAGAATTCAAGTTGCTAGAAAAGTTGTTCAATAGTCCGTTTTTGGTTTGGTCTAGTGTGCTAGCACCTTTTTCATTACTTTTTGGCTTTTGATTGTCAACTATATAGTTAATTGAGTCATTGTCTTTTTGACTATTGATTTGATTTTCTCTAAGCATTTCTGAGTTATCCTGTTTGGATAAATTACTATCAGCGCTCTCATCAACTTGTCGTATTTGATCTTGCATGTTTGTATTAGTATGTAATGATTTGTTTTCATTTTTATCAATTAAATCCTCAAACAACTTAGCAAAATCTATCTTATGACTGTTTTCTTTTAACTCATCAACTATAGCTTCTACATCAGCATCTTCAAACCCTAATAGTTCCCGTATATCACTAGTTAAATTTTCCCGCATATCTTCTAATACTTCCATAAAAGAATTATATTGTGACATTAGATCTTCATTCGTAATTAAATCAGTCACGTTAGCTTCTTCATTTACTAGTAGGAATAAACATGTTGCATTATCCTTATTAAGTAGGTCTAAAGACGTAAAGCCTAAGGTTTCAAGTGTTTCTTCTAGTTCTTCCTGACTAATGTTTAGCATGCTTGTAACTTCTTTACTAATCGAATTGGATAAATCCCCAAAAAGCATTACAGCTTTTTCAAGATCATCTGAAGTTATTTCTTTACTTTTAGGGCTTTTTACCTTTTCAAGTGGGGATTTTTTGTAATCAACTTTCGAAGTTTGTGTTTTCTTGGGCCCTACATACATTTCTTGTTTTACTTTCGTATCCATGAAATCGCTAAAATTAGTATTGTCCTTACTAGATTTGCTATCAACCTTTTTGTTATTCACACTATCACCATTAACCTGGTTTAATAATATGAATTCTGTTTTCACTGGTTCTTTTCCTCCTTCCTTAAATTATCTATTTATATATAAATGAGCAAATACTCATTTATTATCTAATTATCATCAAACAATTTCTTAGTTAAAGTTCCTGCTAGTTCAGGATTCATCTCACTTAATATTTCTGAAGAACTTGATTTACTCATATTTGATAGTATCAATAGTAGTAAATCGGTATCATTAGATAAAGTTTCAAAAATTTGAGCTGCCGCCTTAGGATCCATTTGACTATATATATCAGCTTTTTCTTTTACTTCTTGAGATGAATTTACATCGTAAATCACCTGTCTATATATAATTTCAGCATTATCTGAATTTATGGATTCATAATAGTTTTTATATTCCTCAATCTCAGGAGCTTCATCTCCAAACACAACATTTCTATCAAATTCTAAAACCCTCTGATTAAACTTATCATCTTTTTCTTTTAATTCACTTAATGTTGCTAATTCTTCTTCTAATTTGTTAGAGTTGTTTTTATATTCTTCAATATTTAACTCTAGTTCTTCATTTGTTTTTTCTAATTCATTTATTTTTACCATCGCTTCAGCTAAAGAAGCATAAGGATAGTTCTTTTCTTCTGCTAGCTCTTCATCTGTTAATACTGGTAAGACTTTATTAACAATAGGGATATCTTTAATTACAGGTCTTAAAGTTGTTCCAAATCCACCTATATCTAACTTTACTAAAAGAGCAATAATAAGTATCCAAACAAATAATATCATTAATAAAATTAATATACTGATAAGCTTATTATTTCTTTTTTTTACTACTTTTTCTTTTTTATCCGGCATTTATATCCTCCTTGTTTTGGGCAAGGATCCCATATCGATAACTTGTAATTTCGTCAATTTCTTTTTGCTGCCAGGATTCATATTCATACATATATTCTTCCCTAGCCTTTTCCTTAAGTTTGTCATATGTCTTTCTTTCAATCATAGCTTCTTGCAAGTTTAACCTAGCTATTTCTTCATTATGCTCAGCTATTGCTAGCTTCTTTTTTTGTTGTTCTATGTATTCTTTATATAATTCAATTGCATCTTTGCATTTTTGAATTTCTAAAAGTTCTATTTTTGAGCTTATTAGATCAGTTAACTTTTCTTGGAAAACATCATGTTCTAAGAAGAGTTTTTTAAGTTTATCTTCTTCTATCAAAAGTATTCTTCTGGCATTAGCATACTCTGTCTTAGCCTGATCTTCTAGTTGAATTTTAATTTCTAATATATCTTCCATTTTATAAACAAATTTTGTCATTAGTTAACCCAATCCTTTCTTTGTAATAAAATGCAAATATACCCTTGCTAATTATCCTCGAAAATTTCCTTAAGCAATTGTAAAGATTCTTGTATATCAAACTTTACTTCTACTTTTTGCTTTAAAAAGTCGTTTACTTTTTCAATTTTTGAAATTGCATAGTCTATATTTTTATTTGAGCCTTTTTTATATGCCCCTATATTGATTAGGTCTTCTGCCTCGTTATAAGTGGCTAAAACCATCTTTAATTCACTTGCATATTCTTTATGTTCATCAGAAATAATAGATGACATAACACGGGAAATACTTTGTAAAACATCAATTGCTGGATAATGGCTTTTATGAGCAAGTTTTCTTGATAACATAATATGTCCATCTAGAATTCCCCTTGCAGTATCGGTAATAGGTTCATTAAAGTCATCACCATCTACAAGAACTGTATATAAACCGGTAATAGAACCTTTGTCTGAATTTCCGGCTCTTTCTAAAAGCTTTGGCATTTCAGAATACATACTTGGTGGATATCCTCTAGTTACTGGTGGTTCACCTGAAGCAAGACCTATTTCCCTTTGTGCCATTGAAAAACGAGTTATTGAATCCATCATTAAAAGTACATCTTTGCCTTGGTCTCTAAAATATTCTGCTATTGCTGTTGCAGTTTGTGCCGCTTTCTTTCGAATTAAAGGAGGCTTGTCTGATGTTGCAACTACAACTACTGAGCGTTTAAGCCCTTCTTCTCCAAGGTCTCTTTCTATAAATTCCCTAACTTCTCTACCTCGTTCCCCAATTAATCCAATAATATTTATATCTGCTTTAGTATTTCTTGCAAACATTCCCAGAAGAGTACTTTTACCTACTCCACTACCTGCAAACACTCCCATTCTTTGCCCTTTTCCTATGGTTGTAAGGGCATCTACTGCCTTCACTCCAAGAGGGAGAACTTCTGATATAATTGCTCTTTGCATTGGATCAGGCGGACTTGCTTCAACAGGATAGGTCTGCCTTACCTTGTACTCTGATTCATCAAGGGGAAATCCTAAACCATTCAAAACTTTTCCTAATAAATCTTCCCCCACAGGTACTTGTAAAGGTTCATTAAAACATTCCACCTTACTACCTATACCTATTCCATCAACACCTTCAAATGGCATTAGCAAAATTCTATTATCCCTGAAGCCTACTACTTCTGCCATTACAGTGTTCTTTCCATCTTTTGATATAATCATACACAAATCATTTAGATTTGCCTCTGGACCTATGGATTCTATTGTTAGACCTACTACTTTTACAACTTTGCCTAGATTTTTTTCATAGGAATTATCTAATAGTTTTTCATATTTTTTTATATCAATATTAATATTATTGCTCATTCAAAATTCCTTTATCTTAAGTGCCTGCTAGTAATCTAATGCTCTCATATAAATTATTTAATTGAACATCTAAACTACAATCTATAATTCCACTGTCAGTCTCTATTAAACACTGGTCTTTTTTGAGATCTTTATCTATAGCAAATTCTATTTCAGTGTCTCTACCTACTATCTCTTCAAATTGCTCTTTTTTTTCACTTACTAGCCTGTATTCTTCTTCGCTTACTCTTATAAAATAACTCTTGCTCTTGTCTGAACCTAGAAGGGTTTGACGAATCAAATGTTCAACAACATGATTGTTTTTTATAACAACTCCCGTAATCTTGCCTAACAAATCGATTACTATTCTAGCCACTTGTGGTTCTATATCTTTTATAAGTTTTTCATATTCTTCTTGATTTTGTTTAAGTTTTAAGTTGAGTTCATTTTCCAACTCTTCAATTTTTAAAGATGCAGCTTTTATTCCTTCTTGATAACCATTTTCTTTAGCATCTGAATAGATTGAAGTGGATATTTTTTTTGCATCTTTTTCTGCATTTTCAATTATGCTTTTAGCCTGGTCTTTTACAGAATTCATAAAAACTTGATTGTTTTTTTCATTATTTGTTTTGTTATCTGTGATGACTTCATTACTGTTTGTTGAGTTTATATGCTTTCCTGCTTTTGATGAAAAAGCAAAATCCGGATTAATCTTTTTGATATTTTTTTCGTTTAAGTATACATCCTTTGATTTAATAACATTAGACAATAATCTCGTCACCTCCGCCTCTTGAAATAATTATTTCTCCAGCATCCTCTAGTCTTCTAATAATATTAACAATCTTTTGTTGTGATTCTTCAACATCTTTAAGTCTTACAGGTCCCATATATTCCATATCTTCTTTTATCATGGCTGCAAGTCTTTGTGAAATGTTATTAAAGATTACAGTTTTAACATCATTATTAGTATTCTTAAGGGCTAAGGCTAAATCATTATTATCAATTTCTCGAAGAACTCTTTGAATTGATTTATCGTCAAGAGTAATAATATCCTCAAATACAAACATTTTTCTCTTAATCTCATCTGCTAATTCCGGATCATCTAATTCTAGATTTTCCATAATATTTTTCTCGGTTCCTCTATCTACAGAATTTAAAATATCCACCATTGAATCAACGCCTCCTGCAATGGTATAATCCTGATTTACTAAAGATGAAAACTTTCTTTCAAGTATTTTTTCCACTTCATGAATTACATCTGGCGTTGTTCTATCCATTTGTGCAATCCTCTTCGCAACATCTGCTTGATTCTCTGGTGATAACTCAGAGATTACAGCACCTGATTGTGCTGGCGGTAAATAAGCCAATATAAGAGCTATTGTTTGTGGATGTTCATCCTGTATAAAACTATTAATTTGGCTAGCATCTGTTTTTCTTGCAAATTCAAAAGGCCTTACTTGCAAGGATGCTGTTAATCTGTTAATAACACTAGCTGCCTGACTTTCTCCTAGTGCTGCTTCCAACAATTCCTTAGCATAAGCAACTCCTCCTTCAGAAATAAACTGTTGCCCTAGACAAACCTCATAAAATTCATTAATTACTTCTTCCTTGGTCTCTGGCGACACACTTCTAGTGTTAGCAATCTCTAATGTTAACGCCTCTATTTCTTCCTCATTAAGATGCTTAAAGATTTTTGATGACGTTTCTGGTCCTAATGCAATTAACAAAATCGATGCTTTTTCTATTCCTGTCAAATCAAATGTGCTCAATTTTTATTACCTCTATTCCCATTCATCTTCACTTAACCAGTTTCTAAGTAATCGTGCTACTGATTCAGGATCTTCATCAACAAACTTTTCTATAACTCTTTTGGGTTCTGATTTTTCATTTAGCTTTATATCAGAAAGTTCTGGTTCATGTGTTGTAGCAAGTAATTGTTCTACTGATAATTCTGGCTCTGTTTCCATAACTTCTACAGGTTTTGTTCCTTTGAAAACCACCAATAAAAGCAAACCAATAATTAGTGCCACTAAGGATATCTGGAAAATCAATGTACTATTAATTGGAGTCGTAGTTTTTGGAATAAATAAGGGTTGTTCATAAGCCATTATTTGAATTCTGTTTTGTGGTACACCTGTTGCCATTGATACTAAATTGTAGACTTCATCAGTTACTTCCATTTGTACTCGTTCATTATTAGCCTGTGTGTATTCTTCAAAGGAAATACCATCAAGCAATCCAGCGGCTTCTAGTTCAGCCTCTTCATATGTTACTACTTTTGTACATATGATACTTCCTGATGATTCTCCTGGTATAACAGCTCCAACTTCATATTCTGTATTTGTTACTCTTTCACTTGGTAAGTATTCAATTTCCGTAGTATTTACATTGCTGCCTTGATTTATAATTCCTTGGTCTATATTATATGTAATGTCGTCATTATTATCTGTTCCAGGTATGCCTGACACTTCTCCCGCTGTGTTTTCTGCTTCATAAGAGTAATAGTGTTTATATAAACCTTGGTCTTGACCATCAGCTGGAATTTGTTCAGTATATAGTTCTGTTACCTTATCCATGTTTAGAGACCAATTGAACATAGACTGTATATCGTCAAATCCTAATTTCATCAATAATATATATATATTATTGTTGTATGTGTTTTGTAGCTTTTCTCTATAATCTAGTACAGAATCAACATTGCCTGTGTATAGGTCATCCTTACCTCCAAAAAGTAAATTGCCATTTTGATCAACAACTTTGATTTTTTCTGTGGATTCATTACCAATTGATGCCGCAACATACTCTGCTATGGTTTGTGCACTTGTTAACTCAAAGTCCGAATTAACAATCAGTGCAACACTTGCAGGATAATCATCTCTTTCAGAAAGGATACTATAACTATTATCTTGCGGTACATAAGTAACTTGTGCATCTGTTACTCCATTCATATTAAGTAAGTTTCTTCTAATTTCAGTTTGTATATACAAGTGATTTTTTAGATTTCGTTCGCTATTAGTTGTATTTAAACCATTATTTAATAACTCATCTACAGTTAGTCCAGTAGTTGGAACATCACTACTATATACTAACAGTACTGCATCTGAGTACTTAGAAGAGTCCACAAGCAAAGAACGATTATCACTCGCTAATTTATATTCTATACCTTCTCCTTCAAGCAAGTCTGCTACAGTGCTAATATCTTTTGTATTATCACTAGATATCAATGTTTCATAATTAGTTCTACTTGCAAAAAAGTATAAAATAATAAAAGCCAAAAAAACTGTTGCAATGATACTTATAACAGCTGTTTTTTGTGCTCCTGTTAACTTGTTCCATCTATTAGTTATTGTTTTGAGAAATCCCTTTAGTCTGTCAGTCATTTAATAAGTAAACCTTTCTAAAATTGAATATTCATAATATTATTATAACTTTCTAATATTGCATTACGTATAGATAAGGTATACTGAAGTGCAATGTTCGCCTTTTCTTGGGCAATTTGTAAATCATGAGTACTGTTTGTTATCCCTAAGGCATATGAAATTTCAGCTTCTTTTGCTGCATTTGATAATTGATTTGTTTCTTGAAGAACAGAAACCGCCGATTCGAATATATTTTCAAATGTTTGGTTTCTACTTGTTCCTATTTTAGAAGTAATATTATTATTCAAGTTTTGTATTTTATGTATTTTGCTTAAATTATCAATCCCTTTTATCTGCATAATAACCATGCCTTTCTAAATCGAATTACTTACCAACCTCTAGACCTTTTAAGGTTATGCTCTTTGATGCATTAAAGGCTGTTACGTTCGCTTCATAGGCCCTACTTGCATCAATTAAGTTAGTCATCTCTGTAACTGTATTTACATTTGGATATGATACATATCCTTCCTCATCAGCATCTGGATGGGATGGGTCATAAGCCATAGTCATTGGAGTCTCATTGTCTTCAACAATTTCTGTTACCTTCACACCATAACCACTTGGCTTACCAAGTGCACTAGCAAAGACCCTTCTAAAATTAGGGGCATTCTTTTCTGCAAAAACCACAGTTTTTCTTCTATAAACATTACCATTTTCATCTCTAGTAGTATTAACATTTGCAATGTTTTGAGCAATTGTATCCATTCTTAGTCTTTGTGCTGTCATTCCTGTAGAACTAATATTCATTCCATTGAAAAACGCCATAAGAAACACCTCCTACAATCCATTTAAAACCGTTTTTAACCGATTAAATTCATGGGATACAGAATCAATAATTGCATTATATCTAATTTGATTTTCTGCTAAATTAGCTCCTTCTATGTCTATATCTACATTATTACCATCTAACCTGTAACTTAGATTAGAATGATCACTAAATGTAATAGGTTTTAAATTACGTAAATTAACACTTGCAACTCTTTTATCAAGAGACTCGCTACCTTGTAACTCCCTTCGAAGAACGCTTTGAAACTCCACATCACTTCGTTTATAATTAGGAGTACTTACATTGGCAAGATTGTTTGAAATAACTTCATTTCTTAGCCAACTAGCATCTGCTGCTTTATTCAAAACATTAACATAATTAAAAGCATTTGCTTTAATCATAAATTCCTCCTTGATTAATTGCATTTTTACTAATATATCTATATTATAATCAAACATTATCAAAAGTACAATGAAAAAGTTGAAATATGTTGTATTTTCTATATTTTTTTATTATTTTGACCGAAATAATCGAATTTTATCTAAATACTTATACAAATATTCAGTCTTATTATAAAAAAAAATCAACCACAATGTACAAGTGGCTGATTTTACTTTATGGAATTTATATATACAGTTTTTATTTTTTTTCAATTTTATCTTCTTTGATTTTTTTAAGCTCAGGGAATATTAGATCATTAATAACTTTAATATAGGTTCCCTTCATTCCAGAAGATCTCGATTCAATAACTCCTGCACTCTCAAACTTGCGAAGGGCATTTACTATAACCGATCTTGTTATTCCAACTCGATCTGCTATTTTACTTGCAACTAATATGCCTTCGTCACCATCTAATTCATTAAAGATATGAGTAATTGCCTCAAGTTCAGAATATGACAAAGTACTTATGGCTGATTTAACAATTTGAACTTTCCTATTCTTTCTAGCACTTTCTTCAGTAATAGAACGCATCATTTCTAGTCCAATAACACTTGTTCCATATTCACTAAGAATTATTTCATCTATTGTATATTGGCCTTGTGTTTTATAAGCAAATAAAGTACCCAATCTTTCTCCTGCTATATCAATTGGGGTAACAATAGCAATAAAATCACTTATTCCTTCAAATTCAAATCCTAATGTTAATAAATTTATATTTTCTTTTGTAGACAAAATATTTAAAAAACGTTCATTTAATAATAAGTCTATTTTCTTACCAACATCATTGCTAATTAGTTTATCAATAACTTTTGTATCATTTTTATTCTTAAGTCCTAGCACTTTACCTTTTTTACTTATTACAATAACGTTAGAATCTAGAATACCACTTAAAACATCACAAATATCATCAAAAACTATTTTATCTGTATTTATATTATGTAATAGTTTAT